>NZ_CP101744.1:0-265777 GCF_024496285.1 Comamonas sp. C11
ATGTCCAACACCAACAAGCCTCTCATCGTCGCTGTGCCGTTGGTCATCGCCAGCTGGCCGTGGTGGACCAATCTGCTGCTGGCTGTTCTGGCCTACTTTCTCTTTGGCTACCTGGCTGAACCTCCCCAACTCATGATCCCTTCGAGGGTAAGCCGGGATAAAGCCAGTTTTGACTCATAAGCCTTTCGGTTATGTGAAATCGTTCCTTTATTCAAAATAGAAACTCAATTTGTCACCTGTAGTGTTTCCAGCGGTTCAATCAGCTTCACCCATTCCTGCAGCGTAGCGATTGTTTGACGGATCTCTGAAGTTGCTTCAAAAGCCAGTTCGGGCAAGCTCTCTTCCGCAGAGCCTGACAATCCGGCCCCGTTGACCACAGCGTGCGCCATCCCGTGAAGCCGCAGCAGTACGTCCCGAAGGCCGTCCTGGCCTAGTGCGTTGCCCACAACTCTGTCGAGCTGTTCGACTGCGCGCAGCAGTTTTGAGGTGTCGTAGGTGCTCTGTAGCCGTGTCAGCGAAGCCCTGTCCAGCCGGCCATAGGCAGTGAGGACGGTGGTTTCTGGATCGCTCATGCTCCTGCTCCCTTTTGGCCGGCTCGCTGCCCATCCGCTGCCACTGCAGCTGCAGCAGCTCGTGCACGCCTGGCCGCCTCACGAAACTGTGATTCCTTGACCCAGGGCTCCGGGGGCCGCTTCAGGTCGAGGTGATAGTTGCCAAACCGCTTGATACCCGAGTGTTAATTTCCATGCAAAAGTGACCCACCGGAGGTGCGGATAAAAACTTGGACTGGTTTTATGCGGCTAGGCCAAGTTTGTTCCGGTATTCCACAGGACTTAGACGTCCCAGAGATACCTTGATGCGTTTTTCGTTGTACCAACGAATGTAAGTATCGACAGCTTCAATGAACTGCTCAATCGTTGTTGATTGCCAGTTGCTAGGATAGAACAGCTCCATCTTTAGCCTTCCAAAGAAGCCTTCGCACGCAGCGTTGTCTGGTGAGCACCCTTTACGAGACATCGAGCGAACCAACTTTGCATCATGGACCCTCGAGAGCCAGCCAGGCCATCGGTAGTGAGCTCCACGATCAGAATGAATCACAGGACGGCTCTCGCTGCCTTGAACAGCATCAATGGCCGCATCCAGCATTGTGTTGACGAGGTTTGCGTTGGGATGAGTCCCAATCGACCAGCTCACCACCAGCCCGTCAAAGCAATCAATGACTGGCGACAGGTAAACCTTGCCAGCAGGAATCTGGAATTCAGTAATGTCGGTGAGCCACTTCTCATTGGGAGCAGCAGCATGGAAGTCTCGATTGATGAGGTTTTGCGGGGCAGCGCCTATCTCTCCAAGGTATGAGTTATATCTGCGGCGTTTGGGCTTGGCCACGATCAAGCCCTCCTGCTTCATCAGCCGGCGAACCACCTTCTCTGAGATGCCCGTGCACTCCTTGAGCAGGGATGCCTGCACCCTGCGATATCCATAGCAACGGTAGTTGTTGTCGAAGATCTCTGTGATGCTTCGGCGTAAATCAACGTATTTGTCAGCCAGCTTCAGCCGAGCACGATGGTAAAAATACGAGCTTCTAGCAAGGCCAACAAGAGAAAGCAGTTCTGGCAATTCATACTGCCCGTGCAACGCTTCAACCAGCACAGCCTTATCTTTGTTTGCCAGCCTATGCAGATCAATGTCAGCTCCATTTTTTAAGATTTCATGGGCCTGCTTGAGAAGCTCACGTTCTATCTTCAGCCGCCGAACATCCTGGCGCAATGATTCAACTTGGCGCCTGAGTGCTGCTTCATCCAACACTGGCGATCGCTTTGGACTGTGTTTCATTGAGGCTGGGGCACAAGGGCCAAGCAACTGATTTTTCCAGTTGTACAAGGTTCCCCGGCATACCCCTAACTTGTCCGCAATCTCCTGTGCACTTGATTGGCGGGCACACAGTTGCACCACGCCCTCACACATCAAAGCATCAGGCTTTGTAGTCGGCCAAGACCTGCCTACTCTCGATTTGCAGGTGTCAGGGCAGTCTTGCCGAACCCACGCAGTCAACGTTCCTCGACCCGGGTAACCCAAAACCCTCATCGTGGCGGCAATACAGCGATCGTGGGCGAGGTAATGAGCAACCGCCACCTGTCTTTGCTGTAGCGAATATTTCGGTGCTCTTGGTGCTTGGCTTACTGGCAAATCCTGATGCTTCAGGTAGTGCTGATACCAGCCTTTCAATGCGTTCTTGGTTGGGTATCCCAACTGGCGAATGGTGGCTCTGACACGCAAGCCAAGCTTAATGTAAAGCTCAACTGCACGAATCCTGTCTGCGTATGAGTACATGAACTACCTCCTGGTAGTCCAAGTTTTTGTCCGCATCCCCTACTAACTCTTGTGGGTCACTTTGAGATGGAAATCAACAGCCCGTTTGTTAGGCGGTACGGGTCGGCACGGTGAGCGCTTGCAAGCTGCGAAAGCCTATGAATGGGTGCGCGACCGGCCATCAACAATCCCTGTCTGTTGGAGCCATCGGCAGTACCAAGCGTTTGCGAAATCGGCAGAGCCTCCATCTCAGTGGACGTATCAACAGCGCGGTAGCAGGCAGGCGCTAGCAGATAGACGCATAGGGATTGGCAGAGGGCCCACTTGCATTAATTCTATATTTTGATTATTATCGAAATATGGAAACATCAAATGCTGTCACCGCACTAGCGGCCCTCGCCCAAGAATCGCGCCTTGCGGTATTCAGACTGCTGGTGCAGGCCGGCCCTGCCGGTCTGGCTGCCGGAAAAATCAGTGAAGCGCTAGGCGTGCCACCGTCCTCGCTGTCCTTTCATCTGAAAGAGCTGGCCCATGCCGGCATGGTCAGCTCGCGCCAAGAAGGGCGCTTTGTGATTTACGAGGCGAACTTTGCAACGGCCAACGCGCTGGTCGCTTTTTTGACTGAAAACTGCTGCGGTGGTCAATCCTGCGAGCTGGTGTGCAGCCCGAAAACCGCCAAGGAGTCCTTATGAGTCTTCGCCCACTGTCCGCGCCGGATGTATTGCCTGCGCTGCATCCGTCTTATGCCAGCCAACGCCCGGCGCTGGGCTTGGCGCCCGATGCGCCGCCGGTGCGCATCTTGCTGTTGTATGGTTCGCTGCGGCCTCGTTCGTTTTCACGCTTGGCCGTTGAAGAGGCGGCACGGTTGCTGCAATATTTTGGCGCGCAAACGCGTATTTTTGATCCCTCAGATTTGCCGCTGCCCGACCAAGTACGCGGCGACGATCACCCTGCAGTTAAGGAGTTGCGGGCGTTGTCCGAATGGTCAGAAGGGCAGGTGTGGTGCAGCCCCGAGCGCCACGGCCAGATCAGCAGCGTGATGAAAGCGCAGATTGACCATTTGCCACTGGAGATGGCGGGCGTGCGGCCCACGCAAGGCCGGACATTGGCGGTGATGCAGGTGTCGGGAGGCTCGCAGAGCTTCAATGCCGTCAACAGCTTGCGTTTGCTAGGCCGTTGGATGCGCATGTTCACCATTCCAAACCAGTCCAGCGTTGCCAAGGCCTACCAAGAGTTTGATGAGGCCGGCCGCATGAAAGCTTCGCCGTATTACGAGCGCATCGTCGATGTGATGGAAGAGCTGGTGCGTTTCACGGTATTGCTGCGCCCGCACCGCGAGCAACTGACCGACCGCTATTCCGAAAGGCTGGCCGCAGGCCAGCCCATCGACCAAGCCACGGATTTGTCATCGATTGCCATAGCGCCGCAATCCCTGGCAGCCAGTTCTGCAGAAAGTACCACGTTATGAGCGAGAAGATATGGCATGTTCTGGTGCTTTGCACCGGCAATTCAGCGCGTAGCATCATGGCGGAGTCTTTGCTGAACGCCATGGGGCAGGGCCGCTTGCGGGCATACAGCGCAGGCAGCCACCCGGCAGGCCAAGTGCATGCTTTGGCCATCCAGCAACTGCAAGCGATGGGTTTGCCCACCGACGGTTTGCGCAGCAAAAGCTGGGATGAATTTGCTGGTGCCGATGCGCCGCAGATGGATTGCGTCATCACGGTGTGCGACAACGCGGCCGGTGAAATGTGCCCATTCTGGCCGGGCCAGCCGATTGGGGCGCATTGGGGCTTTGCAGACCCGGCCGCTGCCACGGGTACAGAGGAAGAGAAGCGCCAAGCGTTTGAGCGGGTCTTTCAGCAGATACAAAGCCGCGTGCGCCTACTCGTTGATTTGCCGCTGAAGACCTTGGAGCCCAGCGCTCTCAAGCAAGCGTTGGCAGCCATTGGCCAAACCGGAGTCGTGGTATGAGTACCAAGGCACAAACCGGCCAAGCTGGCTTGGGCGTTTTCGAGCGTTACTTAACGCTGTGGGTGCTGGCCTGTATTGCCATTGGCGTGGCGCTGGGCCAAGTGCTGCCTGGGGTATTTCATGCGATTGGCCAAATGGAATGGGCTCAAGTCAATTTGCCGGTGGGGCTGCTGATCTGGGTCATGATCGTGCCCATGCTGGTCAAGATCGATTTCAGCGCATTGCACCAAGTCACAAGCCATTGGCGGGGTATTGGCGTGACGCTCTTCGTCAATTGGGCGGTCAAACCCTTTTCGATGGCCTTGCTGGGCTGGCTGTTTATTCGGTATCTGTTTGCGCCATGGTTGCCCGCCGATCAAATAGACAGCTACATCGCTGGGCTGATTTTGCTGGCGGCAGCGCCGTGCACGGCCATGGTGTTTGTGTGGAGCCGTCTGACCAATGGCGACCCGCTGTTCACGCTCTCGCAAGTGGCCTTGAATAACGTCATCATGATTGTGGCGTTCGCGCCCGTGGTCGGTCTGCTGCTGGGCATGTCGTCGATCACCGTGCCCTGGGATACCTTGTTGATTTCAGTCGGGCTGTATATCGTCGTGCCGGTGGTGTTGGCGCAGCTTTGGCGACGCCATTTGCTCAAGCAAGGCCAGGCCGCCTTTGAGTGCGCCATACAAAAAATGGGGCCGTGGTCGATGATCGCCTTGCTGCTGACGCTGGTCTTGTTGTTTGCTTTTCAAGGTGAAGCCATCATTCGCCAGCCGTTGGTGATTGCCATGTTGGCCGTGCCGATCTTGATTCAAGTGCTGTTCAATTCGGGCTTGGCGTACTGGCTAAACAAGCGCGTTGGCGAGCAACACTGCATCGCAGGCCCCTCGGCCTTGATTGGTGCCAGCAACTTCTTCGAGCTGGCCGTGGCCGCTGCTATCAGCTTGTTTGGCCTGCACTCGGGCGCGGCGCTGGCCACCGTGGTCGGGGTCTTGGTCGAGGTGCCGGTGATGCTGTTGGTGGTACGAGTCGTGAACCGCTCTAAGGGCTGGTACGAGAGGGGGTGAGGGTGGACGAGAGCATGCTGGCAAAACCTCTGTCCAGCGCAGCATGTGCAGTGGGCCCTTCACCAGCGCACTTGGGATGCTTGTACTTTTCGCACAGGTATCCCGTACGCGTCACATTGCACATGCCACTGCAGCGCGTCTAGCAAATAGTAAAACGCACAACGTGGCCTGTCTGGCTGGCCGTACTTTATTCAGTCCCAAAGCCAGCTAACCACCAGCGGGCTTCATTGGCTCTGGTTCAGCGCTGAGCTGGGAACGCCGAAGGAGCGGTCGAACGCCCAGTTGTAGGCGAAAGTGAAGAATGGGATGTAGACAATGAACACCAAGTCCAGCACAAGGGCCTGCATCAAGGTGATCTCCAGCCACCACGCGATGAGCGGCACCAGAAAGCACACCAGGGTCAGCTGAAACCCCAGGGCATGCAGGATGCGTCGGCGCACGGTGCGTGTGCGGTCGCGCTGGCGTCGCTCCCATGCCTCAAACAGGTAGTTGAAGGCCAGGTTCCATACCGTTGCCACCCCCGTGATCATCAGCGCCAATGGCCCTGTGGTAGCCGGTGATTCCCCCGTTAGCAAAGTCATCACGACCATGCCCACCGCCAGTCCTAGGGTCTCGTAGCCTCCTACGTAGACCAGCTTGCGTTTTACACCTTGCACTGCACACTCCTATTGAGATGGTTTAAAAATGTGCGGATGTTATATTCAAGTATGTTGATTTTAAAAGTCACATTCTTTCAATAAAACTGATAGATCTATGTCCCTTTCTAGCGATGACATCGCGCTTTTTCTCGCCGTGGTCGACCATGGCTCTTTCTCGGCGGCGGCCCGTGCGCTACGCCGCGTGCCATCTGCAGTGAGCATGGGGGTCGCCAATATGGAGGCCGGACTTGGCTATCCCTTGTTTGACCGCTCGCGCCGCGAGGCCGTGCCTACCCCACAGGCGCTGGCACTGCTGCCGCACGCACGCTCAGTTGCCAGCAGGTTGCGTATGCTGCAGATCCATGCTTTAGAGCTTTCGCAGGATTTGGAGAGCGCACTCACCGTTGGCGTAGCGGCCGGTGTTTCCGACCAGCACCTGCTAAAGGTTTTGGGCCAGCTTGGCAGTCGCTACCCGCTGCTGCGAGTGAATGTGCTTCGATTGCCGCAAGACGAGGTGCGTGCGATGCTGCACCAAGAACAAGTCGATCTGGCGCTGCTGCCCGTGTCCACCGATGTCAACCGGGAAGAGGGCTTCACCCACGTGGCCAATATGCTTTTTGTCGCAGTCGCATCGACCGCTGTGGGCACCCACGGGCTGCCTGCCAATCTGCGGCGTTTAGAGGATCTGAGCGGCAGCCGACAGATCGTGGTGGCAGGCCCGAATGACGATGTCGTAGATCGCCGGCTTTTGGTCTCCGATGCGCGATGGCACGTGAATTCGGTGGAGGCGGCGTTGGCGCTTGTCGAGCTGGGGGCTGGCTGGGCCAACCTGCCTTTAGCCGCGGTTGAGGCGGCGGTCGCGGCCGCACGCGTGCGAGTGTTGGAGTTCGACAACCTAAAAAACGGCGTGGCGATGCCCGTGCATTTGGTGTGGCTGCGCAGAAAACCAGTCAGGCGGGCTGCCAGCGAGGTCATTGACTTGATGCGCTGCGATCACCGTTGACTCGGGTGACTGGGCCACTCTCCGTCCCATGTAAAGCAAAGGTGAGAAGAGTGGTGTTATTGATGTAGTCTTTAACTTGCAAGTTATGCGTTTGTCACTACTGCATTATGTGGCTGCCAAAGCTTTTACACGATGCAATCAACCAATGCTTGAGAGCATTGAGCAAGAACAAAAAAAGCCCGCAATGATGCGGGCTTATCAGCTTTTTATGCCTTGAGCTGCCTGACTATGCCAGACGCGAGATCACTCCCACTCTATTGTAAATAGTAAAATAATTCTATTTATTTACAACAACTTAAAAATAACGATTTCAGCAATACCAAGAAAAATACCATATCCAACTTAGCCAGCTAAAAATCGCTTGTTCTGCCGGTGCTCGCGCTCCTGGTCGGCGATCTCGCCCGGCTGCAATGCTAGCCCGGCATCGGTCATGCGCTCCAGCACGTCGCGTAGGCGGATAGTGCAAGGAATGGCCGGCGGTTCAAACTCGTAGCCTGCGGCGATCATTTCGGCCGCGACTTTCTCGGTAATGAAAAACGGTTCGTTCTGATCCGGTTTCGTCATGTGTCCTTCTCCTGGATATTCGTTTTTGGTCGCCTATATAAAAAGTCATTCCATCGTCTTGAGCACATCGCCGAACGAGGTGGCCGCCATGACTTGATTTTGGGGTCTTATACCTCTCCGTGATCTGCAACTCGCTTTTTAGATTTGATAGGACTCACAAAAACAGCCTATATTAATTATCGCGCAAGATGCTTTTCAAACGCTGCGTTGATGGCTTTGAACAGGCGTTCGAACTGGCCTTCGCTTCCTGCAGGCAACACTGACGACGGGTCGCTTGCCATCTTTTGCAAGAACAGCCTTGTCGGGCGCGTTTTGTGAAAGCCTATCGACAGTGAATCAAACGCCGCTTCGAAGCGACGGGCTATGCGAGGAATGTGGGTATTCAGTTCCAGCGTCTTGCCCTTGAGTTCCTTGGCGTAGGCTTCGCGCACAAGTGCTTCGTAAACCGCTGGGTCCAATATATCTTCAATGTCGGCTTCGGCGGGTGGCTCTTCGAATGCCTCGCTCGCGAAAACGACACTATCCGACCGAATAAGCCTGCCCTTGACCAAATCATCCCGCGTTGCCTTGGCGTCCTTCTCGTCATCGAACAGAACCAAGACCTTCAAGTGTTCCGACGTCAGCAACGCCACCATGTAGTGAACTTTTTGCGCGCCCCCGGCAGGCGTCACGGTCAGCCGCTCATCAAGACCGACTTTGCCTTGGTCATTCAGATACGCGGAAACTGCCGACAGAATCCAAAAGTCGGTGACGCCTTCAACGACCAAATTGCTCGGTCCGATAAACAGGCTTTGAGCAAGGTCGTATCCAAGAGCGGCTTGCAATGGGAACAGGGTGCGCGCATCACCGTTCGGATCATTGGAAACGGTCGTGCCTTCTTCTTCGGCGATGTTGACCGTTCGAACCCAATCCAGTTGGTGTGTCGGAACCATGAATGGGGAATGCGTCGTATAGACGATTTGGTTGGTGAAATCGTCTTCTAGGTGACGGAGCAAGTCTCCTTGCGAACGCGCATGGAGATAAAGGCCGGGTTCGTCCAGAAGCAAAATCGCGCCGTCCGCTTCGCCGTCTTCGGTATCTGCCGCGAACACGATGTAAAAGGCGAAGAACCATTGAAAGCCACGGCTTCGTTCATCAAGGTTCACTTCAACGTCATATACGCTGTTGGGATCGGAAATCAGCGTGTCGAAGTGTTGCGCGTCTAAGTTGAACCGCACCTTCAATTCGCGGTCCTTCCAACGCTTGCGAATAGCGGTTGTGACGACGGCACCAGCGCGGTTCGCCAACTGCCCACGTGTTTCTTGGTCGTTGATTTGCAATAGTTCTTGCAGCTTTTTGGGGCTTAATCCCGCGACTTTGCACAGCTTTTCAAAGTTTATGTCGGCCGCTGTTTGCTGTCCTTCGCTCTTACGCTTGAGAAACTTCGCAATATCCTGATGGCCTTTAATTTCAGGATAGTCTTCAAGATACATGAATTTGGGTAGGCGCTCGACGACCCAACCTCGCGCCTTTGTGTGGGCTTCTTCGTTTCCCGGGATGGCTTCTGCCATTTCTTCCAACGCGACAATTTTTTGGTCTTGTGCGTCGGTAAGTTCGGTATCCGCCGCTGCAAGCGCCTGCCGAAGCGCGGCAAGAGCCGGGGTCGCGGATTCTGCCCATTTGACGGCGGTCGCGCCAGCGCCGATAGCGGCAATGAATGCGTCCGAAGCGCGCTCCAATTTCGACTTGGCGTCGTCGGTTAACTTGGACGCTTTCGCTTTCACCGCCGCGTCAATCTTCCGCGCTTCGGTCTTGATGGCCGCAAGGTCAAAAGCCGCTTCCTGTCCGTCGATACCGACGTAACGCTTGTCGCCGTAACGACGGCCAACTGTGACTTCTGATATGCCTTCGGCGGCTGGCTGTTAATTTCCATGCAAAAGTGACCCACCGGAGGTGCGGATAAAAACTTGGACTGGTTTTATGCGGCTAGGCCAAGTTTGTTCCGGTATTCCACAGGACTTAGACGTCCCAGAGATACCTTGATGCGTTTTTCGTTGTACCAACGAATGTAAGTATCGACAGCTTCAATGAACTGCTCAATCGTTGTTGATTGCCAGTTGCTAGGATAGAACAGCTCCATCTTTAGCCTTCCAAAGAAGCCTTCGCACGCAGCGTTGTCTGGTGAGCACCCTTTACGAGACATCGAGCGAACCAACTTTGCATCATGGACCCTCGAGAGCCAGCCAGGCCATCGGTAGTGAGCTCCACGATCAGAATGAATCACAGGACGGCTCTCGCTGCCTTGAACAGCATCAATGGCCGCATCCAGCATTGTGTTGACGAGGTTTGCGTTGGGATGAGTCCCAATCGACCAGCTCACCACCAGCCCGTCAAAGCAATCAATGACTGGCGACAGGTAAACCTTGCCAGCAGGAATCTGGAATTCAGTAATGTCGGTGAGCCACTTCTCATTGGGAGCAGCAGCATGGAAGTCTCGATTGATGAGGTTTTGTGGGGCAGCGCCTATCTCTCCAAGGTATGAGTTATATCTGCGGCGTTTGGGCTTGGCCACGATCAAGCCCTCCTGCTTCATCAGCCGGCGAACCACCTTCTCTGAGATGCCCGTGCACTCCTTGAGCAGGGATGCCTGCACCCTGCGATATCCATAGCAACGGTAGTTGTTGTCGAAGATCTCTGTGATGCTTCGGCGTAAATCAACGTATTTGTCAGCCAGCTTCAGCCGAGCACGATGGTAAAAATACGAGCTTCTAGCAAGGCCAACAAGAGAAAGCAGTTCTGGCAATTCATACTGCCCGTGCAACGCTTCAACCAGCACAGCCTTATCTTTGTTTGCCAGCCTATGCAGATCAATGTCAGCTCCATTTTTTAAGATTTCATGGGCCTGCTTGAGAAGCTCACGTTCTATCTTCAGCCGCCGAACATCCTGGCGCAATGATTCAACTTGGCGCCTGAGTGCTGCTTCATCCAACACTGGCGATCGCTTTGGACTGTGTTTCATTGAGGCTGGGGCACAAGGGCCAAGCAACTGATTTTTCCAGTTGTACAAGGTTCCCCGGCATACCCCTAACTTGTCCGCAATCTCCTGTGCACTTGATTGGCGGGCACACAGTTGCACCACGCCCTCACACATCAAAGCATCAGGCTTTGTAGTCGGCCAAGACCTGCCTACTCTCGATTTGCAGGTGTCAGGGCAGTCTTGCCGAACCCACGCAGTCAACGTTCCTCGACCCGGGTAACCCAAAACCCTCATCGTGGCGGCAATACAGCGATCGTGGGCGAGGTAATGAGCAACCGCCACCTGTCTTTGCTGTAGCGAATATTTCGGTGCTCTTGGTGCTTGGCTTACTGGCAAATCCTGATGCTTCAGGTAGTGCTGATACCAGCCTTTCAATGCGTTCTTGGTTGGGTATCCCAACTGGCGAATGGTGGCTCTGACACGCAAGCCAAGCTTAATGTAAAGCTCAACTGCACGAATCCTGTCTGCGTATGAGTACATGAACTACCTCCTGGTAGTCCAAGTTTTTGTCCGCATCCCCTTACTAACTCTTGTGGGTCACTTTGAGATGGAAATCAACAATCGCGCGCCTTGTAGTTGTTCGACAGGTGCACGAGCCAATACGTCCAAGGACTGCTACCGAGCGGCGTCACATAGAAGATGGTGGAATGTCGCGCGCCACTGGTCCGTATGAGCGCATTGGCCAAATTACGCTGAATGGCCGCTCGCCAGGCGGGCCCGCTCGTGCCCCGCAAGGATTCGAGCGCAGTCCAATCGATGTACTCCGCGAAACCCATTTGCGTCATCTTCTCGCGGCTCTTGTGGTTGTCGCTGAGAAAGGAAATCAGGCTATCGACGCCGAAAGTAAGAATGACCTCGGCACCTTCGATGGTGCTAAAGATTTCTTTGAGCAATGCGCCAGGGACTTGGTCCCAGGCGTACTGATCAAGGAGGAATATCGACCGGTGTTTTCTAGACCTGCTCTGAATGTCCTTCCGGATCCCAGCAAAGTTATTCTGAAACGTCCCTGGCAAAGTGATGATGTCTTGTCCCTTGCGATGAACCCCATATCGGGCCGTCAAAAGCGCGTTCAGGTATTCAAAGTTTGAGCGCGTCTTCTCGACGAAGTAGTAGCGCACATCCAGGGTACGCGGCTTCTCGCGACCCACGTTCAGAAGTGCACCTTGCTCGGTCAACGCGTCAATCACGATTTGTGGGGAGCCAGGCACGAATTCGCCCGCCTTCTCCCCGCTGTACTCTCCACCCCCCGCAAAGCCATCCACGATGGAAAGGACCAGCCGATCAATGACGTAGTTGCTCATAAGCACCTGAACATAGCGGCTCAGGTACTCCCGGACGATTTCATGTTTCACAACACTGTGGGGGTCCAGCGGTGGTGGTGAGGAACCAACTACCCAAACGTACTTATCGGAGTGTTTCACCATCTTTGTTGTTGCTGAGGACCTGCTGCATGATATCGCCGCGCTACCGAGTGCAGAGCCTCTATAGCCAAGCTCAACTCCTCAAGAACCAAGGTCTTGAAACTTCAACACTGTGCTGTTTGTTCCAGCCTTATGGGAATGGTCACACGCTGAACAACGGTCGTTGGCATTTCGTCCCAAGTACGTCCGTTGAGTTCGCGTCCGTTGGCTGCCTTCGCACGTTTCTTGCCATCTGCACCCCAGCCACCCCATTGCTTGAAGAAGAATGCGACCTCTTGTTCTTGGCATTGAACACGCACAGCCTCCGCCCATTCAGTTTTCATCGGACGCGCCTTTGGCCCCGATTCACCACCGACGATGACCCAGTGAATATCTGTCAGGTCAAGCTCGCCCACATCGGAAAGAAGCGGTTCTACGGAAAGAAACCGAATACTCGCCGGCACCTTGCGCAGATGATCGATGCGAGGCACTCCATATTTTCGGTCCTCCACGGACACGCCTAGCCAAGCGTTGCTCGGAACAGAGCGACGCCGGAAAAAGCGTTCCATCCTGGCAGCCCGTTTCGTCAGAATTTGGTACGTGTGGTGTGGCGTCTGCGCAATCACCTCAAACACCTTCTCAATGTACTCATTGGGTACCCGCTCATGAAAGAGGTCGGACATTGAGTTCACAAAGTAGACCGTCGGCTTCTTACGCTTGATGGGATCATTGAGGCGGTCCGGCAAGAGCGTCAAAGCAAATCCGTTCTCATAGCCCGGCGTGCCCATTGCCTTGAGTCGTTTTGCCATGGCTTCCGCATAGCAGTGTTTACACCCAGGAGAAATCTTGGTGCAACCCACTGTTGGATTCCACGTTTGCTCTGTCCACTCAATTTTGCTGGTCGTTGTCATACCGTTACCCCCCACTTCGTTAGCTTAGCCTTGCCGGTTGGCGGTGGTCTAAAAGTTCGCACAATTCCCCTGACCACACCAATGATCCTCAGCGATTTTTGAGGTTCTAGAGGCTGCATGCTGGCGTTTCGAGGCACTAGGCGAGGCCGTCCCTCGAACATCTGGAATTCTTTCACCGTGACGTGGCCATCCGCCTCCGCAATCACGATTTCGCCTGGTGCAGCTTGATGCGCAATCTCAACCGCTGCGATGTCCCCGCTCAGGATCCCAGCGTCCACCATTGAATCGCCGCGCAACTTTACAAAGACGGTTTTTGAAGGCTTTGCCGTCAGCATTTGGTCTAGAGCCTGAGCTTGCATAAGGCCATTGGCCTCAAAGTCGGCACCAAATCCTGCGCGCACCTCGTCGTTACTGAGGTCCAACGTAAAGAATCTCTCGCTCGGTGCCACGCGTCCCCCAGGAGACTTCACCAAGTGCCCACTTGAGATGAGTCGGCCGATGAGCTTGAAGGCGGCGTTTTTGGCCTTGAACCCCAGATGGGAAGCGATCCGACTGTAAGACGGAAAGCATCCCTCACTCCTATACAGCGCTCGGAGACTGAGCAAATGCATCGTGTCGCGGTTGGTTCGGGCCATGCTCGATATGTTAGTGAACAAACGTACACTAATCAAATTTGACTCACCAACGCGCCTTCAGGTGTCCAGCAGACTTTGATCTTTCCCCTGAAGCGCCTGCTAATCAGAACTTGCGACTACCATTGGGCAGACCGCGTCAAACGAGATCACCTATGCAGATTTTTGCTTCCGGCGAAGGCCGTAAATTGAATGCTCCGGATGAGTTCTTGCCTCAGGGATCTGTAGGCAAGGTGGTGGGTCTCATTGATCTGGGGAAGAACAATGGATCCAATCATTTCGGTTGGTCTGGGGTCAAACCGGTCATTGACTTCGAGGACGACGCTTACGTTCTGGATTTCCCAGAGCACACCCGCTTGGTAACCGACGATGGGCTCGAACTCACACAGACAGATGCAGGGGAAGTTGGAGGCTGGTGGCCCGATTCTGGCGATATTCAGCGCTATGGACTGCGCTGGATCGAATTGACATACTGAGCCATCCTTCAACTTGCCAAGTGCAGCTCCAGTAGAGCCGAGCGAGGGGGCAGAAAGGTGGCCCCCACTTTTCCGACGAGAGGTATTTTCACTATCGGTGAGCCCCAGCTTTGTTATCTGAGGGCCTGTCGTCTACCTTCCCGGCTGCCTTTTCAAAGAAGGCTTTGAAGACGAGCTGCAAGTTGCGAACCGGTAGCCTGCGTTAGCCCCGCGCGGCCATCGACCAAAAACAATGACTTGCAAAACGGCCGGAATAGCCAAGATCGATCATCCACGGCCACCCAGCTGCGATGCGGCATTTCGTTGGCCCAAAGCCAGGCGTGGCACTCCGCCTCCCGCTGATAGCCAACTAGCGTACTCGGGACGTTCGTTAGATCGCAATATCTGGGGGTGACGCCTTCGATCATCGCAGCAATGTCCGGAGAGAACCTTTGCAGTAGACCCTCATAGGATTGTTCCAGTCGCCAAGTGCTGGTGATCACGACTTGGCACCCTGGTACATGCCGTAGCGCATCTTCGAGGATCGGTAGGCAGCAAAAATGCTTGGCCGCATTGCAATGCTCCGGATGCAAGACACCATCGAAGTCCAGAAAGAGTATGGGCATGGCGCTAGTTCAGACACAGATTTCCAACAGGAATAAGTTCGATTAACAGTTCAATGAGACTAGTTGGTCGTGGTCTTTTTAGTCCCGTTGGGCGGAAATCGAGGGAATGTCTTCCCGAAAGCGTGTCCGTCCCCAAGCCGACTTTGGTCGAGCGCTTCAGCAATTGCGCGCGGCACGGGGCCTCGTTCAGGAAGACATGTTGCTCGCAACGAGCCGCCGTCACATCAGCCGCATCGAGCAAGGTCATCAGGTCCCCAGCCTGCGCACCATCGAAGTGTTAGCCCAGCACATGCAAATCCATCCTTTGACGTTGGTGGTGGCGGCGTACTGCCCGGAGCTGGATGATGCTTCGGTCAATGAACTGCTCAAAACCGTCAAAACCGATTTCAAGAGCATTGTTCCCAATTAAGCGGTGCAAGCCGATTCGGCGTTCTCCTTGGCATCCTGAACCAGCATGATCAGGGCCTGCAACAGGTCTTCGCCCAACGGCGAGGGATCACTGCGGTTCAGCATCCGATTGACGATCTCCCGATCGACAGCAGTGTTCAGCAAACACAATGCCGCCTGCAGGGTATCCAACCCGATTTCGAAGCTCTCTTCTGAGCCTTTGGCACCCGCCTTTGCAAGGAGTAGCAGGGTAAGCGGCAAAGCCGCACGGGCTGGATCATGGTCCCCGCTCCAAGCGATGCCCGACAGGAGATCTCTGAACTGGTCTGACACCAACAAAAGCTGGTTGTCTTCGAGTGCATCCGGCAAGATGGCTTCCCATCCCCGTGATGTCACCAAGCCCATCATGTCCTGGGCTCCAAAGTTTCCGAGAGTCGATTTTTCCAAACGCAGCATCATTCGCCATTCAAGTTAATATGAGACTAATTGGTCCCTTTCGAGACCGTGGCCTGCGAAGATAGCGGAGCAGGAGTGCCGTTTAGGTCGCCGGAGCTTGTCTGACCTTCAATGGGAAGTTAGGGGTTGCCCGACCGTTTGCATGGGCAACCAGTCTGTTGTCTCAATTGTTTGACCGTTTTGAAGAATCGCCTGGATCTCGCCCGCTTGGCCGAACTTGACAGGCAGTTTTGCGACTTCGCGAAACTGCAGCGCCCTGCAACGCCCAGGTGTGGATGGGCTAAGACGGTGCGCTTGGCACTGGGAATGAGTTCAAAAGCCTTGGGGGAGCGCTTGGGCATGACCGCTCAGGGTGCGCGGAAACTTGAGCAAGCCGAGGCAAACGGAACCATTACGCTGAACACGCTCGCGCGCTTGGCCCAAGGCCTCGATTGCGATGTCCACTACACGTTCGTCCCTCGAACCAGTTTGGTGGAGCAAGTGCTCAGGCGTACGCACGAAGCCGCCGGGATTGCGATGCCACAGACTTTCAAGCTCAGGGAGATGCTGAACGAGCCACAGTCGCTCGCAGCGCTATCCACGGTACTCGCCCAGGTGAACAAGAGAGGGCTCTGGTGATTGAGAGCCTCAACGTCTCCACCAGACGCCTACGCGGCCGTGATTGCGACCATGGCCCAACTCAAAGTGAGGGTCGGCCAGGATTCCTTCGAAAATCGCAAAAATCTATGGTGTATCAACGATTCATTTCGCTCCCATTGAAGATGGCGCGCGCCGTCGCATTTGTGCAGGTTTTTCCGAGATGCGTTTAGCCGCACACATCCCACCTGAATGATCGAAGACCTTCAAATTAGTTAAATAGGGCGTACCTCGTTACAATGGTGCGATGCACAACTTGCTGCGACCCTCCCTGCACAGCTCGGGCACAGCCCGAAGCAAGGAATTGCCACGCGGTTTTTTCTGCTCCGTGACACCGCCATAGCGCTGTGTTTGCGTTAGCCCTAGGCGCCCTTTAGGCGTGCCTTGCGGCCCATTATTTCCTCCCGCATTTTTCGTTTCGCCGCTTCAAGCGTCCTTGTCTCACAGCAAGGGCTACGCATTTCGCGTCGGCAAGCTAGCCACTTCGCTCCCGAGCCGATCGGTTCCCATGGTCGCTGCGCGTCGTCTTTCTTTTTTTGCCTCTGCCTATGAATCTCTCCTCTATACGCCAAACGTGGTTTTCCAACATCCGTGGAGACCTTCTGGCTGGCATCGTCGTCGCTCTGGCGCTGATTCCTGAAGCCATTGCTTTTTCCATCATCGCGGGCCTTGATCCCAAAGTGGGGCTTTATGCCTCATTCAGCATCTGCGTGATCATTGCCTTTGTGGGCGGGCGGCCCGGCATGATCTCCGCCGCTACCGGCGCCATGGCGTTGCTCATGGTCACGCTGGTCAAGGAACACGGGCTGCAGTACCTCCTGGCGGCAACGATTCTCACCGGAGTCCTGCAAATTCTGGCAGGAGTATTGAAACTGGGCCTTTTGATGCGCTTTGTGTCGCGCTCAGTCGTCACCGGGTTCGTCAATGCGCTGGCCATCCTGATCTTCCTGGCTCAGTTGCCGGAACTCACCAATGTGGGCTGGCAGGTGTATGCCATGACAGCTGGGGGCCTTGCCATCATCTATGGCTTCCCGTACATCACCAAAGCCGTTCCCTCTCCACTCATCACCATTGTTGTACTGACGGTCATCTCCATGGCAATCGGAATGGACATCCGGACGGTGGGCGACATGGGCGAACTGCCCGACAGCCTTCCGGTGTTCCTGATTCCAGACATTCCGCTGAACTTCGAAACGCTGAGAATTGTTCTTCCCTACTCTGCCGCGCTGGCAGTGGTGGGCTTGCTTGAGTCCATGATGACTGCCGCAATCGTGGATGACCTGACCGATACCCCCAGCAATAAGAACCGCGAATGCATGGGCCAAGGCGTGGCAAACATTGCTACCGGTTTTATCGGCGGCATGGCGGGTTGCGCCATGATCGGGCAATCGGTGATCAATGTGAAGTCGGGTGGTTTCACCCGGCTGTCCACTTTTTCGGCCGGTATCTTTCTGCTTTTGATGGTGGTGTTCCTTGGCCCCTGGGTCAAGCAGATCCCCATGGCCGCTCTGGTGGCGGTAATGATCATGGTGGCCATTGGCACCTTCAGCTGGGACTCGGTGCGCAACCTCCGCCAGCACCCACCCAGCTCGTCCATCGTGATGATTGCCACCGTGGTGGTGACTGTGTCCACACATGACCTGGCCAAGGGCGTGTTTGTGGGCGTGCTGCTGTCGGGCATCTTCTTTGCACACAAGGTGGGTCGCGTGCTGCGCGTGGACCGCACGAGCGAGAACGAGGGGCGCGAGCGGGTTTACACCGTTGTGGGCCAAGTATTTTTCGCGTCGTCAGAAACCTTCTTGGGCTCATTCGACTTCAAGGAAGCCGTTGAGAAGGTGCGCATTGACGTGAGCGGTGCCCACTTCTGGGACATCACGGCCGTCAGCGCGCTGGACAAGGCCGTTCTCAAGTTCCGCCGAGAAGGCACTGAGGTGGAAGTCGTGGGCATGAACGAAGCCAGCGCCACGCTGGTGGACCGCTTTGCCATTCACGACAAGCCCGGTGCTGTTGAAAAACTGATGCACTAATAAACCAGGAGACAAAGACATGAACAAGGTATACGCCTGCATTGATGGCCTTGCGGCTACAGCCGCCGTGATCTACTGGGCCGCTTGGTCCGCCCAGCGGCTGGATGTGCCGCTGGAGTTTCTCCACATTCTGGAGCGTGACCCGGACCGCTCGGCCGCCACCGATCTGAGCGGGGCCCTTGGGTTTGGCGCGCAGGAATCCCTGCTGGGTCAATTGAGCGAGATTGATGCGCAACGTGGAAAGCTGGCCCAAGAGGCGGGCCGCCAGATGCTGGCCAAAGCCCAGGAACGGGCGCGCTTGTTCGGCGTGCAAAAAGTGGATGGCCGCATGCGCCACGGCGAGGTGGTGGATGGCGTGTTGGACATGGAGCCGGATGCACGGCTGTTTGTGCTGGGCGAGCATTTCCACGCGACCGGTTTTGCCAAACTGCACCTTGACCACCATGTGGAGCGCGTGGTCCGGGCCGTCAAGCGCCCGGTGCTGGTGGTCACGTCCGAGCATTTTGCCGAGCCTGAGCGCTTTGTGGTCGCCTACGACGGCAGCGCTACCGCACGAAAGATGCTTGAAACCCTGGCTCGCAGCCCCATGCTCAAGGGCATTCCAGCGCTGATCGCCATGGCAGCAGCAGACACGCCCGAGTCCCATGTGCAACTGCAAGAGGCCCACAAGGTGCTGACTGATGCAGGCTTTCTGGCCGCCACGGTGTTGCTGGAGGGCGAGCCTGAACAAGCGTTGCCTGAGTTGGTGCAGGCGCAGGGCAACATCCTGCTGGTGATGGGCGCCTACGGTCACTCCCGCATTCGCCAGTTGGTGGTGGGCAGCACCACCACAACGCTCTTGCGTTTGAGCAAAGCACCGGTACTCATCCTGCGCTGACAACCGAACCTGCCGCCCACCTCGTGGGCTGGCAAACCAACCCCAGGAGGGCACCGTTTGCTTCGTTTCAACACATGGTGGTTAGTCGGCGCTGCCGCAATAGTCGGCAAACTGCTTTGGGCAGCGCTCTCTGAAGAGACTCTGTTCGCAGTGATGCAAGAGGACGGATTCATCGAGTCACTCACGCTGGGGTTCTATGCGGTGGCGTTTGGGACAGTGGCGATGGCGCCAGCCAGGGGGATCCGACACTGGACGTCTTCGCGTGTAGCGCTGTTGATCGTAATTTTTGGTCTGGGCGCCCGCGAGTGGGATGCGCACATCCGCCTGACGGGGTCCAGCGTCCTGCGTGTTTCCTACTATCTCAAGGGACCGCTCTCGGGAGAAAAACTGTGGGCGTTGTGCGCAGTGGCTTTGTTTGCGGCGAGCCTGTTGTGCCTCGCGTGGCACTACACCCGTACACTGCGCCAACGTGTGCGCGGAAGCGACGCGATCCGCTCGGCAGTGATTGCATTCATTGCAACAGCCGTAATTGCCAAAATGCTGGACCGGGCCGTCAACGTCCTGGCGCAGGACTTTGAATGGGTGATACCGGTGACTTTCGCGATGCTGATGCTCTCCATTGAGGAGACGCTAGAGCTTGCTCTGCCGTTGATTGTGGTCGCCGCCGCATGGCAACACGTCCGCACTTTGTACCCACATGGATCTCGCAAACAACCGGTGGGCAGCACGGCCCAGTCCGGCTGAAGACTTGAAGCATCGGCTCGGTTCTTCTACCATTGCCAGTTCACAGTCCCGCGCATTTACGTCTATCAGTCCCATGTAGTTCTTCACATCTCAGGTCGCACCCTCTCACGGAGGGTCTCTTAAAAACCCGCCGAGCCCACGCCTCGGCCAGGCTTGCACCTGATGTGATACCGCGTCGCCTCGGCGCCCCTTCCGAGGCTGTCAGCTTGTCTCCCATGTAGTGGCCGCTTGGCTTGCGCATTTTTGCGTGGGTCCCTGCAGCTTGCATTTGAAGGAGCATTGACATGCTTTTGCGAACGACTTCACACCTTTTTTCATGGGGCACCCGCCCCGTGAAGCCGTGGCGAGAACAGCGCCGGGCGCAAGGGCGTGAACGATGACGGCCCCACTCCTTGAATCAAACGCCCTGATGGACCTGTGGTCGGGTTCCATCGGTTACCTGGGCTATCCAGCACATCCCGCCGAGACCCGCGCGCGCGAGTCCTCATTGCGCGACTGCACTCTGGAGGCCGTGGTCCTCGGGCCCATGCAGGAGTGTGCAATCCCTGTCCTCATACAGGGAGAGCGACATGCCATCTTGCCAAGGCACGAATTACCAGACTGGTTTCATACCGAGTGGGGCGGGCATGTCCGCGAAGGGCAGCGCCTTCTGGTCCGCGTCGTCACCATCCGCCCAGACGGGGTCGCCCTGGTTTCCATGCGGCCACCAGCGTGACACCACCCAGCGCCATGACCATGCCATGGCCCCCGGGTGCGTTCTTTCAATGAAAGGGGCCTTCACGGTCGCCTTTTGCAACAGGAGTATTGATGGCACAAAACAATCTGTCGAATGCCGAATTGAGCGCTGTGGAATGCCGCCTTCAAGCCCTGCACCAATCGGTTGAGCACAGCCTGTCCATGGCGCGCGAGAACGCCGCCACGGTGATCCTGGATCAATCTAGCGTAGGACGCCTTTCGCGCATGGACGCCATGCAGCAACAAGCCATGGCTTCCGTCCAGCGGGAACGCATGTTGATTCAGCAGCGCCGACTGAGTGCGGCCCTACAGCGCAAGGAAGCGGGCACCTTGGGCATGTGCTGTCAGTGCGAGTTGCCGATACCCCTAGACCGTCTGCTGAACGACCCTGCAACTCCCTTCTGCGCAGATTGCCAGGAAGAAATCGATGAGCGCCGCCGGGAGGCATCACTGTGAGGCGCTCGCACATGAACGCCTTCCATGACGATTGGGCTGGCGCCAGTGAGATGTCCGCAGAGATGCCCGCGTGGATTCGGGATGTTTGTGCCAGGGACACCACAGACCTGCATGAGGAGCGCCTGGCTGCCGTGCTGGGCTACTTGCGGTCGGTCGGTGCCCGGTCTGTGCTGGACCTGGGCTGCGGCGAGGGCAGCCTTTTGCTGCGGCTTGCGCAGGAGTCTCAAATCAATCGCATTGTCGGTGTCGACATTTCCAACTCGTCGCTGGCGTGCGCGCAGCGGGCTCTGGACAACCTGCCGTCCCAACCAGCGCCGCAGATAGAGCTTCGCTGCGTCTCTTTCATGGAGGCGAATGCAGAGTTTGTCGACTTTGATGCTGCCGTGTTGCTGGAGACGATCGAGCACGTGGACCCCCAACACCTGGGGCGCGTTGAAGAGGCGGTTTTTCGCTCGTACCGCCCCAGGCACGTGATGGTGACCACTCCCAACCAGGACTACAACGTCCTGCACGGCATGCACCCCGACGCGATGCGTCACCCCGATCACCGATTTGAGTGGGGCCGTGCCCGCTTCAGACGGTGGGCGCTGGGCGTGGCCTCGCGCCACGGCTATTGCGTGCGCTTTGACGACATCGGCCCGTTTGACGCCGAACTAGGCGCATCCACGCAGTCAGCCATGTTTCAAAAATTGAGCTCGTGACCAGTAAAGGTAGAGGATGAACAATTTCCATGACGGAACCCCAAAACACCCGATCCGGGGCGAGGAAAGTCGGCTGCAAAAACTCATGATGGACATGCTGGTCGAAGCCGACGTGAAGGTCAACGGCGGTCGCCCCTGGGATATCGAGTTGCTGGGCGCCAAAGTGCCAGAGCGGGTGTTCTCTTTGGGTAGCGTGGGCCTCGGAGAGGCATACATGGATGGCGACTGGCAGGCCGAGCGTCTGGATGAGTTTTTTACGCGGGTATTGCGCGCCCGGCTGGATCGCCAGGTGCAGCCGCTTCGGCTTGCTTTTCACGCACTGCGCACCCGCCTTCTCAATCGGCAAAACCTCAAACGGGCGTGGAAGGTGGGCGAGGTCCACTATGACCTCGGCAATGAGTTCTACGAAGCGATGCTCGACCCCAGAATGACCTACACCTGCGGCTACTGGGACGGCGCCAGCAATCTTGCGCAAGCGCAAGAAGCGAAGCTGGAAATGATCTGCCGCAAGCTGCAGCTCAAGCCTGGCATGAGACTGCTCGATATCGGCTGTGGCTGGGGCAGTTTGATGGCCTATGCCGCCGAGCGGCATGGAGTGCACTGTGTGGGGGTCACCATTTCCAAAGAGCAGACCGCCTGGGCGCAAAACAGATATGCGCACCTGCCCCTGGAATTTCGCTTGCAGGACTACCGCACCATCAATGAGCGGTTTGATCGCATCGCCAGCGTTGGAATGTTCGAGCATGTAGGGCGAAAAAACCACCGCACCTTCATGCAGGTCGCCCACAGGTGCCTTGCGGATGACGGGCTATTTTTGCTGCACACGATTGGCAAGAACCAAAGGGACTCGGCGACCGACCCCTGGATCGACAAGTACATCTTTCCGAACGGAGACCTGCCCTCTATCGGGCAAATCGGCGATGCAGCGGATGACCTGTTTGTGGTGGAAGACCTGCACAACTTTGGAAGCGACTACGACAAGACGCTGATGGCGTGGCATGCCAACTTCGAAGCGTCCTGGCCACAGTTCAAAGACCAATTGGGCGAGCGGTTTTACCGCATGTGGACGTACTACCTGCTGTCCTGTGCAGGAGCTTTCCGCGCACGCGACATTCAACTGTGGCAGTGGGTTCTCAGCAAACAAGGGATTACCGGGGGCTACAAGCGCCCAGATTCACCAGGGCGAGAAGCGGCGGCCAGCCTCCGGCTTGCAAATGCACCGAAAGGCAGATGAACATGCAGTTGACCCAAGTGCAGGAGGTGAGCCGACGCAGGACCTTCGCCATCATTTCGCACCCCGATGCGGGCAAGACCACACTGACTGAAAAGCTCTTGCTCTACGCGGGTGCTATTCACATCGCTGGATCTGTGAAGGCCCGAAAATCCTCGCGCTACGCGACTTCCGACTGGATGGACATTGAGAAGCAGCGGGGAATCTCGGTCGCCAGTTCGGTGATGCAGATGGAGTACCGGGGGTGCGTCATCAACTTGCTCGATACGCCCGGGCACCAGGACTTTTCGGAAGACACTTACCGCGTGTTGACGGCCGTTGACGCAGCCGTGATGGTGATCGACGCTGCCAACGGTGTGGAAGCGCAGACCCTTCGGCTTCTGAACGTTTGCCGATCTCGCAATACGCCCATCATCACCTTCATCAACAAGCTTGACCGCGAGGTGAGAGACCCGCTTGACCTTATTGATGAGATCGAGCAAACACTGGGCATGGCCGTCGTTCCGATGACGTGGCCCGTAGGCATGGGCAGAGAGTTTCGCGGCGTGTTTGACATCCGAGCGGATCATCTGCGCGTCTTCAAGGCGGGCTCGGAAAGCCGTGTGGATGACGAACTACTGCCAGGGCGTGACAACCCGCTTACCGCACAACGGTTTCCTGGAGTCTTCGAAAAAGCAGTTCAAGAAATGGACTTGGTCGTTCATGCGGGGCATCCACTGGACAGATCAGCGTTTCTGCTGGGTCAACAGTCCCTTACCTACTTCGGCTCTGCTGTGAACAACTTTGGCGTGCAAGAGGTACTTGATGCACTGGTCGAATTCGCGCCAGCCCCCGGCCCACGGCAGAGCGTGCAAAGGACTGTCGCGCCCCATGAGCCCGCCTGCACTGCCATGGTTTTCAAGATCCAGGCCAACATGGACCCCGCACACCGGGACCGTATCGCGTTCATGCGCGTTTGCTCTGGGCGTTTTGAACGCGGGATGCGTCTGCAGGTGTGCCGCACGGGCAAGGATGTACGCACGGGCGCTGTGGTCGCCTTCCTTTCACAGCGGCGCAACTTGCTCGACGAAGCGTACCCCGGCGACATCATCGGCATCCCGAACCACGGGACCCTGCAGCTTGGCGACACGCTGACGGAAGGCGAACAACTTCAATTCACTGGACTGCCTTTTTTTGCGCCGGAGCTATTTCAAAGTGTTGAGCTGGGTGATCCCCTGCGAGGCAAACAACTGCGGCAGGGGCTGCTGGAATTAGGGGAAGAAGGGGCCATTCAAGTATTTCGCCCCAAGACCGGCGGCGCGTTGTTACTAGGCGCCATTGGCACCTTGCAGTTTGAGGTTATTCAGTATCGCCTGAAAAATGAATACGGAGTGACTGCCAATTTTCGGTCCAGCCCCTTTCATGGCGCGCGCTGGGTAACCTCAAGCGACGCAGTAGCGCTTGAAAAATTTACCGAATCTAATAATTATAGGATGGCATACGATGCGGTCAATGCATTAACCTTTCTGTACAACTACGATACTGAGGTAAGAGTAATGAAAGAGCGTTGGCCAACCATTCAATTCCATGCCCTCCGGGAGCACGCGGGACTTGTTTTTCAATGTAGTATTTGACTGCAACCCCACCCAGTATTGGGCGCACCCTCTCTGCAATAAATAAATGCATGAAATATGAACACATTCTCACCGAATGATCTACCAAAGGCACAGCGTGTGCATATGTGTATCTACACCGTAGGAGGTTCGCACCGATACAGCGGTGGCTTTGTAGAAGATCTACCGGGCGAAGATGTGGAGGTCTATCGAACCTCCAGCGTTGACCATTCAATCGATCTAATAAAAATAAAAACCAAAAATCAATGCCACATGATTTTTGCTTCACTAAGTGATTTTGCATCGGCATCGACCAGCCTACAGAAAAACTTGGAGACAATCCGAAAGAGAGCTGGGGTGGTGTTAGTGGCGGGCCGGGGAGGTGAGCGCATCAATGGCGAAGTACTCATTCATGGACACTACGGCAATATGTTGCCACTTCCGTTTGACTACGGCGAAGTTTTGCAATGTATACGTAGGGAACTAGAATTTAGAATTCTGAAGTCATTGGCGCATTTTACTAACGCATTACTCGCAGGACTGGGCGACGCAGTAATGATTACCGATGCTGACGATAGCATCGTTTGGATTAATGATCACTTTACCACGCTGACTGGCTACGAACTCCGTGAGGTTAGGGGAAAGCGCCCCAATTTTATGCGAGCGGGGAAGAATCAAGATTCGGTTTTTGAAGAGATGTGGCGCGTAATTAAAGATGTTGGCGTATGGCGTGGGGAAATATGGAACAGAAAAAAGACCGGCGAAGTTTATGCAGAGTGGCTTTCCGTTTGTGCACTGGTGGGATCAACCGGAAAGACCAGTGGCTATGTCTCCATTTTGGCAGACATCACGGAGAGAAAGATTCGCGAAGAAAATCTGACGCGCCAAGCATTTCATGATGTTTTGACTGGATTGCCTAACAGACTTTTATTGGAGGATCGATTTCAGCTAGCCGTCGCTACATCGCCCCGTCGAGCTGCGTCGATTGCCGTGCTATTTATTGATTTAGATGGTTTCAAGGTGGCAAATGACACCTATGGTCATGCTCTGGGAGACCAAGTACTCATTCAAATCGCTGAACGATTAATTGGCACTGTCGGCCCGAAAAATACGGCTTCACGCCTTGGGGGTGACGAATTTGTGTGTCTTTTTGTTGAGCAAAAAACCGTTAATGAAGTCTACGAGAAAGTTGCTGCGGTAAAGGACTCCATATCAAAACCCTATCGCATTGACGGAGTTTCTGTTCAACTAAACTGCAGTATTGGGGTTTCACTCTTTCCAAAAGATGGAAAGATATTGTCGAAATTAATATCTCTCGCTGATGAGCGCATGTACCGTGAAAAGCTTTCACGCGCTCTCAGGTAATTTTCCTCCATCGCTATCTATCAAACGCCTGACTAAATGACTGATACCAAACAACGAACCCCCAACACGCTGTTCATCGAAGTCACTGGAGCCGGTCTGCCCGAGGTGGATGGGCTCTACGTGCCCACGACGGCCCCGCCTGCCAAGTCCGAATCGGGCACCGTTTCGAGCCCGGGCTATTGGAACGACAAGATGGCCTGGGACCGGGCAGATGGCAAAGCAGTCCGAAGCCCCGCTATTTCGTATTCGAATGGATTCAAGTCCTGGCGCATCTGCCGCCTTGATGGCCATCTTGCCTACGAGATGACATGTGAGGACGAACTGCCTCCGACCGACCGGACCTGGAATGTTTACAAGATGGGCGTCGCCCCCGCGCCGAAAGTGGAGATCTTTCATGTGGACCCGCGAGAACTCTGCCCCACGCCCAATGTGGTGTTTGTGCTGGGAGGCCCCGGAGCCGGCAAGGGGACGATGTGCGAACTGGCGGAGATTCAACTGGGCTGGACCCACCTGTCCACCGGCGAGCTGCTGCGCGCGGAACAGCAGGCTGGCGGCCCAACGATGGCAATCATCAAGGAGTACATCGAAGCGGGGAAACTGGTGCCCAACGCCATCGTGGTGCGGCTGCTCAAAGACGCCATGGAGCGCACGACACGAACCACCGGCAAACGCAACTTTCTGCTGGACGGATTTCCCCGCTCGCTGTCCAACCTGGAGGCGTGGTACGAAGTGTTTGGCAAGAGTTCCGAGCTTCCTGCGATGCTGTACTTCGAGTGCCCCTTTGAAGTGCTTGAGCAGCGAATTCTGGGCCGCGCGCGCCACTCTGGCCGGGCCGACGACAATATCGAGTCGATGAAGCTACGGTTTGACACCTTCAAGGCCGAAACGCTGCCCACCGTGGAGCTGTTCAAAAGCAAAGGCAAATGCGTAGAGGTAGATACCAGCCAAGACCGCGAGACTGTCTACGCGCTGCTGCGCGATCAACTGGCCCCACACACCGATCCCCAGTTGTTGGCGCAGCCTTTGAGCGAAAAAGCAGAAATCCTCCTCGGCCTGCGCCCCTATCCCAAAACGAGCCACTGAAGACCCTGCTGCCGCCGGTAGCTGTCTAAGTTGTTTACGCCCCCACTGATCCTGATCCCCGGTTATGAAACTACTGAAAGAAATGATCCACCCAGAGCTTGCTACCCGAACGGGGCGCATTCTGCGGCGGCATGCTGCGCGCGGCATCGTGCTGCGTGAGCAGGACCAGATCCTTTTGCTGTTCACCGAGCGCTACAACGATTTCAGCCTGCCGGGCGGAGGCATCGGCGAAGACGAAGACATGGAACTGGCCCTCGTACGCGAGCTAGAAGAAGAAACCGGTGCGCGCGACATCCAGGTCAAAGCCCATTGGGGGTACATCGAGGAATACCGCCCGTACTGGAAGCCCGACTACGACCTGATGCACATGACGTCGCATTTTTTTGTCTGCGATATCGCACCCGAACTGGCCGAGGTCCGGATGGAAAGCTACGAAGTCGCTAACGGCATGAGGCCAGTCTGGGTTTCGATCAAGGCGGCGTTAGATCACAACCTTCAGGTCATGTCGCGACAAGAGGAAACCATGGGCCTCTCGATTCAGCGGGAAACTTTCATACTGGAAAAAATCAGCAGAGAGATAATCTTTTAGTGGAGCTATCTCGTGGGGAAGAGCAGAACCTCGAATGAAGTAGCTGTTCGCACCTAATGTGCTGGATTGCTACAAATACACCCTTTGCAGCCCAGTTTAATATCGAGCACCTGACGACCCTTACATTTCACACAACTACTCGTGGGATAGCAGCTTCAGTCCGCCAATGCCCGCGATGATGAGCCCAAAGCACAACATGCGCAAAAGGCTGCTGTCTTCCCCAAGTGCGATCATCCCGTAGATAGCCGTGCCGACCGCGCCGATACCGACCCACACAGCGTAGGCCGTGCCCACAGGGATTGTTCGGGTCGCCAGAGACAGCAAGTACATGCTCATCGCGATGAAGGCTGCACAGAACAGGCTGGGCCACAGGCGAGTGAAACCATCTGTGCGCGGCATAGTTGCTGCGTAGAAGATTTCGCAGATTCCCGCGCACAACAAGAAAATCCAACCCACTTCACTTGTCCTCAAAAATGGAGAAATTTGGCGCGCTATCTGGCACCCGTACACTTGATGTGATGCGGCACAGGCTCAATTGAAGAAGGGGATGGTCAGGCGCCCGACCAGCCCACCCTGTGCCCACTTGAGGTTTGGTCATGCCGCGCATTGTCCTCCGTATGCACATAGATGCTAGTCGTTGCGATGTTCGCGTGCCCCAAGTTGTCGCGCACGGTCTTGAGGTCCATATTGTCGCTTTGGTGAGTCCCCGCTGTATGGCGCATCCAGTGGGCGGAGGCTTGTTCCACATGACTGGCTGCAGCCTCATGGTCAGGGCCGAGGGCTCGCATACGCGTTGCGGTATCGCGAAACACGCTTTTGACTAGTTCGTGCACGGCACTTCGTCCCATAGGCCTGGACCCTCCAATGAGGGGCAACAGCAGTGGAAGAGTGTCGCCCTCGCGCGGCAGCGGCGCCAGGTCGTTTGACTTTCGATAGCGCATCAGTTCCGACACTAGCTCGTCTGTCGCCGGAATCACCCGGGTTTTTTCTCCCTTGCCACAAATCTCCAGCCACCAGCGTTCCCGTCCGTCGGCTCCGCGTCGCCAGTAAAAGTCGCCCATGGAGTTGTTGCAGACCTCCGAAATCCGCAGGCCCCCGATGTAGAGCAAGGAGAAAAGCCATCGGTATCGGGCTGCTTGAAGGGCAAGCCGAGGTGTGCCGGTGGGGAGAGACTCAATCGTTGCACGAACTTCCGCCCAGTGCTCATGGGGCAGAAACCTGCTGGTTTTCGCCGGCCGCGCCACCGCTTTGCGGCGTCGTAGGGCAAGGGGATTGCCCGCAAGGTATCCAGCCTGGACCAGCCAGTTGCAGAGGCTGTTGAGGATCGACAGCGCCTGACGCTGGCTAGGACTGTCGAGTGCCTTTGCGAACGGACGCCAGTGAGGCGAGGACCTGGGAGCCTTCTGAGCGACTTGCATAACCCACCGATCTGCAGGTTGCGGATCTTTGAGAAAGGACTCGTATGCCAGGAAATCCTCGTGGGTCAGATCGGACAGGGCCTTTCCATGCTGGTGCACACACCAAAGCAGCAGTCTTTCCGCCTCCTTGCGATAGCTGGCCAGCGTGGCCGGTGAATCCTTGTAGCGCGCCAGCCAAGCCAAAACTGCAGAGCGGTCGTCATTGGCCGCTACCTGGGGTAGGCCCTGGGCCCGATTTCGGCCACGCTCTCCGGACAGGTGAAGGGGTAGCACCAAGCCCTCCAAAGGCTCAAGATGCGCCAAAACGGGTGGTGCGACGATCAAACTGCTCATGAGCCAAATTCTATGGACATTAGAGTAATTATGTCCATAGATTGGAAATTATCTCATTGATTTATACGTTATACGTTGTATTATTTGCGAATGAGCGAAGAATCAGAAATCCAAGCCGAAGTTGAGGCCCTGCGGGAGCGTTTCAGCGACACGAAAGCGTTGTACCGCGAGGTTTGCGCGTTGCTGTTTTTCCGATACGGCATCACGCCCACAGCCAGCAAGCTCTATCAGCATGTGCGCAAGGGCTCCATGAGCGCCCCGGCCGAAGCGCTGGCCAAGTTCTGGGAGGATCTGCGCGGCAAGGCTCGGGTGGAGATCGATCACCCCGATCTACCGGAGGCGCTTAAAGAGGCCGCAGGCCAGGCGGTCAGCGTGCTGTGGACCCAGGCAACGGAGTTGGCGCGCGAGGAGCTAGCAGTCCTGCGCGTCGAGGCAAACGCAGAGGCCCAGAGTGCACAGGCAGACCTGCAGGAGGCTCTGCAGCGAAGCGCCGTCCTGGAGACCCAGATACAGAGCGCACAGACCAAAGTCACCGAATTGGAGACCCGAGCTCAAGCCCTTGCTGCAGAGCTTGAGCAAGAACGGCGTGCGCACGCTGCGAGCACAGCGAGAGGTGAGGCGCTGTCCAGGCAGGTGGATGAGCTGAAGCTGGAGCAATCGAAGAGCAGGCAACATTTCAGCGCCGAGTTGGAAAAAGGACGTGCAGCTATTGATGAAGCCGCCCAGCGATCTACCGAAGCGGAGCACCGGGCGCTTCGGGAAATTGACCGAGAGCGAACCGCGCGTGCCCAGGCGGAAAAGCAATTGGAGCAATTGCGAGGCAAGCTAGCAGAGACCGAACGCGGCTGTCACGCCAAACTACTCGAAGCCAATGCTGCACAGAGCAGGTTGGCGGCAGAAACAGACGGTGCTCGCGCCTCCTTGGCCGAAATCACCAGGGCGCACCAGGCGCAATCGGCCGAGCTACAGCAAGCTCTTCAGGCAGTTGCACAGCACAAGGCCGAAGCTGGCACCTTGCGTGAACTGGTGGAGCAGTTCAGACCGACGCAGAAATCTTCTCGTAAAAAGCGTGGTGGTGAAGCGCCAGAGGTCAAGTGAGCAGGCTTCTGGCGAGTCAAGGGTGACGCGTCAATACATGAAGGAATAAATGACCGCTCTTTAATTGACCTGCCCCCTTCAGCCGTACCAGTGATTAGGTTGGGGTCCTGGGGTTGAAGGTTAATGGATTTGGGCAGGGATCTCATGACGAGCTGCGTCGCCTGCGTGCTGACGCAGTTGCTGGGCATACCTGGCTGGCGGTATGCGGCCAATGCTGCTGTGAGGCCGAACCTCGTTGTAGTCCCGACGCCATGCGGCAATCTCGGTGCGTGCCTGGCGCATGCTCTGGAACCAGTGCTCATTGAGGCACTCGTCGCGGAACTTGCCGTTGAAGCTCTCGATGTAGCCGTTCTGCATGGGCCGACCTGGCTCGATCAGGATGTGCCGGATGTGGTGTTCCTGCGTCCAGGCGATGAAGGCCCGGCTGGTGAACTCCGGGCCGTTGTCGGTTCTGACGGCGGCCGGGTAGCCCCTGAAGCGCGCCGCCTGATCCAGCAGCCGGGTGACGTACAGGCCGCTGATGCCGTAGTCCACAGCGATCTCCACGCATTCGTGGCTGAAGTCATCGGCCACGGTCAGGCACTTGATGCGCCGGCCACTGGCCAGGCTGTCGCTGACGAAGTCCATGCTCCACACCTCGTTGATGCGTTGGGCGATGTTTAGGGGCGTGCGCTCCATCACGGGGCGCTTGGCCTTCTTGCGCTTGCGAACCGCCAGATTGGCCGCTCTGTAGAGCCGGTACACCCGCTTGTGATTGACGCCAGGGAAGTCGTTGCGCAGCAGGTCGTGCACGCGCCGGTAGCCGAAGCGCCGACGCACATGCGCGATCTCGACGATCTTGTCCTTCAGGGCCTGGGTCTGTGCGCTGGGCACCGGTGGGTGCCGGTAGCTGTCTCGGCTTAGCCCCACAAGCCCGCACGCGCGACGCTCGGACAGTTGGTGCTCCTGCACCAGCTGCGTGATCAGCTCGCGCCGGGCTTGTGGGGCTACCTTTTTACCCCGAGCACGCTCTTGAGCGCATGCAGATCCAGGTGCGCCTCGGCCAGCAGGTGCTTGAGCTTGGCGTTCTCCGCCTCCAGCTCGCGCAGCCGTCTGGCCTCTGACACCTGCATGCCGCCGAACTTGGCGCGCCACTTGTAGAACGTGGCGTCGGAGAAGCCGCCCTTGCGGCAAATCTCCGCCACCGCCATGCCGACCTCGGCCTGTTGGAGGAACCCGATGATCTGTTCCTCTGTGAACTTGCTCTTCCTCATGTCTGCGATTCTCCTGAATGGCGGACCCCTTGCTACTTCACATTGGTACGGCCTGGGGGGAGCAGGTCATAATAACCAAAAGGCTTATGAGTCAAAACTGGCCGTATCCTGGCTTGCCCTCATCTATAGTTGAGGCTGATGATGCGAGCCTGATGTGGCTTTTCGGAGAAATACGAGGAGTGCGAGATTGATCTTATATAAGTACATGAGAGCGGATGCAGCCAAAGCAATACTTTCAGGCCGATCAATTGGGTTTTCTAATCCCCATACATTTAATGACCCTTTTGAGTTGACAGCGGCTTATCCACCGCAGGTTGATCTTCCTATTCCTTCTTTTTTGGATAGTGTTCAGACGTGGGCCAAGCAGTCCATCTGGTCTGAGAATCACGGGGTTCTGTGTCTAACGCGAAATCCATTGAACCCTTTGATGTGGGCACATTACGGTGATGAGCATCGCGGTGTAGTGCTAGGCATTGATGTAGAAAAGTCTGGTTTTCTTGATGCTCAACGTTGTGTAGTGCCTGCACAATACGGCAATATCATCTATACACATACACGGCCTACGCATTCCATGCTACCGTTTAAAGGGATTCCAATTCTAGTTGGCCACACGCATCACTATCCAGCTGGCCACGAAGAGAAGTTGCAACGTACATTTCTCCAGAAGCCTGCCTGCTGGGCTTACGAAGAAGAAGTTAGAGTAGTGAAGTGCTTATCGGACAGAGATAATAATGGTACTAATCCAAGCGGCACTTTTAAAGAAATCCCAGCGGAGAATAAAACTCTCTTCTGCTACGAACTCCCAGAAGAATCGATTAAGGAGATATATTTTGGAATGAGACATCCCTTGCTTCAATCTTCCAGTGCTGTGGCAGATGTATTGCAGGAATATCTTGAACTTTATCCTAACCTAACAGCCTACGGTTGCCGTTTGTCTCCTACCACTTGGAATATTGATTCTTTCGATATTTCGAAGCCGCTCGCAGATCAATGAGATAGCCTGCTGCAGGCTCGGGTGCACAGTTGGCTCAGGATGTACGCTGATCGCCTTCCGAACGACAACTCGTCTGCATTGAAAAATGCCGAGTTGCCAACTTTATTCGAAGGGATCGACAAGCACGCCCGCCTAGTTCATGCGCGTCTTGTCGGTGCGGAAGTCCTCTCCCCCACCCCTAACGGGTTGCATGTCGAAGCCGACTAGAAAGCCACACCATCCATGAATACGCGAGAACAACTCATAGCCATCGCTGATTGGCTCGGTGATGAAGAAGAGTACCTGTCATTTGGCCTGCGCAACGCCTTCGATGCCCTGCGCTTGTATGACTATGCCCTGGCTCGACCGGAGCTGATGTGCGGTTACGTGACGGAGTGGCCCGAAGCGGACCGTATCGCCGCGCTTGGCTATGACCCCATGGCCAAGGTCGAAGCCATCCAGGGACGCGAAGTCAATGAGACAGGAGCCACCCAAGTCTGCGCAGTGCTGGCACGCACGCGCGACCTGCTCGACTCAGTTGCCTTTGTAGCCACTGAAGGGGACACCACGCAGTTGCTCGTTGACATCGACGGCATCCTCATTCCAGAAGTACAGGAGAGCACGACATGACGATCACAACTGAACTTGACCTTCTCAATCGCCAGCTCGCCCTGGCCCAGGCCAAGCACACCGCAGCCGTCGCATGCCTTCGTGCAGCTGAACGCAAGGAAGATCTTGCCGATGAAAAAGTCAACGAGTCCTTTTTGTAGGCGTTCTGCACATGCAAATCGCATGGGCCTTTTCATTCTGAGTGGGTCAACCTAGACACTAATAATCGGCTTGAAAGGTCATTTGTAGTTCAAGCCTACAGAGAGATTTCATGCTCTGACAGCAATGGTTGCTCGGGTGGCTAGCATGGCGCTCAAGCTGCTCGCCAAACCCCGATGCGGGGCATCGACAGCCTGATTCTTGCGTTTGCGAATGGCGGCACTCCCTCGATACAGTGTGGCCAGGTACTCTGGAGGATGTTCAAGTCAAATGAAAGACAAATTGCAATCAGGCTATAAACCTGTACAGGATGAGGTTCTTAAGACACTAGGCGTTGCGGTAATCGCTGGACAAGGCGTGGAGCAGTTGCTGCAAACATGCCTGAGGTTCCCATTTCACGGTGAGCCTCTGCAGACAGAGGAACAGCTTCTAGCCCTCCTTAGGCAGCATTCGAAAGCTACTCTGGGACAGCTTCTCAATGTGCTGCGTCAGCGGGTTGATCTGCTCCCGGATTTCGGTGAGCAACTGGATCGCTTCCTCGAAAGTCGGAATGTTATTGCTCATAGGCTGCACGACATCCCCGGAGGCTTGGACATGCATTCCGATGAAGGCCGGGAAAGGCTTATGTCTTTCCTTAAGCAATTCATGGAAGACGGACATCATGTCAGCATGGTGTTGATTGGAGTGCTTCGTGAGTGGGCGTCTCAGAAGGACATTGATCTTCCTGGCGAGCATCATCTGAGCAGAAAGATGCATGCATACCTTGATGCCAATGTCACGCCGCACCTAGAGGACTTGATTAGCCTAAAAGATCCGCTTGTGAATTCATAATCCTCATTGACGATGAGAAGTAAAAAGCGCCCCTAGGGGCGCTTTTTTGATGGGTTCAACCCACTCGCTTGTAGCGGTAGCCTTCACCTTCCATGCAAAGCCTTTTAAGTCCTGCTTGCTCACTAATTGGAGTCTTTTGAACCTTGATCTGATACTCACACTTGGCCAGTGCGGACTGCGTAGCATGGGCCGATGCACCCTCTTTGACGTAAGCATATCGGGGCTGCGATGCACATGCAGAAAGTAATGCTGCGGCCCCTAAGGCGATGATTAAGGATTTCATGTCTCTGCTATTGCTCTTGAAGGCCCCTTCCGGGGATGAGCCTTAGAGATTACATCAACTCGTTCTTATTCAAATGTCAAAATAGTCTCACTCTTGATCGCCTGCTCATCGCCGGTTTCGGATGTTCAATCGCTGCGGTAGCTTTGAGCTTAGCCCGACTTCAAATCTAGATGAAGAGTACCCTTTTCACTGCTGCGCGCCAAGCTGCGTAAGCACTTCCCATAGTCCTCAGCAACCTTAGCATTTCGTTTGCCAGAGGATCATATTTGTCACCATCCTCCCACCGCCCAGCTCGATCAACGTTCCATTGAGGTGCCAAACAGAGCCTGAAGTTTTGCTCTCTCTGATGATACGGGTATGCGTCAAAATGTTCGTTCTGAAATCTTAAGTAGTTGTCAATATCCTCTACTAATTTTTTTGTCGCACTTGAAATTTCTGGTGATAAAAATTTGTTGCCAGCCTCTTTGTTAGCATTTACGAATGCTTCCAGGGTAGTAACTTGATTCCAATAGATTGCGTGATCAGTAGCAGTATTTACAATAATATTGTGCAAGTATTGCTCTTTTAATCCCGGCTCCAATTTCTGGTAGAGCTTTCTATCATGCTCCAAAAGCAGATCTTGTTGCTCCTTCCTTTCTTGCCTGTTTGCTTTCTCGTTGTAGGCACCGATGATGTTCAGGATGATGTTGTAGATCAGTGCTATGAGACATAGCATGAATCCCCAGAAAACGTCTTTCTCGCCGGTGACAGTAAAGTCAAACTGTTTTTTCAGTACGTGATTAACAAAGTCCTCTAGCAAACTAGAGGACATGAGCGAAATGCCAAAGAAAATCAAAACCCATGTAACTTTATTATGAAAGCTCGGTTTGATTACACGATATATTTTCAAGCCAATATCTAGGAATTTATTTAACTTATCTTCATTCATTTTTATATAAATATCAGATCAAATACAGATGACGACAAGATTTTTGCCTACCCCTCAGGCCAGGGAAGCTGCACGGTCACGTCACACATGCCTTTCAAGCTAGTATTCTGCCTGAGCTGGACGTGAAATCACTGCCAGTGAGGCAGAGGGTATGACGCTTCCCTAGCGCAACATTCTGTGAGGTAATCCTATTTACATGAGCACAACTTGAAGGAACGGCAATGGAAATCACGATTTTCAAGGAACCCTATCGTGGACAACTGGCAGTCAATGTGAGTCTCCACGAAGAAATTGACGGTCGCGGCACAGAAGTGGATGTGACTGTCTGGGTCAAATACCAAGATTCGATATCTGCAATGCAAGCTGAAGCAAAGCAGAAGGCCATAGAACAACTAAGACGCGCGATCACTGCTCTGGAAGGCGGGGAAGTCTAGGCCGCACGTTCGATGCACAAATGGGCCGCAATGGCCCTTTGTTTTTCTTTGGTGGCGGCAGATCAAATTCACTCGACCTGCACCATTGGTGGGTATGGAGATCTTCTGGCCTCTTCGCCACTCCCGGCGAACTTGCATTTTGGCAACCCCGCGTAAGCTCAATCAAAACGCCGTGAACACGAGTGCCATATGACCACCGCCCAAAACTGCTTTGTCGCCAACCTGCCCCCCGAGCACCAGGAGATGTATGCCCTCATCCATCCTCTGCCTGATGCGGCATACACCATGGACTGCGCCATCGCTTCGATTGAAAAGACCTTGGCCACCATTGAGCGAGACTGCACAGATGCGCCTACCGGCTGCTTTGAGCTGGAGCCGGACTTTCAGCGTGGCCATGTTTGGACCCAGGACCAGCAAATTGCCTATGTGGAGGCGATTTTTCGCAAGACCGCTCCCAACCGGATCATGTTCAACTGCCCCGGCTGGACACGCGAGTCCACCACGGCTGGCGACATCAACGACAACGAATTCCAGTGCATCGACGGCCTGCAACGCCTGACCGCATGCCGGAAGTTTATGGCTGGTGAGTTCGCAGTGTTCGGAAAATACAAGGCCCAGGATCTCAGGGGCACCCCCTTTGACCCACGTCGCTTCACGCTTCAGTTCTGCATCTACGAATTCAATTCGCGTGCCGATCTGCTCAACCACTATCTGAGAATCAATTCTGGTGGTTCGGTCCACACCCCAGAAGAGCTGGACCGCGTTCGCGCTCTGCTGGCGCTGGCCGCATGAGAGCCGCAACTCGCAATGTAGGCTGGCCGAGCCATTCAGAATTGACCAACACCTGTCCTTTTTTCTCGTATGTGGCAAACTATGAACATGGCAAAAGCACACACTTCCACCAAAACGAAAGCGGGCACAAGCCGCGCTAGCGGTAGCGTGGTGGTTCAATCCGCTGAAAAGGCTCACAAAGCTGATGTCGTCGCGCGCAGTTTCGAGAAGAAAATGGCTGCCGCGCGCAAAGCATCCGTGAACAGTCACCTGGGTTTTGTTGTGCCCAAGTTGACGGGCCAAGAGGCACTGCACTTCATGCGCAGCGTTGGCGGATTTGCTCTGTCTCACGCGAAGACTTCCAAGTCCAAAAACTGATGGGTCAGATCCTTATTGCGTATCACGGTTGTGACGCAACGGTGAGGGATTCTCTGGTCGCTAGGCGAAAGAATCCCTTACCCTCGGCCAATCCCTATGACTGGCTCTACGATGGGATGTACTTTTTCGAAGGCGACTCGGCTCGCGCCTTGAAACTTGCTACAGCATCCAGCACGCGGCCTCAACACAAGCTCACTCGCAACCCCATAGCTACGCCTGCTGTAGTTGGGGCAATTATTGAGATTGATCGGCTGTTTGACCTAACCACACAAAGCGGTATCGAGAACTTCTCTCTTGCGGCGGAAATCATGGTCAAGGCCTATGAAGTCGATGGAGAAGTTCCTCCCAAAAATAAGCCCTCCTTTGAGGGCGACACTGAGAATCTTCACAGGGCCTTTGACCGAGAAGTGTGCAAGATGGTTCATGCCTTGCGCAGGCATGCGAATACCAAGGCGATTGCCCTGGCCGCGCAGATTTCTCAATCGCTCGGGTTGAATGTGAGCGGTTCACCTCTGTTGACCACTGCACAGATGAAGCAACTGGAAGAAGCCACACTTCAGATAGTCAACACTGCACCATTTCAAGCTTCGCGGGGTGCGTTTGAACAAGGCAAGCAAGTTGACCCATCGAGCGCGATCTTCGATGACACACACCTCCAGCTCGCGGTCCACGATCTTTCTTGCATCAAGGGCTGGTTCCTGTGTCCTGGTGACAAGCTTCTAACCCCGGATGAGTACCGCGCTGCTGAGGATGCGATGAACGCGGCCAAAGCGCAACGCACAGCCCAGAAACCTCGAAAACGTGCCCCCTGAGAGATCCATGCGTTCCATTCTTACTTTTGCTCTCGCCCTCTTCGTCTTCTACACAGGCCTCAACCTCGCAGCGCGGCTGCAGGTCCACGAGCAGGCCAAGCTTATCGATAAGAGCGGCCAAGTCTTTGAGGGCCGCATGAGCCGCGATATCCTGACTGGGGACTACCGAATCGACTCTCCGTCGAGCGTTGGCGAGGTCAGGATCATCCCGAAAGAACAAATTGGCGGACTGGTCTATGTTGAGAGCGATGGCTTGCCCTGGCAGTCCACGGTCACTATGTACGGAACAATCGTTTTGATGCTGTTGCTCTTCGGTTATGACATTTTCAGGAGCATGCGCAAGAGCGAGCGCCCTACTGCTCGGGCCTAGAACTAGGCGCTCCCTTCCCGAACGACCTGCCCATGGCAGGTTTTTTTACGCTCTCGCTGTCTCTGGCTGCGCTTTACATCAGGGAAGGGAAGCCGTTTCCAAGCTACAGTCATCTGTAAGACTCGCAACAAACACAAACTATAGGGGCCAATATGTCAGATCAAACAGGGAACACATCGCCTGCGAAGGTTATGGATGATCCGAAACACCACTTACACCACTGGCGCAAAGAATTCGGGGCGTGTCCGAATTTTTGTGTAAACGGTTCGGACTTCAATTGACGGAGATGCGGTCTCCGAACTCAATGGTAAAGCGGGTCAGCGCAGCCTTCCAATCCCGGATGGGCATGGTCCACTTCTGGCTGATGTTGCGCAGGGCCAGGTAGAACAGCTTGGTCAGCGCCTCGTCGCTGGGGAACGAGCCCCGGTTCTTGGTCAGCTTCCTCAGGCCCATGTTCACCGACTCGATGGCATTGGTTGTGTAGATGACCTTGCGGATTTCCGGCGGGTAGTCAAAGAACGGGGTCAAGCGGCTCCAGTTCCTGCGCCAGGACTGGCCGATGGGCAGGTACTCGGTATCCCAGCGCTGCTCGAATTCACCGAGCATCAGCTCGGCCTCCTCGGCGGTGGCGGCCGTGTAGATACGGCGCAGGTCGGCAGCTACTTCTTTGCGGCGCTTCCATGAGACGTAGTTCAGGCTGTGGCGCACCATGTGAACGATGCACAGCTGCACCACCGCCTTGGGGAAGACGGCCTCGATGGCTTCCGGAAAACCTTTGAGCCCATCGACGCAGGCAATGAAGATGTCATGCACGCCCCGGTTGCGCAATTCGGTCACCACCTGCAGCCAGAACTTGGCACCCTCGGTCTGCGCCAGCCACAGGCCCAGCACCTCCTTCTCGCCCGTCATGGTGATGCCGATGGCCAGGTACACCGCCTTGACCCGCACAGCGCCCTCGCGCACCTTCACATGGATGCAGTCCAGATAGACGATAGGGTAGATTGCATCGAGCGGGCGGGCTTGCCAGGTCTTGACCTCATCGGCCACGGCGTCGGTCACCGAGGAAATCAGGCTGGGCGAGACCTCGGTGCCGTACATCTCCTCTAGGTGGCTCTGGATCTCGCGCACCGTCATGCCGCGGGCGTACAGGGAGATGATCTTGTCGTCGAAGCCGGCCCAGCGGGTCTGGTGCTTGGGGATCAGTTGGGGTTCGAAGGTGCCCTTGCGGTCGCGCGGCACCTCGATGGGCAGTTCGCCGAACTCGCACTTGAGCGTCTTCCTGCTCTTGCCGTTGCGAGTGTTGCCGCCGGTGTTGACCACCGGTTCGTGTCGGTCGTGGCCGAGGTGCTCGGTCAGTTCGGCGTCCAGCGCCTTTTCTACCAGCAGCTTGGTCAGCTGCTTGAGCAGGCCGTTCTCGCCGATCAGGTCTTCAGGTTTCTTGTAATCAGCCAGCAGTTTCGCCAGCAGTTCTTCAGGGACTTCGTGTTTCTTGGTTGTCATTGTGCTTACGGACATGCAGACTTGCGCCTGCGGTGGATTGTCCGTTTACACAAAATTCTGCACACCCTCGGACATCAACGGCGCGCTAAAGCCCAGGGCCGCGCAAACCAAGCTGGAGCTGCGCGTCCGTCGCTCAAGACAGATCACAATGCACAGGTAGAACAGCACCAGATTGATGTGCATGCTTGGCCAGTCCGCGCTACTGGACAAGTACAGCCTGCTCCAGCCAGCTACAAAGAACACCAGACTGAAGGAACTCACGGTCACTACCGAGTCGGCCATAAGCGCGAACACTGGCCGCAAGGTGATGAGCCTGAACAGATGCCACGCCATAGCGCAGACCCACAATCCCAGAAGTCGAACCATCTACTTTGTTGCTCCGTTGCAATCCACGCAGGCTATGCCGCGCTTCACGTCCGTCACGCTGTCGAAGCTCAGCCAGCCTGTAGAGATGCCGCAGCGCCGACATGACATGACTGCGATGTACTGACCAGACTCGCTGGTTCCAGCGTCCGACACATGCATCAGCACGCGGCGAGACGCTCGCTTGGCCTTGGCTTTTTCCACTGGCAAGGGGACGATCTCTGGGAACAGATCTCCGGTCATTTCATCCTTTGTCATCCCCCTGCCCTTCCCGAAAAAAAGGCCCATGAAACTGGGCCAAGCTTCAAAGCGATTTCAGGTATTGGCTGACACGCCAGACAGCCTGTAAATCGTCTTTAGGTTCTTGCGCATGTATTGCTCAAGAGCAAACACCAAACCGGACAGCAGTGCCACCAGCCCACATACAGCCAGAGCCAAATTCGCCCATAGGTTGAGTCTGCTTTTGGCCTCAGCTTCCTGCTGCTCATGATTGAAGGAGCGAAGACTTCGGCTCATACCCCATGCCTTGTTCTCCATCATGGCTAGCACGCCTGCGGAGTACTGCAGCTCGGGCGTTGCATTCGATGCCCTTTCCAGTGCCAAATCCAGGTTGGCACGGTAGGCATCCCAGTTGATCTCAGAATCCTTCTGTTTAAGCTGTGCCTGCGCAACAAGATATGGCCCGTACTCTTGGGCATCAGCAGATGCATTGCCTATCAACTCGGTGACGCGTGCAGGCAGGCCGAAGCTGATGGCCTCCTCGATCTGCTTTTGTCTTGCATCGCTCTTGGACTGGCGGTGCTCTGCTCGCTCGGAGCGATCTGAAAACAAGCTACTTTCGAGTCCAGCGTGTTGAGGAGCAATCCCTTCGATGACACTCTCGAAAACAAAGGATGCGGGGATCAGCATCAACCCCATGAACACACGAGCAAATTGACCAAATATCAATCCACTAATGGCCAGAGCGGTCGCGGACAATACTCCAACGACTTTGACTAGGTTGCTCAGGGTGACAAAGGTGGAAAAAGAGGTCATTCCGGCTCGAATCCCATCCAACGCCCCGCTAGGCTCTGCGGGACCACTCGCCTCCAAGGCTTTTGCCAGCGCCTTCGGAATATCGGGACTGTTGAGGCTCTGCAGTGGTTCATGCCCCATTCCCAACCAAGCCAGGACAGCAGCAACTGCTGCCGCTACGAAGACCACAATGACCGCTATTTGCCAAACGCGCTTGAGGCGATTGGCACGTTGGGACAATGTGCCCGATACATCTTCAATCCAGCTCGTTTCAAGCACGGGCTTCTCAACCGCTTTAGCGCCCCAATTTTTGGTACGTGTCTCGCTCATGATTTAGGCTCCTGTGGCTGCGCTTGCGCGAGAGATGCCCAGATTCTGACTATTGGTCGAGATTTGCTTTTTCATCTGCGCACACATGTGCTCGATCTGCATACTCGACTGCTCGCGCTCCCTCTTGCCTTCCAGCTGGATCTGGCTCACATCGTTTGCGGTCTTCACCAGCATGTCCTGCACGTACTGCAGAGTCTTGACATCGATAGGCAAGCGCTGATTTGACTTAGCTGTGGCCACCGCGTTCTTGTGCAGCAGATCTGCACCGCGTGTGAGCATGCTGTTCGTGAAATCATCGATGGCCACAGTCAGCTCTGCGGCGTTTTTCGATTCGTTCAGGCCCATGGCCAGCACAAACTGCCGCTTCCAAATTGGGATCGTCAGCGTAGTGATGGTGTTGAACTTGTCCACCAGGACGAAGTTCGTGGACTGGATCACACGAATCTGGGGGAGCATCTGCAGGGACGATTGCTGAAGCGCTTCGAGGTTGCCGATACGCAAGTCCAGATTGCTGGCAAAGGCCTGCATATCGGACAACTCCTGCAACTCCGCAGGGTTGGTCGCAGTTTGCTGGCGCTGCTCGATCAGCTGATTCACGCGCGCCAATGCAACGCGGCCAGCTACGATGTGCACGCTCAGCTCGTAATATTCTTTGCGAACGTTGTCGAACATCACTTCCAGTGTTTCATTGCGTTTGCTCAGCCCCGCCACTGTCGTTTGAACTTCGGTGATCACCTTGTCGATCTGCTCCTTGGATGTTTCGAACTGGTTCTGCAGGCGCATTCCGCGCATCTTGAGCTTGTCGATCCATGGCCCGATCACCGGGAGGCTAGAGCGCCGTCCTGACAGCACGTTCATGTTGGTCTTCTGGGCAATGCCTACGACTTCAACAAGCTGCTCGCCCATTTGCCCCACTTCGCCGTTCCGAACCTGGCTCAACAGTTCGTCGGCATAAGCCGTTGTCTGTTCCCCCGCTCTGCGACCGAATGTGTTGACCGTTCCCGGATTCATCGGATCGATGTCTTGCACCAGCTGCGCGATGTGCTCCAGATCGCCATTACCCAGTCCCATGACTTTCAGTTGCTTGTCGCTCAGCTCATGGACTTCAACGGGATATGCAGCTGTAGGTGTCTTTGTCGCAATCGTGTTCATGATTCTTTTCCCTGTTACTGAGTGACCGAAATGGATTTGAGGTTGTCTGCGAAGCTCTTGCGCAGGTTTTCATGGGCTTGGATAGCCATGGCCAACTGCTCGCCCGTAACGTGGTTTTGCACGCCCAGGCCCAGCATGTTCTGACGCCACAGCGGCACCAGCACCTGAGCGGTTTCGTCAAACCGATCCAGCACATCGATCAACTGGTACTTGAGCAGCTGCAGCTGCTGGCCTGTTTGTGCGTGGGAAACCTGCATAGCCTGAAGGTTGATCAACCGGCGAGAAAAGCGCTCTCGGCTCGTTTCCTGGTCAAAAGCCAATGCACCACCCTGGCTATCTGGCGTTTGAGCCAGATATTTCTGACCCGCTTCAATGTGGTTGCTGATGATTTGGGCCTCGGCTCCATAGGTAGAGCACAGAGACTCAATCACATCGATGACATCGCGCACCAGCGCGGCTTCCTTGGTCGCTGCATTGAGCAGTTGATCCATGTTGATCTTGGCCACCTCAAAGCGCACACGCTTTGTCTGGGCCAGCCCAGTGAATCTCGACCACTTAGACGGCTTCTCCGAAATGGCTTTCGGGTCTGCGTCTTCTAAACACATCACCACTCCACGAATGCTTCGTGCAAGTCCAGCAGAGGGATTGCTCCCCAGTAGCTTGTCCAGCTTGACATCGATCTCAGGATCTCGGACGAGCTTGCCAAAGTCACCGATACCCAGTGGGTTACGGAACAACTCTGGTATTTGCTCTGAAGTGATGACCTCGATGGAATCCATCATTAATCGGCCCTCTCAATTTGTATTGTTCAAACAGAATGAAGGGCAACTTCAAATGTTGCCCGATTAAAACTACCAGCACTTCAAAAAATGCAAGCTGCTGCGCAAAGCATATTGGGAAGCACTCATAGTCTCGAACGGGCAAGTGCCCAAGAAGGGCCAGATCAGCGACGGAGCACCTGTAACTTTTGGTATCATCGTCAATCGATTTTGAACACCATTAGTAATTCTTAATCGATATTCAACTGATACCAAATTAAGGCATCCATGAAATTTAAAAATAAACTTATCACTCTTGCAGTGATTGCTTTCCTGCAAGGATGTGGAGGGGGAGATTCATCTGCTTCATCTGGGAAACCGGATGAACCTGAAAAGCCTTTGACGGTTGCCCAAAAGATTGCTGCCTTGGAAGAATCAGGCCAACTGCCAAAATTGAATCGAGACGATACATTGACGGGTATCGATGCTGACAGTAATGGTGTCCGCGACGATATCGACGCATATATTTCTCAAGTATTCCCTGCAGAAATACGTCAAGCGGCCACCAAAGCCGCTCAAGTTGAGCAGTCAATGCTCACGGTGGATGTGAACGATAAAGATGCTGTGCGCGATATCAACAACGCATACACCCGTGCCAATGGATGCATTTTCGAAACAGCAAGAAATAAGGACCTTGAAATAAAGCCTTACTTCGTCAGCAAGCAGATATCGGCCATTACTGCCAATACCAAAAAGAGACTCCTAGCAATGGTGGATTTCAGCCATGCGTCAAACGGGATGGTGTTTACGGGCCAACTTAACGGTAACTGCGATGAATAAGAATATTTTCCGAAAAGCAATTTCGGTTGTCCTGGCAAGTGCTATCGCGCTCTCTTCCACTGCAGGCCTAGCCGCAACTGGCCTTCCAGCGCCCGCCCAGTGCCAGACGCTTGATGGCTACACCATTGGCTACTTCAACGGTGTTCTCAACACTCGCCAAGATGCCGAGCGCTCTGCGGCCTTGCTACGCGAGGAACAGTATGAAAAGCGCTTTGCGGTCCCTACGGGCGAAACGTTGATCGTACAAAACTACTTCAACGACTCCAAGGGCTGGCGTGACTTCATTGAAGTCTTTGAACAGCGCGTTCTGCAGCAAGATGAGAACCTGTCTGGTCGCTGGGAGTTATTTCAGCAAGCCATTAGTGGCGATCTGGATAAGCCAGGTGATGGCTGGTTCGATAAGCTAGGAACAGTCTTCAGCGGCTTCACAGGCTGGATTAATTCCTATCAGGATTACTTGATCACGCAAGTCCCATCAGTTATTGCGGCGAGGTTTGGCATCGCAAACCTTGCGTCGTTAATTATTGGTGATGAAACTGAAGCGATCTGGCAAACGGAGGTCGAACACCGCCAACGACTCGAAACCACGATCAATGAGGGTCGCAAACTGGTAATGGTCGCCCATTCCCAGGGAAACTTATTCGTTCACGAGGCTTATAAGAATGCGCTCAAGCTGACCACTTCTAACTTCGTCAAAGTGGTTCATATTGCCTCTGCATCGCCCTTCACGCATGGCCCACATGTTGTGGCTGACAAGGATCTGGTTATTAAGGGTCTGAACCTGTTTTTTACGAATCCACCCGTTTATACGGTTATCCCAGGGTTACTTGAGCGTAGAAATCTTGGTCCAACTGACTGGAAAGGCCATTCATTCGAATTGATTTATTTGAATGGTTTGATTCCCACAAAGCCGCTGATTGATGGGCATATCATTAATGCACTCAGCTCTATCCAAGCACCTCCCAAAGTTGCGCAACCAGGTCTGTTTACCGTGACTCTGGACTGGGATGGTCCCGGTGATGTCGATCTGCATACCTACGAGCCGAACGGCAACAAGGTGTACTTCAGCAACAAAATCGGCTCCAGTGGTCGCCTTGATGTGGACAACATCTCTGGCTATGGCCCTGAGCACTTCTATGCCTCCTGCGACACCAACAGAATCATGGATGGAGACTACAACATCGGTGTGGCCAACTACAGCAGAGCCGATGGGCGTCGAGCCAACATTCAAGTAGCTACTCCTGATGGCGGCGTTATCGCCTCCGAGTCTGTGACGCTGGGAACTGCCACTGGCACACAGACCTATCTCATGCCCATACGTATCAATGTCAAACGTGACCAGACCACTGGTGCGGTCAAGGTAAAGAAGGTCGGTTGAGAATCGCTTAGATCCAGAGCGTATCCACAAGCCAAGGGCACTATTTATTAGTGCCCTTTTTCTTTGGGCTTGCATTTTTCTCCAGCCAAGTATTCTTTTTCTGAGGAAAAACGACTTGTAGGTTCTTCTGTTCCATGCTGTTCGCCTTTAGTAGGCGGCTCATCGAGTCGAGGTGACTTGAAAGCAACCTAGAAGTCTATTCAGCAAGAAAAGAAAACAGGATCGCATGATTTCTTATCTAGAAGTCGCTTGCAAGTCGCCATCTGGCCGCACCGCAAGAGTGTCTTGCAACCTAGATACCACTTGTAAGTTACATCAAAACAATCTGAAAAATGACAAATCACCTGGAAGCGACTTTGAAAGAGGCTTCTCAAGCCTGCCCAACCTTGCCGATCATGCGCTCGCCCTATCAAGAATGGCTTGAAGAGGCGGAACTTGGCCTGCTGGCCTTAGATGATTGCCGAATTGAGTGCGACAACATGACATGGGTTATTTCGTACTTATTCAACAGAATAAAGCTGCCTCATAAATGCATGTCCGGGCACTTGATGCTGAGCAATCGGAAGAAGTACGTCACACCGCACTACTGGATTCAACTTCCTGCTGGATATGTTGTCGATCTCAGGCTTCGCATGTGGTTCGGGGATGACGAAGCAATCCCACATGGCATCTTCCAACCAGGCATGCACCCCAGGTTCATCTACTCCGGCAAGGAAGTTGAGCCATACAAGCTCACAGCTTCACTCGCCTCCATCCTCACAGACGGATTGATCTCTAACGTCAGACTGCCCAGCAAACCAAGCCGTCCCCTGTGTGAATAGGGACAGGTCAACAGCACCAAGAGGGATACATGGACACCTCAACTAAATTCCTGATCGTCGTCTTCGGCGTTCCTCTCGCGCTCTCTGCATTCGAGCAGCTGATGCACAGGATTGCAGGTGGCGCGCATTTCTGGCAGCAAGGCGAGAACATGCCGCGAGAACTCCGCAAGTCAACTGTGCTGATGAATGAGGAAGCAATCTCATGCACTCACCCCATCCCTATCCAAGGGCGTGTCGATCAAGTTTTCCTCGCCCCAGGTGGAGAAGTCATTCCTCTTGATACCAAGACACGTTCGGCCCACCGGGTCATGGAATCGGACGTTGTTCAGTTGTCTGTCTACGCTGTAGCTCTACGTCAGAAGTACCCTACCGCAAACGTTAGCCACGGCTATATCAGAACAGTTGTTGGCTCCGTCAATGACAAATCTGTGGTCTATCACCGGGTTCGGTTGCTCAGCGACCGAGCTGTCGTTCGGATCGCAATAGGCTGAGCTGTGGCCTGTTCGCTTTTTCGCATGCGAAAAAACGGCATGTTGTAGCTTCTTTTTCGCATGCGAAAAAGTTGTCCCAGCGCCCTACTCCGTCCTCTCAGAACAATTTAAGCGCTTAAACCAGCCTTCGTAGGTGCATCGGCCCTTTTGGGGCATTGCTGAAAACTTGCATTTTTTTAAAGGCGCATAGGATTTAAACAAACCGAAACATTCACTCACAAAGGGGGCTGTATGCCTAACTCACCGTCGTACCAAGAGCTGCAATCCGATAGCTTCAAGCTGTCTACTCAGGAGGTGGCTACTCTGAGCCGATACAGCACCGTCACAGGTGTGCTGGTGTGTGCCCAAGCTGTATTCATCCCTGAGCTGGGAATTGCAGGTTCGGCGCTTGCTGGAGTGATCGGCATCGCACCTCTCGCCTACAAATTCTTCTGTGCTGAAGAAAACGCAAAGGGATTCACCGCCCTCATTTCCACTTTGATTCTCAGCCCCTTGCTGGGCCTTGTGATCGATTTGCTCATGCGCCTGCTCAAGCTCAACCTGATCTGAGCTAGCGGCCCCCTGGCATGAAGACCCAAGACTGAAAGCAAGGTCTGCGTCGTCGCCAATTAAGAAAGTAATCCATGAAGTTCAAGCTGTTTTCAAGGTCAGCTCCTACCCCTCCTTTGTCCGTCGATCAAGCCATTTGGGAAATACACAGCCAGTATCGACGCCACAACCGCTGGAACATTCTGGCCAACATGCTGAGGGCCATTGGTGTTCTTCTCTTTCCGTTGGCCTTCATCGTCCTCTCGATGAATGGCGGCAACTGGCCATGGTCTTCATCGGAAGAGTCAAAGGCGCACACCGCCTTCGTCAACGTGCGAGGGGAAATCGCTGCAGGCTCTTTGGCTGATTCTGATCGCCTCATCCCGGCCATTCAGAAAGCATTCAAGAATGAGCATTCCAAGGCCATCATCATCAAAATCAACTCGCCAGGTGGTAGCCCTGTTCCATCCGGGCGTATCCACGATGAAATCCTGGTCCAACGCGCCAAGTTCCCCGAGAAGAAGGTTTATGCGGTCATTGACGACATCGGCGCGTCTGGCGGCTACTACATCGCTGTTTCGGCCAATGAAATCTATGCTGATCGCGCAAGCTTGGTTGGCTCCATCGGCGTGATCAGCTCGACCTTCGGATTCACCGGCCTCATGGACAAGTTGGGCATTGAACGCCGAGCGATAACCGCTGGCGAGCACAAGGCACTGCTTGACCCCTTCTCTCCGCTTTCGCCCGAAATCAAAAAATTCTGGGAGGCTTTGTTGGCCCAGACCAATGAGCAGTTTGTCTCCCGCGTGAAGACTGGTCGTGGTGAGCGCCTGCAAAACGACCCCACGATCTTCTCCGGTCTGATCTGGAATGGGGAGCAAGCCAAGAACCTGGGCCTTATCGATGGCCTGGGTAGCATGGAGCAGGTCGCCAGTGACGTTATTGGCGTCAGCAAGCTCGTTGACTACACCCCGAGCGAAGATTTCTTCAAGCGCATGTCGCAGCGCGCCAAGGTTGAAGCTCGCGCATTACTCAGCAACGCCCTCCCCTCCCTTCGCTAACTCCGTCGCTGGCAATGAAGCATCTGCCAAAAAATGTCATCGCAGCCCTGATCGTTGTCATTCTCTTTATGTGCTTGCTCAGCTCCGCTCAGATCTAAACCTGCCGCCTCCATATGAACATGAACTCCCCTACTCCCGCTCAAGCTGCCGAACCCAAAGCGGTTCAATTCCGAAATGCCTTCATCAACATCTTTCTACCCATCTTCGGTTTGATCATCGCTGGCTGCCTCGGCTGGCAACTCTACAAGCTCAACAACATCACAAGTTCTTACGACAAAGGCTCGTCGGTGAGCTTCAAGTCTGAAGACGAATTCAACAATGCAGTGGCCAAAGCCTTCAACAAGATCGTTGAAGACAAACAGAAGGCCATGGCCCAGACCAAGCTGCAGAAGTTCACTGCCGCTCCCGAATTTGTACCTGATGGTAAGCACATCTACGGCTCCATGGATGCGCGCTACACACTGGTGGAGTTCTCCGATCTGGAGTGCCCTTATTGCAAACGCTTCCACAACACGCCCAAGCAGCTCGTGGACGCAAGCAAAGGCAATGTGAACTGGCAATGGATGCACTACCCCCTGGACTTTCACAATCCTGCGGCTGCAGATCAGGCCATCGCATCTGAGTGCATCTCTGAACAACTGGGCAACCGCGCCTTCTGGGCTTTCTTGAACGATGTGTTTGTGCAGTCGCGTGGCAACGGTCAAGGCGTGCCCAATCTGGCTGAGCTGGCCACGGAAATCGGCGCTGACAGCAACAAGTTCCTCGAATGCGTCGCCTCTGGCAAATACCAGCAAAAAATCCAAGAGCACATGCAAAAGGCCGCGGCGCAAGGTATCAAGGCAACACCGGCAACTTTCGTTGTCGATAACCACACCGGCAAGATGCAGCTCGTGGCTGGTGCCCAGCCCGTGCAAGCGTTGATGGCTGCTGTCTCCAAGCTCAAGGCAGAAGCTGAAGAGGAAGCAGAAAGCCAGAACGGCCCTGGTGAACAAAGCGCTGTGCAAGACAAGAGTTAAACGTCAGGAGCCATGAACATGAATGCCCCTGGCGTAATCGCCTTTGCGAACGGACCCAAGAAACCCAAGCTTCAGCTCAAGAGAGCAGTTTTGGAATACGTCGAAGGAATGGCCCTGGATCTTGGCGAAGTGCTGATGCTTGAGGTTCTGGAGCCAGCCGACCGTAAGGCTCTCCAAGACGCACAGCGCGTTTGTCTCAAACTGACATTGCAAAAGCGCCTGCACGGTGTTGACTCTTTCGTATGGGAGCAATTGCAGGCTGCGATGAAGGACGACTATAAAAAGGACGCCTGGGCATTCGAAGAAGAAGCACTTCTACTGACTGCGATGGGTTCCATCTGTGCACCTGAGATCGACATCGCCTTGCTTTCAAAGCGCATGAATAGATCCCCTTACTCTGTCGCGCTCAAAGCCTTGGAATTGGGCTATCTGCGCGCTCCTTCTTCCGACTGAAGACCTCGGCCACTATCGCAGTGGCTGAGCCTCCCACTCAAGGAGTCACCATGTCACGTATTAAAAATGCTCTGGTCCGCGCCCTGAAGGCTACGGCGAGTGATCTGGATGAAATCGTCAAAATAGACGGCCTCACCAAGCATGAGCGCTTCGTCTTGCATTCCGCTCGGGAGATTTGTGAGCGCCTGATGACGGAACAGATACGAAGCCGCGTATCCAGCCCCCCTACCCCGTCCCAGGCCGAGCGTCATCATTCTGTCGAGCCAAAGCAACCCCAGCAGTTGCCACGGGGTCAGAAAAACCAGGCAGCAGAGCACACGCACCAGAAGCAATTCGCCAATCACGGCAAGCCCTGGTTGCCCAATGAGGTGGGCATCATCCAAAATGCTATCACCCTGGCCAGGGCTAAGGCGGTGGAGATCGATGTGCATCACCTCTCTACTCAACTCGGACGTTCGCCCTACTCAGTCGCGTCGAAGTTAGTACAGCACGGGTTCCTCAATGAAGAGTGGGCGCAACAATTTCGCAAATAGCGCAAAGATCACAACACAGACTCAATGACTAGATAGACTGCATAGCAAGGCTTTTCGCATGCGAAAAAATCGGTAGCTGAATTCCTTGCATTTTTCTTGATCGCAGTACCATAAATTAAGTCTGTCAATTGGAGGGATACAAGCATGTCTACTGCAGCACCCAAGAAACCCAAGAAAAAACCTCACCCCGACACCATCAATTCGCTCAAGGCACTGGAAAAGAGCCTCCCTCTTGAAGAGATGTCGCGCACCGATGGCTTCCTGCTTCATCACTCTTTGGTGGTCCCTCAACCAGGGTTCAATGCTCGCACCGCCTTCATGGACGAGGATGAGTACTTTGCAATGCCCGAGAACGCGGCCCGCGTTCGGATGTTTGCGGATGCCTATAAGGAAGGCAAGTACGTCCCGAACATCCTGGTGAAGGTCATTGGCGGCGTTGCCTATATCCGTGATGGCTACACACGCAAGCGCGGCTTGAATTTGGCCATTGCCGAAGGGGCGCTGATACAGAAGATTTTCGTCACTGAGATGAAGGGTGACGATGCTGAGCAGGCTTTGGTTGTCATCAACGGCAACAACGGCGCTCCTGTATCTGTTTTGTCCTGTGCGGTGCAATATCAGCTTCTTGAAAGCTGGGGCTGGAGCATTGCAGAGATGGCCAGACGCTCCAACGTGACTCCAGAAGCTGTTCGTTTCGCACTCTCGCTGTTGGATCTGCCTTTGCCTGTCAAAGTGATGATCCAGAAAAATGAAGTCTCTGCGACAACGGCTTTGGAGCAGTTCAACGAGCATGGAAATGACGTTGTAGAGATCCTGGCCGAAGCAGTCAAAACGGCTAAGGCGGCGCTGCCTGTGAAAGCTGCAGACGATTCCAAAAGTGGCGAGGGGGAGGGTGCCAACCCAGCGAAGAAAAAGCGCGCGCTTGTGACGAAGAAGCACCTGAAAGCGACTGCCGCCCCCAAGATGAACAAAAAGATGGTGACGGCCATGCACACCAGCCTCTCGGGCCTCACCAGCCGCCTGGATAGCATCACACCATCGGATGATGGACAGGCGTTCCTCATGAAGCTGACCAGCGAAGATGTTGCTTTGCTGCGCGAACTGGCAGGAAAGCTGCCGCAGCTCACGCCCAAAGGCGAAGAAAAGAATGAAAATCAGGAAGAACTCAGTCTGGAATGAGCCAGTAGGCCCAGACTTCCCCCAGCTTTTTTCGCATGCGAAAAAGACTGGACATAACACTCAAGAGGCCACCGGGCGATCTAATGAACAAAGTCATCAAGCGCAAACACAAGGGTAAAGCCAAGGTCGTCAGCTTCTCCAACCAGAAGGGTGGGGTGGGGAAGTCAACGGTGTGCATCCAGACTGCCTTCTATCTCGCTATCAAAGAACAAGCAAAGACTCTTGTGCTGGACTTCGATGCCCAGGGCAACACATCCTCCCGACTTGTTCCACATGAAACAAATTCTGAGGGTGAGCTGGTCCCCGCTTACAGCGGTACTCGTGTGGTGGATTTGTTTAAAAAGGACATCGGCCCCATCGAAGTCATTCACTGCCCATGCGGTGTAGACCTCATTCACACACTAAAGAACGACCACGATCTCAGTGAGATCGAAACCGGCCTCACGCTTGTAGACGCACTGAACCCGCGCGAGAATTTGCGTGAACTCATACAGCAGTACGACTATGTTTTGATCGACTGCCCGCCTAGCCTCGGCCGCAAGCTTTATGCTGCCCTCGCCATGAGCACCCATGTCGTAGCACCCGTCAAGCTGTCTGGTTTTGCTTACGATGGTCTAGAGGGCCTGCTGAGAACGTTGATCGGTGTTCAGCACTCTACGAATCCCGATCTTGAGATCTTGGGCGTCTTCATCAACGACCGCACGTCTTCGCTCAGCCATGAGCGTGCTGAAGAGAAGATACGCGCGGCTATCCCGGATCTCGTGTTCAAAAATACCATCAGAAACCGTCCCCCCCTGGATACAGCAACATCTGATGGGGTCCCGATCTGGACGCTCCCTTACGCTCACGTTGCCGCCAAAGAAGTGCTGGCCGTGATTAAAGAGCTGCTGTCGAAAGTGAACAAGAAATGAAGAACATCACCTCATTAACCGAACTGGCCGCTGTTGCTACGCGCGGCATTCAACAAGAGGACGGCAAACCTCTGTCCGTGGACATCGACGATATCGTCTCCAAGGCCCAGGTGCGCAAACGCTTCAAGAACCTGGAAGAGCTTGCTGAAAGTCTCAAACTTGATGGCCAGATCAATGCCATCAACGTTGCTCCCAAGAACAAGGATGGCAAGTATGTGATCCTCAAAGGTGAGCGTCGCTGGCGAGCAGGCAAAATTGCCAAGCTCAAACAGATGAAGATCGTCATCGATACGCGAATGCAGGAGGATCTGGACCGCACAGCGGAAGAGCTGGCAGAGAACATCCAACGTGAAAATCTCACACCTTTTGAAATCGCTGATGCACTGAGCCAGTTCAAGGAAGCAGGGTGGACAAATGGCCAGATCTCCAAGCGAGTTTCAAAGACTCCAGCGTTTGTTTCTTTGTACCTGTCTCTGCTGAGCATCCCGAGCTTCATTCGCGCGCTGAACGATGAGGAAATCACAAACGATGCCGAGACGCTGTACAACCTGAGTCGCATTCATGATCTGGCACCGCAAAGAGCCATCGAGATTGTTGCCCTGGCCAAGGAAGAAAAGAGCCTTTCTCGCACTACCACGCGCGCCATCTTGAAGGAGTTGACCTCTGATGATGGGAAGGAACGTGGCAAGCGTGGACCTCAAGCCAGGGAGAGCAAGATAAAGCCCAACAGCAGCGACGACAGCAAGTCCGCAGCAGATAAGGCTCTCAATGCCAGCCAGGGCAAGCCTGATGCATCAAGTGCTGCCAGCGAGTCAGGCTCCCCGGCCAGCTCTCAAGAGAGCACTGCCAAAGAGCTGGACAAGTCTGCAAAGATGAACAGTCCAGCAGCGCAAGATGCTGAGACGCAAACTACCGTGGCCAGCAAGCCCAACGATGCTCACAAGAAGCCAAGTCAACCAAGTGTTCAGAAGAATGTGAGCTTCAAAGCTGTCACACCAGGACAGATCATCCTGGCAGTTTCAGTCCCCATTGACGGCGTTGTTACAAATGCCGTGATCATGAATGACCGGATTTCTCTTAAAGATGGCAGCGTTTGGGTAAAAACAGATGCGGGAAATGTAACTGAGGTGCTGGCCGAACAGATTACACTCCGGGGGGTTCAAGCAACCGACTAACTGTGGCTCATGACCATCTCGCGCGACACGAAGCGTAAATTCGATCTCATCAATGCGCTGTGTTCGCACGAGAAGCCTACCTTGCATGTTCTCCAGGAGACGACAAGCATCCCTTTGCAGACAATCAAACGCCAAATTGGCTTCCTACGGTCTGACTTTGGCATGCAGGTACGGTATGTCCGTGTCTCTGGGGGCGATAGAGGCTCCAACGGGTACTACACCATCGATGACTGGGGCATCATCGACATGAAGAACTTCCTGAAGCACTATGGAAAGTTCTGACGGAACACTCTTCCGCCAAGGATTGCCTACAAACCTGCGTATCTCCACGCAGGTTTTTTTTTGACCGAACTGGCCTTGAATGAGGGCTGGCGCATGCCAGGTTGCATTTCTGGGAAGCAGGGTAGGGTAGTGCACTACCCCAAAGAAGAGCATCACCATGAAATTCAAACGAATGGAGCGTTTTGAGCGCGCGGCCTGGACACAGCGCAGACTCGCCATGGCCACCTCAAAGCCAGCACGCTTGGCAAAGAAGCTCCAAGAGAAATATCCGCTTATTTCAGATCAACTCCCAGCTCCGAAGCCATTTGACGCTGATGCAGAGCTGTCACGCCGTCAATCTCTGCTCGACAGCACAGAAGCGCGGCAGCGCGCGCATGAAGCTCGGTGCTGGCGCAAAGCGCGGGGAAATTTCTTCCGCGCTACTCCTGATCAGCAGGAAGCCATTCGTAGCACCTGGAAGGGCTGGAGAGGCCCGCTGACGGCTTTCTACTTCGGCTATGTGGTGGACGTAGCCACGGGCGAATATGAAGCACGTAGCCAGCGCGCACGAGACAAAGAACGGGCAAGGTCTATGGAGATCAGAGCTAGGGAGCTTCAAGCTCAGACCCTGCAGCTCCAGTTCGGCTAAAGCATGAGAAAGGGTGTGAGGATCGATATCGAGCACATCACCCCAAAAATACCCCATGGATTTCGCTCTTCACGGAGTCGGTGAGGGGCAACCTCCGGTTGACCCCAAAAACCCCCCCAAAAATTGTCCGAATAGCCCATTTTGGGCAACCATGTCGGGCATGTGACACTCTCAACCCCAAAAACCCCCCCGAAATTTTGACCGATAGGTTTGCCGGGAGCCAGCAGAGGAGAGGCAGCGATCAGCACCCGCTTTCCACCCCCTATTTTTGTCCAATTAAGGCAATGCGCCTGTTTCACCCTTATCAAAAGCTCATTTTGAGTAGCTTTTCCCCGTTCTAGATCTCAGCTCATCCGTTGGAAAGGGAAAAAAACTGTCCAAACGTACCAATTGAGGGGGGATGAAGGGCATACCTGTTCAGTTCAGAACCGCACATACCAATTGAGGGGTGTTAAGGCCGATTTTTTCCCCGTGGAAGTGCTCAACGTACCAACTGAGGGGGGTTGAGGCCAATTTTTTTCCTAAAAGGACTCTGCACGCCTATGCGATAGCTCACCATTAGCTCAGATGGGCATAGCCATCAGGCCACAAATAAGCAGACCTCAACGTGCCGCCTCAGAGCAGAAGGCGTTGTACCAATTCAGGGGGGATAAACAGATTTTTTGGCCCGATAGCGAAAAAGCACACGTACCAACTGAAGGGGGGATACGTACCAAATGAGGGGGGATGAACACTGAAATTTGCTTGATAGTGCTCCAGAAAATGGAGCACCAAACTGTGAATATCAGGGGCTATCGAGCAAATTTTGGGGACACCAATGATCCCAAATTAAGGTGTGTAAGAGCCCAAATCGGGGGTGACACCCTACCAACCAGCGGATGTTATCGAACCAATGGACGGGGCCTACCGTACCAATACGGGGGTGTTATGCCTCTGCAACCCATTGTCAACAAACAGCTTTTCGCTCTCTTTATTGTAGTTAGCGTATTAAAGTTTTTATTGTTTTTAACGGTGCGCTGTCGCGGTTTACAAAGGCAAAAAAATGCGGGACTCCCTGGGGTTCTAAAAACGTTGCAGCGGTAGAGCGCAGAAGAAAATTTTTCCCGATAGCTAACCAATGCAGCGACGATTCACGGAGTCAGACAGAAGACGTTCCACACGTACAAAACCACATGGCTAGATCAGGAACCAAAAAAAGGGGTCTACCGTACCAATTGAGGGGTGCTAACGAGCAATTTTTCTGTATGGCTGAGGGGGCCATCCCTCTGAAAGAGTCGCTGCTGAAAAGCTATCGAGACAAAATTTGTACTGGGTGCGGTTTTTTGCTCTTTACGCTAAAAATTTCCCAATACAAGGGAGCTATCAGCACAAATTAAGGCTTGCAACGTACCAACTGAGGGGTGTTGAAGTACCAATACCCGGCATCCTTCGTACCAATTAAAGGGTGTCATTGCTCTATAAGTTGTTGATAACAAACAACTTAATTAAGTCCTTATAGTATCTATGCCTCTAGGTATCTATGTTTTTACGGTGCGCGCGATGAGCAAGTGCACACCTATTGCAATCCTGCAAAAAAATGAATAAATTCCGGGGTGATAATCCGTTGGCAATCAATAAATTTTTCTCAAATCGGCTCCAGGATCAGGAAAATTCCTTGTCTTGGTTAGGGCAACAAAAAGGGCGAAGCCATGGCCAAAGACGTTGAAGCAGAAGAATTCAATCTGCCGATGACCGATGCTGACCGGCAAATTGGCCTGTCTGGCTTCCCTGACCCCGAACCTGATTCGAAAAAGCGATTTCGCCGCGTCAACGTCAGAGCAGCAAAAGCTCGGCCTGAGTCCATCAGGAAGAACTATCCGCTCATCCATTCGTTGACTGCAACATTGCAGACAAATCATCAGCAGAAGCTGATGAACATGATCATCAAGTGCGTCCAGACGCAAGAGCGCGATGCTGATGGTTTTTGGTCGATGCCATTTTCGGATTTGAAGGTTGCACTCAACCTCAACACCAACAATCGCACCCACATCTCTGCAGTCGCAAATTCGATGCAGGAGATCAAGATGCACTTCGACATGGCGTCGAAGGATCTGAAGAATCCCAAGCTGGTGTGGATTGTGTTCGTGCCGACCATCCTGTACGAGTCTGGCGAAGTGCGCTTCAAGATCAACAGCGATGTTGAGCACCTTTTTTCTAAAGACCATCGATATGCGTTGCTCGAAGAGCGCGAGATGGCCGCTCTCAAGCTTCAGTGCTCGGTACGTCTGTACGAACTCGTCTGCCAGGATGCTGGTATCCAGCACTCCGCACTGATGCCATGGGAAATGCTGCGTGGCCTGATCATGGCCAAGGACATTCCGAAGAAGGCCGAGACATGGAGCGGCTTCAGCGAGCGATATCTGATTCCATCGATCCATGAGGTTTCGATGCAGACTCGGTTCAACGTTGAGTTGGATGTCATCAAACGGGGCAAATTCGTTCATCAGGTCCGTCTGCTGATCAAGCTGAAAAACAACCGGCAAGAAGTTCTCTCTGGCATCAGCGAAACACCTGCGCATGCTCAGATGCGTGGCTTCCTTGAAGGCTGGCCTCTCCCTAACGGTGACATCCTCAGCCTTTTCGGTAAGTACTCCATCGAGGACATACAAAACGCATACGCCCACACGCTGTACCGCTCGAAGTTTGAAAAGTACCAGCTCAAGCACCCACACAAGTATTTCTTGCGTAGCTTGGAGCACAAGTATTTCAAGGACTACCCCGATTGCGCGAAGGTGATGGGGCTTATCTTCGTCTCGGCTGTTCGCAACGAAGTTGATGACGTAGTGCCTGATGCCCGCAGGTCTAATGTCGAAGACACAGTGACGATTGAAGATATCGATAGGCGAGTCATGCTGCGTCGGCAAACCGAGCTACAAGGGATGGTTGATGGCATGCCTGCAGAGCAGCGCCATGCTCTGTTCTCCAAGTACAACGACACGCTGAAGGATGATCGATTCAAGCTCAACATCGGACGGCGCAACCGTGCCGGAAGCATGTCGATGTTCAGGCACTGGTACGGCGAAACGGTCTATGGTGCCATTTCTGCCGAAGAGCGTGAGTTGGCAAAGCAAGCGATCCTAGCTGAGGCCGTGGCGACTACCTACTGAGTTTGGTCTTGCATTTTTAACGATGCCGGTACTCTGGTTGTCAGTCACAACAGGAGTCCAGCATGTATCAGACAGCAGATCTATTTGGGTTTGTCGCGCCAGCAATTCAGCCAGGTGCGAAGGCGCAGGCAAACGCCAAGGCCAAGCCGTTCATCATCGACATCAACGCCAAAGCACCGATTCCTGTGGCTGTCCGTGCAAAGCTGAAAAAGGATGCACAAAACGTGCGCGCCTGCGCTGAGCGCAAAGGCCTGTGCATGGACCACTGGGAAGAAATGGATGAGGCGGACCATGCGAAAAATCACTTTGAGCTGGGATGCTGGCTGTACTTCTATCAACGGTCTTTCTATGACCTGAGCAAAGACAATATCAATGAGCGCGTGCAGTGCATGCTGCGTCTGTTCTTGAATGGATTCACTAACCCCGGCTATAGCTTCTACACGGTCTTCGATTTCGGTGAGCGCCAATTCGATTCGATCATGGAGATGGGAGACAGCGAGCGTGTGAAGGCAGAGATGCAAAAGGCTTTGCCCCTGGACAAGACAGGCAAAATTGCAGCTGCGTTCAGCTACCATGGCTGGTCCACAAATTGAAAAAGGTGAGGGGATGAAGCAGGCGATTTTCACCATTTTTGAAGATGCTCCGGGCTACTGGTTCGTGCCATACGAACAAGAAGCTGCAGCGAAGGCAAACCCCGAAAAGTTTCGGCAGGATGTCTACCAAACCAAGATCGCAGCCTGCCGCGCTACTCTTGCTTTAGCCAAGGAAGTTGGTGCAACTGAGCTTCATCTGCACGGGTTTGGTCCAACCACAACAATCAAGAAAGAAGCCGCTGCACAGGGCATCAAGCCCATGGTCTACTGGCCAGCAGCTTCTACGAAAATTGCTCCGTTTGCACGAGGAAAGTAAGGCGACTTTTTCGCATGCGAAAAACTTCGACAGTGGAGAATGTTTCGCGTCGGTTGATCGACGACTTATTCCCAGAAACCTTACCTAAGCGCACGAAGCCTCGCGTGTTGATGCATGTCAGCGATGCTGGCCAAGTGGATTCCGGCAAGCCGGAGGACATCGGCAAGCCGCTGTGCAAGATGGTCTGCAGACGCTGCGGTGCTGAGAGCGATTACATGATCTTCGGGACCATCACAGCGGCAAAACGCGGCATCCCATGCAAAGCATGCAATAAGCTAGGAAGAACGTCATGAAGGAACTGACAGCCCAAGCTGTGTTCGATGAGGCTTTCAAGCCTGGGCGCGCCCCACGCAGCGAGGCATACAAGCAAGGTGTACTGGCATCTCTTCGTGTTCGCATTGACAGATTGCCGATGGTGCCATGCCCGTATGTGGACAGCACTGCTGAGTCAGATGCCTTCTTCGCAGGAGTCGAGGAAGGGCGTGATCTATCACCTGAAGACGGTCAACCCGGACTGCTCGATGTCTATGCTTATCTGGATGAACTAGAGCAGGGGTAAACAGCTCCGTTCATGGTGTGATCCCAGAGAACATCCAGCGATAGCTGAGTGTTACCCGCTTCTGTATTGGCGAATGGGTAGCACTTGCATTTTTCAGGGCTATGAAAGACTGATTGCATCGTTTCAAGGACTTCCCCATGAGCATGCACACAGTCACAACTCGCAAACTCAGTGAGCGCGATGGATCGCCTCGTCTTTGGCTTGAGGGCAAGCGACTGCTCAACTCGGGCTTTGAGCCTGGACATCAGTTTGTTGTTGAACCCTATGGCCTCGGTGTCGTGCTTAAGCTCCAAGAGCAGGGCACAAACAAAGTCGCTCGCCGTGAGCGTAAAAAGGACGGTCGCATTGACTCCATCATCGATGTCCGAGACTCCACCGCCCTGGCTCCGCTGATGGGGTGCAAGGCCATCCGCGTGGTCTTCGGTGAACGTCAAGTCTTTGTCTCTCCTATGGCCTCGGAGCTGCGTTTGATTCGCCGCGTCAAGCGTTTGATGGAGCGCTTGAAGGCGGGCAAGAGTCTCGCCACTGCGGGGGTAGCCAGCGGCGGTGGGGTGCTGGACCACGCGTTACATGCGGGCCTGCGCAAGGCCGGTATCAAGGCGCATCTGCACGCCTTCAATGAGATCCGCGAAGACCTCACAGAACAAGCGTTGGAACACAACGAATTACTCAACGACTCCACCATCGTATTGAACCTTCCTTTGCAGGAGCTGGCTTTCGATGAAATGGTGATGGACCGCATAGGTGAGGTTGACGTTGTTTGCATGGGCCTTCCGTGTTCTGGGGCCTCCAAAGCGGGCCGAGCAAAGCGACGTACAGATATGCCTGAAGCGCACCCGGAGGTCGGGCATCTGGTCGCTGGCGCAGTTGCGCTGCTGGCCAAGCTAAACGCATCTGTCTGTATCTTTGAGAATGTGATCCCCTGGGGCAATTCGGCCAGCGCGTGCATTCTTCGTCAACAACTGCGCGATATGGCCTATGAGACGCATGAGCGCGTTCTGAGCGGCCCGGAATTCGGTGATTTGGAAGCCCGTGAGCGTTTTTACATGGTGGCTGTATCACGCGGGATGGACTTTGATTTTGATGCCATGGCCAGCAAGCCCGCGTGCTCGTCGCGCACCCTGGCAGACGTATTGGAGCCAGAGGAAGTCGTGAAGGACCGTTGGTCAACGATGGACGGACTCAAAGCCAAGCAAGAGCGCGACAAAGAGGCGGGGAAGAATTTCATGATGCGCGTCTTCAAGGCCGAAGACACGTTCATTGGAGGCTTGACTAAGGGCATCACAAAAAACCGCAGCACCGACCCGAAAATTCAGCACCCTACGAACCCTGAGTTGCTGCGCGTGCCTACCGCCATAGAGCATGCTGCGTGCAAAGGAATTCCTAAGCATTTGATTGAAGGCCTGCCCCAGACCAAGGCCAATGAGTTGCTGGGACAAAGCGTCACTTACGGTGCGGCTTCATCGCTCGGTGAGCATGCTGGGCGTGAGATCTTGCGTTGGGCTAATTCGTTTGGTCACTGCGTCAAGACCGCACTGCAGCAGCTGCGCAAGACTATGCCCGTGGGGCAAAGTGAATTATTCAGCGCTGCAGCGTGAGTGCGTTGCACCCATCAAAGATGCGGGTGGTACTGTCTGGCCATCTGGCGTGCCTGTGCGAAGCCTCGACACACAGATTCGCAAACTGGTTTCTGAGCGCGAAGAAACATGAGGGCAGGGCCGATGCTGGGAACTTCAATTCCGTCGCGGGTGGAATTGAGATGGCCGAGATGGCTGGGCAGGTAGTCTTGCCATCCCACAAATTCTGGATACGGGATCAGATGATGGCTTCCGCTGTCTCTCGATTGCACGCGCAGCCAGCTGCTCCCGTCCGCCATTTGTATGAACAGGACAGAGCGAAGTGGATCAACCCATGGCCAGGGCGGCAGTGCATTGCGCAGAGCCTCCCCAACGACCAGCTTTGGTGCCATGGCAGCTGGGGTAGGCCTGGACGGTGGAGAGTTGGTAGGGCGAGCTTTTGCAGCATGTGCTTGGGACTTGGCCAGTGCCTGCAGAGCATCGCTGGCCAGCTGGGTTTCGTATTCATTTTTCAAGCGTGCAAGAAGCTCGTGGGTATTGCTGATCAGGATCTGGCGCTCTTCCTCAGTCAGCTCTCGGCCATCGCCAGAGGAAACGGAATAGGCAGGCCGGCTCAAGTCGATACCTGCGGCATAACCATCCTTGGTAATGCATGTAGACCCAATGAGCTTGATGTCACCAGCATCGTCCACCACGTAGATGCGTTTGTGGATCGGGTGATTGCAGTTGGGGAACATGCAGCGAACCCGGTTCTCTTGATTGACAGAGACGATGGCTAAAAGTCGGCGTTGATTCATGGTTCCCCCCATACACTGCTGGTGCCCAATCATCAGGCGCTGGCTGCTGGGATTGTCACAAAGAAACGGAGAGGGATGAAATGATCGAACGGGACAAGCTACCCGAGCAAGAGACGATGGTTGGCTTCATGGAGGAAAACGATGTGCAGGGTGTTTATTACGGCCTGCACCTTGCAGAGCGCGCATACGGTGGCGGTGTGCGCGCTGGTATCGATGCCCTGGTTCACAAGCCCAAGGAATTTGATGCGGCGGTCGCAAAGTACCTGAGACAGCCCAATCGACAGGTTCAAATGCACACTGCCATTTTTGGAGGCGGCGGCCTGCTTTTCGGAGCGTTAGCTGCTACAGATCTGATGAACGGAAGCGAAGATATCTTTCTGACTGTTCTCAAGGCTGCGATTGCTGTATTTGGGGTGCTTGCAGCACTGCATGAGAGGATGAAGAGGGCCGTCATGGGCAAGATGATTGATTCGATCAGTGCTGCCCTAGACTCCACACCCGCAAGCTTGAATCGTGAAAGATATTTTGCGTTCTTGCATGAAAATCCCCAGCTCAAGGCTTTCGCTGAAAGGCTCAACCAGGCCAACGAACTTCCAACGTTGCGTGATCTGGTTGCGCTGAAGTTTCATGAGATTGACCTGTTAGGAGCAGTGAGCAGCTGAGCATGTCCAAGCAGTACGAAAAGCACAAATTGAGCCGCTGGGTTCGGGAGGACGAAATCGGTCGCGTCACTGCTTGGCTGCGTGCCTTTCGCGCGGCGCTTGAACAGTTGGGTCTTCCAGGCGCGACTATTCGCTACGGTGACAAACGGACGCTGCAGGAGTGGATTCGGCAGGACGGCTCCCTGGTACTGGAGCGGGCCGACAACATCGTTCCACTGGCAACAAAGACCGCGAACTTGGTTCCGCAGGTAGTAGTGCATTTGCAAGTTCTCTTGCCTGCAGAAGCACAGAGTTTTGGCATTTCACAGGTTGTGCTTGATAGGCTGGTGTCCACGTTCAATGCCTTCATCGACCACAAGCCTAAGGCTCATACACCTGCCCAGGCCCAGGCTCCAGCCGTGACGATTGTGGAATTTTTGGCCCACCTGCACGCAGTGATGCAAGCGCTCCCAAATGAAGGTAAGGATTGGGAGTTGTTCAGTCTTCATGCCAGGGAGACGGTTGCTCGAATTGGAAAAGTGAAGCCGAATGCCGAGCAACTTCAGTTCGCAGAAAGCCTCTTCGAGCATCTGATCAACAGTCAGAAGAAGTTGGTCATTTCTTACCAGCGCTTCTTGCATTCAGGGCAAGTGAGAATCACCCAGAGGAATGGGGTGTTCGTCTGGAGTGATGTACACATAGTCTGCAGGCTCTATGCAAGGGCTATGGGCATTAGGGACTTCGTATGGTGAGGGACGTTGGGATGGGTTCAGATTTCAAGCAGCTGCTGGCCAGCATAGACAAAGACCAATTAGCCAAGATCATCGACCGACAGACTGCTCAAAGTTGTGGCCTGACATTGGATGAATACGAAGCTTTGATGGCTTACAACAAATCGCTGCAGGAAGAGGGCGCGTTGTACCTCGGGAAGCCGGTATGCGAGTGGCCCGCGCTTGTTTTCAACTGGGACTATTCGCAAGCTGGACAGCACTTCGCAATGGATGGAGTGACTGAGCAAGCGATGCTTGAGATGTACCCAAATGGCCTGCGCTTGGGCCACATGCCGCTGCGCGCGTTCGATCAAAATCTGGCCCGTTACTGCCGCCGCGATACTGAAAAAGAGCTGTGGTCACTCGGCTCTGATTGGCGACTGGCCCAGGTGATAGCTCATCTGCGCCGTGGGATGCCGATGACCCCGCCGCTTGTGATTCGCGTTAAAGATGAAGCTTTTTTCAGCGGTGGCAATCATCGCTACGCCGCAGCAAAGGCCGTGGGCTTAGCCGTCATTCCGTTCTATGTGAACGAAGACGATGTGGCAGAGATTGAAGAGATCTTAGATGTGACCTGGGGTCAACCGCGTTGAGTATGGGTGCTGGCCTTAATTGACCATCATGCAGATACGCAATGACCGGCCTGCTTGTACTGCACCACCGGCAACAATCGCCCCGAAGCGGGTATCTATCTAGGACGGTTCTGGGATTCTCTGGTTGCCAGCTTTTTCGGTCGTTGCCTTACTGGAGCTTGCTTAGGACCAGTTTGGGTAAGGCGAATAGACTCACTTTGGGTACGCCGAGAGCTGCTTCCAGGATGCTATCGCACAGGATGATGCGCTGAGCTTTAGGATCATGAAGCGCATTCGCCTCGATGTAGGCGTAGACCCTGCGCACCGCCTCAGCATGACTGATTCGCTCGTGACCAATTATGAGAGCGATGGATTGGGACGGTGAAAGCAGTTTTTCTGGTTTTTCTGGTTTTGCTGGAGAGGGCAGCTCATCGTCATCAGCATCCAGGGAACTATCAAGGCTCTCGCATGGCGGATTCCCACAGCGCTCACACTTTTCCCAGGATTTGCTCGTCGGACTGACGCGAACCTGCCAGTCCATATGACTTTCAAAGCACCCAGGGCAGAGGACAGCAGACCAGTGCCATGGGCCATCCAATACGCCATCGTCATCGTAGAAATCACAGACCAGGTTGCTCATTTTTTGGCCTTCCTTTCGCATGTTGAGCCGGGTTGCTCCTGTGGTTTGATTTGCGTGGTTCGCATTTGGAGCTTGGACTTGCCCAAAACGGGTCGCGCAGCATTGAAGAGTACAGCCTTGACGCTTCTAAGGTTCGGATTCCTTCACAGACTTTCACAGGAAATCATGAGCTGTATTCCAAATCGAACCTCTTCCATCTCTGAAAAGAGGATTGGCGCGAACGGCGGCAAGTACCAGGCACGTTTCAAAAATGCTGATGGTTCTTGGAGTCCATGGTGGAACCTTGGCGGGGGATTGAATGCGTCGGATGTCGAGGTGAAGCTGGTGGAAGCTGCTGAGCCGCCGGTGGGGCCAATGTGGAATGCGTTGCTTAACTATGTTCTGGAGAATCAGAGCGAAGATCCCATGGCGCTGCTTCGTTTGTGGCGCGAAGGTTCGTTCGACGTTATTCGCAAAGAGTGGCCGGATGCCCCGAAAGAAATCTACCCAGCGGCATAGATTCGTTGGGAGTAGCCAGTCAGGTGTGGGGTCCTGGCTCTACAGCCAAGAACTCACACCTCTTTGTCAAGAGAACTCTCTAGCTCTCCAAGCTGTCACGAGAGTATTCCGGTTGAACTGACCGTCTGTGCCGGTTGAGGCAGACAAGGCTGCTGGTCGATTCGCTCTTTCCTTTGCTCGCTACAAATGGTCTACACTGCCTCTCTATTTGGAAGAGATTGCATGACAGGTCCTTTTGTTCGGGGTAACTACGTTCATCATGAATGGAATGTGGGAGCTTCACGTTTAACAACTACGTCGCCACCATATGTGTTCTATCACTACACAAGAGTTGATCCGAGCACATTCGAATGCAATAAAAATAAAATTCAGACTGTACGGCCTAACCCTCTAGGCAGTAGCAATTCGACTCATTGGTGCTCTGTCAAGATTGACAGTAACGACACCAAGTCTCTTGTAGATGCTATCGGCTTTGCTCCTGACGCTCCGATGTGGCGCATTGAGCTGGAAGTGTATCCGCATGAACTCGATTATGTTCGAGAGGGCGCTCGGCAGAAGAGCAGCCTTGTGATCGATTATGAAATTAAGATGGAAGTGCCACTAACGCGTTGCACCATTGTTGCTATCTAGGATGGCATTGGGGCGATTGCTGCCGATGGTCTGTGCAAGCAGGCCGATCATCTTGCCTCGGAACCATGGTCAATTAGCACCAGCTCCTGCAGTCACGCCCGAGCAATCGGCGCATCCTGGAGATTCGTCGTGTAGTGCGGGGTTCTTAGCTCTTGCCTGCTGTAGCTCTTCACTGTGGTGCTGGCTGTGCGCAAGCAATTTCGGCCATAGCGCGCATTGACGGCATCGACGGCCAGCATCAGGGCATGTTCTTTAGACGACAGCGGCCCTTCGTTTGTTGCGTCCGCACAATCATCAAACAGCAATTGGCCTTGGGCCATGGCCTCTTCGCGCGAGCTGATGTCCATCAGCATGACGCCTACCTTCACGATGTCATAGCCAGTTTCAAAGATGCTCCGCATTCCAGCTGCTGCGGCAGTACAAAGCTTGCGGGAGTCGTCAGTCGCTCTGGCTAGGGGTACTACACGAGAGCGTGCGAATCTCGGGCCATCACGGAAGGGGCTACTCATCGCAAAAACGGAAACTGCCTTGCTCACGGAGCCTTGCTGGCGCAGCTTGCGCGCAGCATTGGTTGCGAACAGACTGGCCAGCTGCTGCAACTCCTGGCAGGACTCCACCGGCTTGGCAAGGGAGCGAGAGCACATGATCTGTTGGCGCGTGCTTGAGCCTTCGACATCGATGCAAGCAATGCCATTCAGCTCGCGCACGGTGCGCTCCATATTGACCCCCCACCTTGCACGTACAGTGCCCGCATCCATGTTGGCCAGATCCAATGCCGTGAGAATGCCGCCGTCGATCAGCTGCGCGGAGTAGCGTCGGCCTATACCCCAGACCTCGTTGACGGGCGTATTCGCCATGCAGTCCTGCAGTAGGGAGGGCGCACACTGGCCAAGGTTGCATACATGGGCCAGTTCTGCGGGGTAGATGCCTGGTCTACGAAAAGCTTGCTTGGAAATATGGCTGGCCAGCTTCGCAAGAGTGAGCGTTTTTCCAATGCCCCCGCCCATAGGCAAGCCTAGCCATTGGCCAACACGCTCTCGCATGCGCCACACCCGCTCTGTATGGTCGCCGCGCATGTCACCCAGGTAGCTGAATGACTCATCGACAGAGTAAGGGCTTGTGTGCTCCGCAAGGCCTGCAAGCAGGCTGTGCATGCGTGTTGAATAGTCGGAATACAGCGTGAAGTTCGCAGACAGCCCCATCAAGCCTTTCAGCTCGCGCAGATCCTTGAGCTTGAACCACGGCTCTCCCATCTTGACCCCCAGGGCACGCGCCAGCTCGGATCGGGCCACAACAGCGCCATCGTTTGCTGAAAGGATCACATAGGGGTGTGAGCGCAGCGCAGGCCGCATGTCCCCCTCTACGGATGCGTAAAAGTTGTGAGCGTCTAAAAGGGCAAACATAGGGCACCTATGAGGGCCGGATATTGAAGCCGGGAAGCGCGTGCAAGCCAGTGCGTGCAACGCCGAAGATCTCCAGCGTCTGCCCTTCGCGGGGAACCATCTTTGGGTAGGTGGGGTTCGCGGCTTCGAGGTAGAAGCAGCCGCGCTTTCGTAGGTATTTGATAGTGAAATCCTGGTCCCAGACTGCGACAACGATATGACCCGGTTCCGGGCGTACAGCGCGGTCTACAAGTACGTAGTCCTGATCATGCAATCCGGCCAGCACCATCGAGTCACCGGAGACTCGGAAGTAAAACGTCGCCTGGGGATGAGGAATCAGTAGCTTGCTGATATCAATTGGAGACTGGGAAAAGTCCTCGGCAGGGCTAGGAAATCCAGCTCTGACAGCGCCTGAGACGCCGATCAACCAGCATGGTCTGGCGTCGATTGGCAGTGGCTGTAGGGGAAGAGGGTGGGGCTGCATGTCGGCTTTGCGGTGTACTGTATATATATACAGTTTAGCAAAATGCGTGACTCAGCAAAAAGGCCATGGTCACAAGCCAGCTTTCCTGGCTGTGAGCATGGCCCGAGTTTTCGCGCGGCTTGCGGTGGTTCTCAGTGCAGCGTGTAGTCGGTGTTTTGTTGCTCTTGCACCAGGGACCATGCTGCACGGTAGACCGCTTCCTGGGCAACACCGTTTTGGCGCATGGGTTCAGCGGTGGTGGCCACTGCCAGCAGTTCGTCCTGCGAGAACTCGCGGCTGACCTGATCTTTCTTGCTGGAATACATAACGGAGATGGCCACGGCAGTCACGCGCTTCAGAGCCAGTGTGAGCTTGTTGTTCATCAGCTCCAACTGCTGCAGTTGATCGGACTGGTTTTCAAAGACTTGATTCAAGGTCATTGCGGATTGTTCGTTACGGACCAAGCTGCACAGATCGTTACTGTTGAGTTGACGCAAGGCCAGTTCGAGGGCGGTCAGTTCAGCGGTGGTTTGGTTTTGCATTGTTGAGTACCTGGAAAAGTGTCGTTCTTCGTGGCCCGTATCGGCCTCACATAAACACCATAGCCGGAGCCTCAGGAATGCAAGCTTCTGCCCAAACTGGCCCAATGCGAGTACAGAGCTGTACGGGGTGGCACAGGCATACTTGGCAAATCTAATTTGTTCCTCCTGGGAGCGAAAGGTGAGGTAGCTGGCCTCCACAAACAAACAGCTTCTTATTGGCCGCAAGGTCTTTTTCAAACCCGGATGGGCCTCTGTTGCCCTTGGGCCGGGGTCTGTCCATTTCATACGGAGTGGATATGTCGATACACGTACAACCTCAACCGCTGCAGGCCTGGGCCGTTTCCTTCACCAGTTTGGAAGGGGAGAGTGCCAAGGTTCCAACCAAGGCCAGCTACAAGGGGACCGTGCCACCTTCAAAGGATGGCGTCTATCTTGTCAATGGAAAGTTCTCGCGCTTTCTGAGCGGGTTGTGGCGAGTCCCGAGTTCTGATGTGGCCAAGGCCGCGCAAGAGGTTCGGTTTGATGCTTTCTCAAGCCCTGAGTTTCGTTTTGCGCAGCGATATCGCTGGACAGAAATCGAAGAGTGCCTGCTTGCCTGAAAAGGCATTCGGCTAGGACACAGGCAATCAATTGCCTTCACCGACTGGGTAGGGTCAACCAACCTTGATTGATCCCTATCCAACCCTTTGAGTCCGCATAGCGGTCTTTTCAACCCCCAGGGGCGATTCAGCCCCTGTGGGGGAGATCGCCCTGATTTGTTTCAGGAGATCAAAATGAAAACGCTAGACCTTTTCCATGAGGCAGCAAGTGATGTCGGGTCCACCACGGCGCTTGTTAGCGTGAGGCTGGAGTCAGCTGAGGATCGCGCTCGTCGTATCGTCTCGGACATCATGAAAGCTCGGCACATCTGTGTCGGTGCTTTCTCTGCAGGTAAAGACAGCTCGGTCCTGGCCAGCGTCATCTTGCTGACGGGTGCCGAGCTGAAAACGCAGGGCTATGAGGTGCCACCCATCGTCATAGTTCACAGTCAGACTGGCATTGAAAACCCAGTGGTTGCAAGGCTGGCGCTGGCTGAGCTTAAAAAGATGGAGCTGTTTGCGCAGCGTCATCAGCTCGATCTTCGGGTGTTGCTTGGTTATCCAGATCTGAACGACTCTTTCCCTGTCCGAGTGATTGGCGGGCGGGCGCTACCTGCATTCGCCTCAAGTCGCCCGGATTGCTCAACTGATCTAAAGGTCAAGGTGAACACTAAGCTGCTCAACCAGCTGATGCGCTCAGCACCGAATCTCGGTGATTGGAAAGCACCTGTGGTCATGACTGGTGTGCGCCAGAACGAATCTGCAGCGCGCGATAAGCGTATTGAAGAGCGTCAGGAGTCTGCCGAAGGGATCTGGGTGAATGATCAAGGTCATCTTCGCGCGTCACCAATATTGCTTCACACCGTCGATGACGTTTGGGAGCATCTGGGGATGTGTGCAGCTGGTGTGTATGACAGCTATAGCGATTTCTCCGACACCATGGAGCTTTACAAGGCTGCAGGAGGTTCGTCGTGTGTGATCGTTGCCGACATGAAAATGTCGGGAAGCAGCAAACCGTGCGGAGCGCGCACAGGATGCTGGGCATGCACTCGCATCGGACCGCATGACAGATCAGCAGAGCAGATGATTGATTCTGACCTGGTGCGCTACGGGTTCATGAAACCCTTGAACCGGCTACGCAACTGGATTGCCAACACTCAGTATGACTGGAGCATGCGGCAGTTTGTGGGCCGCTCGATTGCCAGTGATGGCTACATCGAGATCGGCGCAGACACATACTCGCCAGACACCCTGAAAAAGCTCTTGGTCTACACCCTGACTGCCGAAAGAAAGTCCGGTGTGCAGATCATCAGCATTCAACAGCTTATTGCCATAGATGCTCGTTGGTCTTTGTACGCAATCGCCCCTCCTTTCAGCGCTTTGAAGATCTATCTGGATCTTCAGAACAATGATGGATGGGAGGAAGCGCCGGTAGTACCAGTCTTCCCCAAAACGGACGTACCCAAAGTGGGCCGCATTCATGTGGGCGATGATTGGTACAAGGTCACAGGCATCAAAAGCGCAGTCGGTCTGCGTGATGTGGGCCTGGAGATGTTTGCGGACTCGTGCAACGTGGGCCTCAAATCCCTTTCCAACGGTGCATTGGTGTGTGACTACGAAGAGGCGGATGCTTTCTCGGTAGACGCTGTGGGAGCAGCAGACTTTTTGGAGTTCCTTGCCGAAGACTACATTGCGAGCTATTGCGATCCGTCTTGCAGCGACTGGACTTATGGCTTCAAGACCTATTTGCGCATGGGCACAATTTCTCTCGCCACTGGCCAAAGCCGGATGACCGATGAGATCTTGCGTCGCTCGCAATGGCGACAGGAGCATGAACTGCATGGCCAGCGCGCCTGGTTGGACCTGGAGCACAGATGCGACCAGCTCCATACAGCGCAAATTGCCTTGCTGTGACAGCAAAAAGCCCAGCTCGATCCTTACAGGGATTGGCTGGGCTTTTTTTATTCTGGCAATGAGCTACGGTGCTTTGTCGTGACGAAACACCGCCCAGATTGGGCCAATGCGCAGAGGCCGAAGACCATGCAGTAGGGGCATACTGGGCAGATTGATTTTGTTCCTTTCGGAACGAAAACGTGAGGTAGCTGGCCTCCGCAAACAAACAGCTTTTTGGCAGGCCTCGCGGCCTTTTTTAACCCAGATGGGCGACAGCTGCCCTGAAGGGTGCTGCGCGCATCTTCAACCCGCGAAGAAGATGATCGCCAGTGAGCATTCTTTTCACAAACCACCCGATAAGGGATGGACCCATCAAGCTGTGGAAGCCGTAGCCAAGCCCACCGAGGCCTGGGACGCGTTCCTCGTTCTCAATGAATAGGCTCCTCAGGAGTCTGACCTAGTAGCGACTGCAAATGTGTAGTCGCTGAATCTGTTCTTTCCCAACTTTCTTCAACCCTATGGGGCGCTGTCTTGCCCTATGGGGCGCGGTGCCCTTTCACTTCCCCACGAAAGGAATCCCATGTCCAAGCACTTCATCAAACAAACGAGCGTCAATGGTGTTGAACTGGTTCTGGAATGCGGTTACGACCGCCCAACGGAATCGTTCTTTGCCAACATCAGCTCTGAGGGTGATGTCTACTACACCTCACTTGCAGAGTTCGGGCCGAAAGACTCGGGCTGGCTGCTCACGGTGACTGCGAAGCACGGTCTGGTTCTCCCTCCGAAAATGATGGAAACCCTGGCCATGGAAGCAATGTTCGGCGGTAGCAATGCTGTCGTCGAGCATGATGCTTACACACTGACGAATGCCGACAAGCTGCTGCTGTTGCTGGGCTTCCGTCAGCAGATGCCTTCCATGTTGCCTGTTGGTAGCCCGGTATGGGTTTGGTACACAGACAACGAAGAAGGCCTGGGTGAATATGCATTGTTGCAATGCAAGGACTATCAAGCCTTTGTGCCTCGTTTGCTGTGCGATGTCTTGCCACAAGAGCAGGGCTGGCCGGTGCTCGATGAACAGGACTTGCTCAAGCACCTTGAAGTGATGCAAGTGCGTCTTTTGAAGGGCGCGTATCAGGAACATCCCGGCGAAAGCGTGAATGCGGTTCTTAACCGCGTTCTCGGTTTCGTGCCAGCAATTCAGACTATCGAATCCACGCTGCTCGTGCTCTTCTCCGAACTGGAGTTTGAGCATGAAAAGCTGGGGTTCTGGGACGGCGATTGCTGGGGGGATTTTTCCACTGCGAAGGTCTACGAGCAGTGCGATGAGCCTGCCAAGGGTGGCGAGCACTTCATCTCTGTAAGCGAGGCTTATGCCCTGCTGAGTGGTGAGTTGGTCAAGATCCAGGCCTCAGGTGCCAAAAGCATCTCTGACGATGATCTCTGCGCCTCTTGCGGCCACTGCAACTATCGCCCAGGCGATATGAGCAGCTGCAGCAAGGACTGGCCTGGATATCAGGATATGGATGGCTATGTGAAGGTGTGCTTTGCATCTGATGTAGCCGTCTGAAGCGAACGCATTTTGTAAAACCCGGAAGGGCGTTGTCGCCCTCTGGGCCGCGCCTTTCCAATTTAGGAGATTGGAAATGAACACATCTAGCAACGAACCCCAAACCATCACAGTGACTGCAAAGATCATCGTGACGACACCCGCAGACGCGGCTCTTGAAGCTCGCTTCAAGAACCAGGCTGATACGTTGGAATGGATGAAGGCTTGTTTGAACTGCAATACCAACCACGCAAGGGTTGATATTGAGCCACTGTGTGCAAGTGACGACCCAGCTTTTCAGGTGCAGATTTCTGCACTGAAGGAGGTGAGCGCCACATTGAACGCGGGCCTGAAATCAGAGGACCAGGAAGAAGACCCCACGCCTGAACAGCTTGCCGCCCTCTCACGCTTTGCGAAGCGTGCTGGCGCTGACTGGAAGGGCCAACTGTCAGCTGCTTGGACTTCTGGAAAGGATGCAACGATGCCCGATGGGCATCTCTTGCGTCAACTTCGCAATCGTCTTGGCCCGGAATGGCTGACGAGTTTTACGCTGGCATAAGGAGATAGAAATGACCGTTATGACTGCAGATGCCTACCTGCGCATGTATTGGGGCGGGGCAACTTCTGAAGCGGGCACTTCAATTCAGAAGATCGCGGTGTTGGAAGCCTGGGATAAGACAACAGGACACAACCCTCGATTTTGTGCCTTCAAGATCCTTCCTCGCTTCTGTGAGCAGGTTGAACGCATGGTGTCTACCAGCAGAGAGCATGAGAGAGCTGGTAGCACATCCAACTACCCAGAAATGATCTGGGGAAGCGCGGAGATCGTCGATGGGATGGACGACCTTGGGAGTGAGATCCACGTCACCAGTGACGGAGGATTTAGGTTCACAGAGTATGCTCTTCAGGGTGGATCTGTTGAAAGCAACCTCATGTCTCTCAAGCAGTTGGAGGAGCTTTTCTCCGATCAGAACATCCACATCTCTCGTAACGAGAAATTCTGGATTGCAAGCGAAAGTGCAGATGCACTAATCGCGTTTTTGCAAGCGCCTGAGGCGGCTGAATGGCTAGCCTGAGATCTGCATCCAGCTCGGATCTGTAATAGCCACTACCCGGTAGTGATGCCTGAAAGTATCAAAAGCCCAGCGCACATCCTCGGATGTGCCTGGGCTTTTTGTTTTGCTCAATCGGTTCGCATGCCGAGAGCGGACAGGTCCGTTCAGCTCGATGGCCGAAGCTTCTGGTTCAGATAGTGAAACATCGTTCGGACAGCGTTAACGACCAATGCAGCCTCGGGCGTACCGACAATGTTCTCGTTGGGGTGGGCGATGCTGCCGTGGTTGCGCAGGGTATTGATGGCATCGAGAACGGCTGCGAAGGGGGCCAAAATTTTCCCTATATCTCCATCATGACTCCCGAGCGATTGCAGCGCAGGATGTTGTGCACGCAATGCTTTATAGGCCACGGTTAAGGTTGCACCGTCTGGGAGGTCGATGCCGCTTTCTTGGCACATGGTTTTCAAGTATCCATGCATGGCGGTATGTAGACGGTCGATAGTGCTAGGTGCTCCAGATGTTGCAAGTAAATTATCCGCATCGGCCAAAGCAAGACGAACTACTTCTGAGGCAGAAATATGTTGCGCCACGGGGGGGACATGACCTGCTTGGTAGCCCATCTCGATCAGCTTTTCTGGTTGATCTCGCTCCAGGTGGGGACGAATTTTTGGATGCTGGATAACTGCAACCAAGGCTTGAATGTCCTGCCGTGAGAAATGCTCAAGCACCCCAAAAACATGATCGCTGTAGTCATCATCTTTCCAGGACAGACTACGCCGAAGGCGCGGATGCTTGATGATGTAGTCCTGAAATCCCGTCTCATAGCCAATCTCACGCCAATCGGCTGCAGTAAATTCGGACAATAGTGCCCGATGCATTGCAAGCAGCAATGGACCGCGCCAAGCCGAATCTTCCAACAAATCATGGTTCATATTGCCTCCCTGAAAGGAGCAATCTAACCTAGCTTGGTCGGATTGAGGGTGGGTGTGCACGTTCTATAAAAAAGATAGCATCTGAAGTCAGGTGCAGTGCTTAACAAAAAGATCTACCTGATCGGTGAGCACTTCTACGGGCATTCTTTTAGCGCCTGCAAACTCCATGTAAGCTGATCGGTGTCGTCCATTGGTGAATGAGACGACTGCATGAATGCTTGGTGGCCTCAAGCCATACCAGCGCTTGATTTGAACCTCTTCAATGGATGTTCTCGGCATCACAGGTTCATCGCCCCCGGCTGGGTCAAGGTGAGAACACAAGCGCTCACGTTTATCGTCGCTCCACAACTGGATTTCTGGAATCCGCAACTGATTGCCGTTGCGCACGCAAGCCATGAACTTCGCTACGTCAACAACTACAACGGAAAACCACGAATGTTCCGGGAGGGGGCGCTGCAGGAAGATCTGAGGGTAGGGCGCATGCGTCTGGGCAAGCTGGACAGTCCACTGCTGAGGAGTTGAAGCCATTGAAGATTTTTCGGGTGCAGGGGCCGCGAAGGATCTGATGAAGATGACAACCTATCAATGCTGCAAGTTTGTTTCCGGGAACTCTCTGCCCCCTTTGACGGGCGCTTGATCAACCTTCCTACGGAGGCTTGCTGAGAGAGGCACCGGAAGGGGTCATACTTTCTGAAAATACTTGTTAGCACTCAAGTCAACCAAGACTCGGCCGTGGAGAACCCGATTCGGAATTCTGAAGGAGAACGTCTTGGGGTCACGCTCCAGCCCGTGTCTCTTAGCAAAAATTTCTGCAGCCCCTTGAGCTAGGATCGAACCAGAGCCTTTGAGGATGAAAGTGTCTTCACCTATGGACGTTGTTGTGATAACTCCGTCGCCGTCTCTTTCTCGAAAAATCGCCATTTCTATTCCGGTAAATGTGAAGGTCTGAGCATAAGAGTTTAGTCAGTTGCAGCATTGAATTGCATTGAAATTTGCTGGCACACCAGGCCAACGACGGAAAGAAGTTGAGAAGCAACCCATGCCATGATCCAGGCCTGAAAAAGGAGACAGGAATGTTCGGGCTAAAGAAGCTCTTCACCAAGTTGGTCAGCACTGATGAGCAGGCATCCGCCGAGGATCTGCCGAACCAGATGCCCACAGTCAAGGTTGACAAGTCAAGACTGACCCCGGCAGTCAAGGCTCAGTTGAAGAAGGACATCGCATCGTTTGCCGAAATTGGCAAAAAGAACGAAGCAAAGGTTCTCGCTACCGCTCTGGAAGCATTGAACAGGGGCCGAGACATGGCTCATCTCTCTTCAGGGCTAATGACTATCGATGGGATGCCGAAGAACTGTGCGCATCGCATCACACGGCTGCTAGTGAACAGAGCTGATGTAATCATGACCGTGGAGCATCGCTTGACTCTTGGGATGAGTGAAGCGAAGTGGATTTATGCAAAAGCTCCCTGCATGCATGACCCAACGAATCCAAGTAAAGCAGACATCAAGCGTGATGCCGCTCACAGCGCCCTAGACGGTAAGACCTTTGATATAGCCAAAGGGATGGTGGTTGACGGTGTTGCAACGTGGCCAGGGTTCGACGAAGGCTGCAAATGTGTCTCCAGAACGATCTTGCCCGACTGATGGCTGCAGGCCAGTAGCCTCGTGCTCGTGGCACTGATCGACTGTGGAAAGATGGTTTCGCTCGGAAAATCACTGCATGAAGCTTGTGACACCACTTGACCGCCTCACCGTATCGCGCATCCCGTCTGCGCTTGAAGGAAAGTTCTATCTCGGCGGGCCATACGAGTTTGCTGAAATGCTTCGTGAGCCTGATGAATATGGAGATGAGGAAATCGACTGGCGCAAAGTGCAGATCGCACCAGTCAACGGAGTCCAGATGCGTTCTGCTCAGGTGGACGTAACTTGTGGTCATCACCACGTAAAGCCAGGTGCTTGGCCTGGTGATCCAGCTCAAGTGAGCTATTCAATGCGATATCTATACCGTGATGAGTTCAACTCACCCATCCTTGGCGTGGTTCAGCTGAAGGTCGCACATGAAGTTCATGGGGTTCGAAAAGGGTTCAAGACCCAGTGCAGGAAGGCCATACACGCCGTTTACGTGAAACCATCAAGCCAAGGTATGGGCATTGCTCGCATCTTGTTATCTGAGGTTTTGGATGACGCACCAGACGTTTGCGTCCATCCCCAGTTCTCCGAGGATGGTGCGCGGCTTTTTGGATTTGATCTGAACGGCAGACGCGGTTAGCAGAGATGGTCAACTTTCCGCGTAGCGTTGGCCTAAAGCGCTGGAGTGCTCATAAGAAATAGGGCGAGGGCAAGCAGCAGGTGAATGAGAATAAATTTGCGCAATGGAAGCTCCGTAGTTTGTTGCAAGCACCGTTGCCTGCTACTACGTATAGCGCTGCGTTTTATACATGCCGACGCATTGGGCCAAGTTTCCTTGATAGCGAGGATTGCCGCGACACCATAGGTGGCTTTAAGCACAAAGCTCAGATAGCATCACGGTAATTCGCACTTCTGATGAATTACTAGATGGCAAAACCACAGGTTATTTCAGACCGACAATTCGAGCACATGCTGAAGGCAACAGCTGCATACAGCCGCGTGCCCGAGCGCGACAAAGCGCTTCTGCTGACGCTCTATGGCACCGCCTTGGCTGTGACTGAACTGGCATGCCTGACAGTAGCCGACTACCTCATGCCAACTGGCGAAATTCATGAGAAAAGCCGAGTGCGCGCTGAAATCGCGCACAACGGCGTGCCGCGTCCTCTGTATTGGACAAACAAGCGGGTCAGCACTGCGCTTGATGAGTACCTGGCCTGGCGCGTGAAGCACAAGCATGGTGTTACGGTCAAACATGGTGCTTACCGTGGCTTAGACCCCTCAAGCGCTGTTTTTTTGACTGAAGCGGGGGCTGCATATGGACTCACAGAAAAAGTGCTTGTTTCAGGTGCTTTGAGCTATTCATGCAATGCGCTGACCGCGTACATCAGCAGGCTCCACGCAAATGCAGGCATAGAGGGTGGGTCTGCCCAGTCTGCCCGCCGCACGTTTGCGACAAAACTGCGTCGCTTGGGCTACGACTACCGGCACCTTGCCGAAATCCTGGGTGTAAAGAGCGTGACGACAGTGAAGCGCCTAGTAGAAGCTGACCCAGTTGACCTAGGCGAAATCGTTGCGGGGGCAGTGTGAATATGCAGCAGCAATACCTACGGGAGGCGGCAGCACTTTTGGGTTGGTCGCAAAAAGCACTGGCTGACCACATGGGAGTCCCCTGGTCAACCTTCGAGAAATGGCTTGCTCCTAGCGAGTCCAAGAGTTTTCGGGAGATGCCAGGGATGGCTGAGCATTTCGTCAGGCTCATCGTTGAAAACCATAGGCTTAGAGAACAGATAAAACGCTTGAAACACCCCCCAATGGGGGGTAGACTTCCCAACTCCAACAAAACGACGGAGAAAGCAATGAGCAACGGGCAAGCAAATTTGAGTACAAGCGACCACAAGAACATGGATGCATTCTTAGGTTACGTACTCGACGATTACAAGGCAGGAGAAATCACCAAAGAAGAAGCTGTAGGCGCGCTCGCTCATGTGATGGCCGCGCTAGACATAGGCAACACAGCAGAGGCAGTGAATTGGTTTAAGCAGGGCCGTAAGTTCATTCGCTCAACACGCTGAGCTACGGCCAAGGAAAACCATGCCAGCCGCGAGCGCCGAACCCAAGTTGCTGTTTTGCTGGGTAGCTGAAGGGCTGCATGTGCTTGTACCCAAGCGCCGTGGAACAGGGTTTCTAAGCGTCCCATACGGACACCATACCGACAAGGGGCTTGACGCAATCGCTGCGCTTGCGAACTGTGATCTGTACGGTCTTGATGGGGCTTTGAATTTCGACTGTGGCTGGGACATTTGCCATGGTCAGAAGGGTACTCAAGATGTGTTCATTGAGCGGATCAGAAAGCCTTTGGAAGCCCACTACAAGATGCAATCACAGCTCATTGATGTGAACACATTTTGGGAACTACACCCACATAAATCCAGATAGGACAGCGGATGAGCACGGGTATGGAAAAAGAGTCGTTGGTCTATCTCGCAGACCGCCTTGAGGGCGTCCCCTGTGATGAGCTGAAAGCAGCAGCTGAGCTGGTGCGCAAAGTCATGGCCTCAAGTTCAGCTGCGCTCGAAAAGCCTGCTGCAGAGCACGCGCTTTTTCAGGCTGTCTGGAATCACATTTCACAAGCAATTGACCATGAGAGTTATGCGCCCCAGTTTGCGCAGCAAGTGAGTGCATTGGAGGCGGAAATGGCTGGCCGAGTTCTAACTTTTAGATTGCAGCGAGGATGGATTGCCAAAACAGCAAGCGGGCCTTCTGAGTTCCGCAGAATTGAAGATTTTTTGTAGAGCAACACATCGAGGAAATCCGAGGAAAGACATGTACCTGGGCACAGCTCTCAAGTTGGCAATTCCCTTTGCGATCTTGGATCGGGAAGCCATGGCCGATGCCCACACATCAGGGCCGGACGCCGATGCAGCCCATAAGGCGTGCGTGGATATGCGTGCTATTCGGGGTGTGAAGCCTTCAACCTTCACCGCCGAGCAGCGTGAGACGGCACGAATGTCGCTTCTGTGGGGTGAGCAGTACCTTGCGGGCTTCATGGATGCAACTGCGGATTCCGGTTGCATTGACCGCCTGTGCCGGTCGCGGCTGACCAGCCTGCTGGTCGTGACCGGCTTGGGATCGGCCAGAAGCTGGCGTCCGGTCGGTAGCAGTGAGCGGCAGGTCTAGGCTGAACTGAGTCATTCGGTTCTGGCCTGCCCAATTCCGCTCTGACCGACTTCGGACATGGACTGATCCCGTAGACAAAACCCAGCCTCACGTCCGGGCCCGCGTCAACTCCTGCGCGAGAAACGGCGCAGTCCGGCTGTCGGGCATTCGCGCCACCTGTCCCGGAGAACCGGCTATCACGATGCGGCCGCCGGCATCGCCTGCGCCCGGCCCCACATCAATCACCCAGTCGGCCTGGGCCACCGCACGCATGTCATGCTCGATCATCACCACGGTATTGCCGGCATCGACCAGGCGCTGCAACTGCACTAGCAGCCGGTCCGCATCCGATGCATGCAGACCGGTGGTCGGCTCGTCGAGCACGTACAGGTTGCGTCCGCGCTGACTGCGCTGAAGCTCGGTAGCCAGCTTAATGCGCTGCGCCTCACCACCGGAAAGCTCTGTGGCTGGTTGCCCCAGGCGAAGATAGCCCAGTCCGATATCACGCAGCAGTTGTAGTGTCCTTGCCACTGCGCCTTCATCCGTGAAGAATTCGCTGGCCTCGTCCACGGTCATCTGCAGCACTTCAGCGATATTGCGCCCGTGCCATTGCACCTTCAGCGTGGCCTGGTTGTAGCGTGCGCCATGGCATGTCGGGCACGGCGCGTACACGCTGGGCATGAACAGCAGTTCCACGCTGACGAAACCCTCGCCCTCGCAAGTTTCGCAGCGCCCCTTGGCAACATTGAATGAGAACCGTCCGGCGTCATAGCGTCGGCGTCGAGCATCGGGCGTGGCGGCGAACAGCTTGCGCACGTGGTCGAACAGGCCGGTGTAGGTAGCCAGGTTCGAGCGCGGCGTACGCCCAATCGGCTTCTGGTCCACTTGCACCAGGCGCTGAATGGCGTCCACGTCGCCCGCCAGACGACCGCCGGTCGCTTCGATTACGGCCGGCCCTTCGCTGGAGGCGTTTTCGGCCGCATCGTCTTCAGGCTCGTGGCCCAGGTGCAGCAGCATCAACTCCGGCAAGGCCTGCGCTACAAGGCTAGACTTGCCGGAGCCGGAGATGCCGGTGACGGCTGTCAGCACGCCCAGCGGAATCCGTGCATCCACACCATGCAGATTGTGGCGGTGGATGCCCTGTAGCTCCAGCCAGCTCGTCGCTTCGCGTGCCCGGCTCCCCGGCGCGGGGATCTCGTCGAACAGATATCGGGCGGTGCGCGATTCGGCAATCTTGCGCAGGCCATCCGGCTCGCCGCTGTAGAGCACGTGGCCGCCACGCTCTCCGGCATCCGGCCCGACATCCACCAGCCATTGCGCGCGGCGCATCAGGTCCAGATCGTGCTCCACCACGAACACCGAGTTGCCGGCGTCGCGCAGCCGGTCGAGCGCGTCGTACAGGGCTTGGCTGTCGGAGGGGTGAAGCCCCGCCGAGGGTTCGTCGAGGACATACACGACGCCAAACAGCAGGGAACTCAGCTGCGTGGCCAGCCGCAGGCGTTGCAATTCGCCAGCCGAAAGCGTCGGCGTGGCCCGGTCCAGCGTCAGGTAGCCTAGGCCCAGCCCGCGCAGCTGACGCAGTCGTGCCATCACGCCACCGGCCAAGCGCTGCGCGGCGAGACGCTTTTCTTCCGACAGCGCGGAGGTGCGGCGCACGTCGGGCGATACCGCATGCACGGCACGGCCGGAGGTCGCGCGTTCTGCACGGTCGCGCCGGGTTGCCTCTTTGTCCGTGGCCGCTCCCGCTGCATGGGCGCGGAAATCGCCCTGGGCGATGGGTTCGAGCAAGGCCGCCAGTCGGTCCAGCGGCATCTGCATGAACGCGCCGATGTCCACACCGGCGAAAGTGATCGACAGTGCCTCAGGCTTGAGCCGCTTGCCTTGGCACGTGGGGCACGGCTTGCCCTCCATGAACCGGGACACACGCTTTCTCATTAGCGCGCTCTGGGTGTTCGCGAAGGTGTGTAGCACATACCGACGGGCGCCGGTGAAGGTACCCATGTAGCTCGGCTCCATCTTGCGCTTGAGCGCGGCGCGGGTCTCAGCAGGTGTGAAGCCCGCGTACACCGGCACCGTCGGTGTTTCCTCGGTGAACAGAATCCAGTCACGATCCGTCTTCGGCAAGTCCTTCCACGGTCGGTCCACGTCGTAGCCCATACTGACCAGGATGTCGCGCAGGTTCTGCCCCTGCCAGGCGGGCGGCCACGAGGCAATCGCCCGCTCGCGGATGGTGAGCGATGGATCGGGCACCATGATGGCCTCGGTCACCTCGTACACATGACCCAGGCCGTGGCAGGTCGGACATGCCCCCTGCGGCGTGTTGGGGGAAAAATCCTCGGCGTACAGCATCGGCTGACCGGCCGGATAGGCTCCGGCGCGGGAATACATCATCCGGACCAGGCTGGACAATGTCGTGACGCTGCCCACAGAAGAACGCGCATTACTGGCTCCGCGCTGCTGCTGCAGCGCCACCGCTGGAGGCAGGCCGTCGATCGCATCGACATCGGGTACGCCGGCCTGGTCGATCAGGCGTCGTGCATAGGGAGCCACCGACTCGAAGTAGCGCCGCTGGGCTTCTGCATAGATGGTGCCGAAGGCCAGCGAGGACTTCCCGGAGCCGGACACACCCGAGAACACAACCAGCGCGTTGCGCGGGATGTCGACGTCCACGTCCTTGAGATTGTGCTCACGCGCTCCCCGCACCTGCACGAGGCCGCTGGCGGCGGCAGTACAAGAGGATTCACCGAAAGAAGGGTTGGGCATGTTCTTATCCTGTAGTTCATGAGCCGATTTCGGGGGGCGATCGGTCAAGATTCCGCCTCTGGCGGCATCTCATCGTCGAGCGAACGTAGCCAAGTGAGCCGTTCTCCCAGCTTGCGCTCAACGCCTCTGTCGGTTGGTTGATACCAACCCGGCCGCGCCACCCCTTCAGGAAAATAGGTTTGCCCAGCGGCATAGCCATTGGGCTCATCATGGGCGTAGCGGTAGCCTTCGCGATATCCCATCTGCTTCATCAGCTTCGTCGGCGCATTGCGAAGATGAAGTGGTACAGGCTGGGAGCCGCTGCGCTTGACGAACGCCTTGGCCTGGTCCCACGCGGCATATGCGGCATTCGACTTGGGGGCCAGAGCAAGGTAAGTCACCGCCTGGGCCAGCGGTATCTCGCCTTCGGGCGAGCCCAACCTGTCGTAGGCCAACGCGGCATTGAGTGCCAATTGCAGCGCCTGCGGGTCTGCATTGCCGATGTCTTCGCTGGCCATCACCACCATGCGACGGGTCACCTGACTCACATCACCGCTGCCATCGAGGATGCGAGCCAGCCAATACAGGGCCGCATCGGGGTCGGAACCCCGCAGCGATTTGTGAAATGCCGAGAGCTGCCAGTAGAACTCGTCGCCGCCCTTATCGAAGCGGCGCAGCGACGGACTGGTGGACAACCTGGTGAACTCGCCATCGACCAGAGGTTTGCCGGCGCCCGCCGCCGCATTTGTCACCTGCTCAAGCAGATTGAGGAAGCGCCTGCCATCGCCATCGGCGAAGCCCTTGAGCAAGTCCAGCGCGTCCGCATCCAACCTGATGCCCTGCAGATGCGGCAGTGCGCGTGCATAGAGCTGCTGCATCTCTTCGCCAGACAGCGGCTCCAGTGTGTAGACCTGAGCACGAGAGAGAAGGGCGGAATTGACAGCCAACCCCGGATGCTCCGTAGTCCCTCCCACCAGGGTAAGCAGACCCGACTCGACATGGGGTAACAACGCATCCTGCTGCGCCTTGTTGAAGCGATGGATTTCATCAACGAAAAGGACTGTAGAACGACCGTGGTTGTCCAGTTCAGCCTGGGCTTCGTCGATGGCTTGCCGAATGTCCTTCACCCCGGCCAGCACGGCGGAGATGGCGATGAAGCGGCTGTCGGTCACGCTGGCGGCTAGGCGGCCCAGGGTGGTCTTGCCCACGCCCGGTGGCCCCCAGAGGATGAACGAGTGCAGCTTGCACGACTCGAATGCGAGGCGCAGCGGCTTGCCGGGGCCAAGCAAGTGCCTTTGCCCGACGAATTCATCCAGCGTCTTGGGGCGCAGGAGTTCGGCCAAGGGAGGCTTGGGCTTTGTCGTGAATAGATCGGTCAAGTTCGTCTCCCAGGCATTTCAAGAAAATGATTCCGATGGCGCAGGTTCTTGTGTAAGTACGCGTATTTCTTCAAACCCAACATTTGAGTTGACTGGAACCAGCCAGCGACTGCGCTGGATCACCCCTTGGTTCACAAGGCGCTATTGCCATGAGACAGCGAGCTCACTACGGCAACTATCGCGATCCCAAGCAGAAGCCAAGCCACTTGTATCGTGGCGTCCTTCGCCGTTCGGCGTTGCTGCATCCGAGGTATTACGTCTGAGAGCGCCACATAGATAAAGCTGCTCCCAGCCACAGCCATCAAGAATGGTTGCCAATGCTGTAGCTTTGCAAGCAGAAGATATCCACTTACACCTCCTAATGCTGTCATCCCGCCAGCCATGGTGAGTTTCAGAACCGCAGAACCTCGATAACTCCCCTCCCGTAGAACGGCCAGATCACCCATGTGGTGAGGTATCTCATGCGCTAATACTGATGCGGCAGCAATCGCGCCCAATCGAATGTCCACGATGAACATAGAAGCGATCAGAACGCCGTCACCGAAACAATGAACACCATCGCCAATCAGCAATGCCCAACTGGAGCCTCTGTGAGAAGGGCTTGTATGTTCATGGTCGTGCGGGTGATGCCATAGCTCTGCCTTGCCCAAAAGAAAAAAGAAAACCAAGCCCGCCAGAATGACCAAGAAGAGCTCATGCGCATCTACATTGCTTTCAAGCGCTTCAGGCAGCAGATGAGTGAGGCTTGTAGTTAAAAGTGCGCCAGCTGCCAAACCAAGAAAGCCTTGCTGCGCGTAACTAGTCTGTCCATTGCTTGCCCTGGTACGGGCGACCAACAGATAGGCTATCCAGACGCTCCCTATGCCCGCGGCCAGCGTTGCCAGGATGACGATCATCAGTGACATAGATTTTGTACGTAGTTAGTAGGCCAATGGATGTGAAAGAGCAGCTGTCTTGCCTGAATTGCCTGCTGGCTACTTAACTGCGCGGCCTTGCGCGCTGTTTAGAACAACCAGCTGTCTTATCCAGGCTACTGACGATCAACGTCGATTAAGCAAGACGATCAAGAATCCGTACTGCACCCAAACGTGGTCTTGCCTACTCCGGAGCATGGTCCTCTAATCCGAAGGTCCGGATTTACCCAACGCCATAGGCTTAGGGGGGTGGTCCTTGTCCGGGCTTGTCCGAAGGATGATGCGAGAGCCTCGGTAGCCAATGCTGTGGTTCCATACCCAACTCAAGGCAACGCTAAGGCGATTTCGAGTACCAATAAGAAAGTAGATATGCGCGAGTTTCCAAATCCACCATGCAAACGCTCCGCGCAGCTTCACTCGTCCCATGTCAATGACCGCCAGGCTACGGCCTATGGTTGCTAGGTTCCCCTGATGTCGGTATTTAAAGGCACCATCGCTGGGCTTACCCTTCAAGCGTCGCCCAATCAGGCTAGCAACGTACTTGCCTTGCTGTTTTGCTGCTGGTGCAATTCCTGGGACAGGCTTTCCATCAGGCATAGTGCACGAGGCCGTATCGCCGATGGCAAAGATCTCAGGGTATCCCGCCACCGTCAGGTCGGCCCCTACGACAACTCGGCCAGCACGATCAGATGCAGCACCCAACCAGCGGGCTGCAGGAGACGCTTGGACTCCGGCGGCCCAGACGATGGTCTTGGCCGAAAGGGGGTTGCCGCCATACACCACGCCGTCCGCCGAGCATTCGGTGACCGGCGTACCCAGCACGACCTCGACCCCGAGCTTTTCGAGCGCCTGGCGCGTATAGGCCGAAAGATCCTCTGGAAAGACGGACAACAGGCGTTGACCAGCCTCGATCAGTACAACCCGCGACGTGCTTGGATCGATGGAGCGAAAGTCTCGCGCCAGCGTGTCTCGTGCAAGCTCCGCGATGGTGCCCGCCAATTCCACCCCGGTGGGGCCGCCACCGATGATGACGAAGGTCTGCAACGCAGCGCGTCGTTGCGGATCGCTCGTGCGCTCGGCTTCTTCGAATGCAGCGAGAATTCGGCCTCGGATGGTCGTGGCATCCTCAAGAGTTTTCAGGCCTGGGGCAAAAGGCTCCCATTCGTCATGCCCGAAATAAGCGTGGGTCGCGCCTGTAGCGAGCACGAGCGTGTCATAGGGCTGGCGCGATCCATTGCTGAGAATGACTTCACGTGCGTCAGTGTCTACACCTTCCACTTCGGCCATCAACGTGTTCACTTCCGGCCGATTGCGGAAGAGATAGCGTATAGGCCAAGCGATCTCCGAGGTAGATAGGGACGCCCCTGCGACTTGGTAAAGCAATGGCTGGAACAGATGATGATTGCGCCGATCAATGATCGTCACATCGACCTCGGTGCCAGCTAGCTCGTTGGCAACTTCGATCCCACCGAAGCCTGCCCCAATGATGACGACGTGATGTCGGTCTGTAGAGGTCCTTAACATGATCTGATCTCCTCTTAGTCAGCGGTTCAACGCTGACGCATGGTGTGCCATGTGTTCGCCGATGAAGCTGGCAATGAAGTAGTAGCTGTGGTCGTGGCCCGGCCGCAGGTTCAATGTCAGCGGATGCCCCGTTTCTTCACACACTTTGCGCAGCAGTTCGGGACGCAATTGACTTTCAATGAACTCATCGTTCAAGCCCTGGTCTACCAGTAACGGCAAACGTTCCCGTGCGGTACGGATCAATTCCACCGAGTCGTATTGCTTCCATGCCTCCTGATCACCGCCCAGGTAGGCTCCAAAGGCCTTTTGTCCCCAGGGCACTTGAGTGGGAGCCACGATGGGGGAGAAGGCAGATACGCTGCGATAACGGCCAGGATTGCGCAGGGCGATGACTAGAGCCCCATGTCCACCCATGGAATGGCCACTGATGCCGCGTTCCGTCGTTACAGGAAACTGCGCCTCGATACGTGCAGGCAACTCATGCACCACGTAGTCATACATCCGATAGTTCGCCGCCCAGGGCTCCTGTGTCGCATTGACATAGAAGCCTGCCCCTTGCCCGAGGTCATAGGCCGCATCGTTGGCAACACCTTCACCGCGAGGACTAGTATCCGGTGCGACAACGGCAATGCCATACTCAGCAGCGAAGCGCTGGACAGCGGACTTGGTGATGAAGTTTTGCTCCGTACAGGTGAGGCCCGATAGCCAGTAAAGCACCGGCACTTTGCCGTGCTGCGCCTGTGGAGGCAGATAGACACCGACCTTCATCGTGCAACCGAGTGTCGTCGATGCGTGCTGATAGACGTCCTGCCAGCCTTCAGAGCTGGCGTGATGTTCAATGCGTTCCATGTTGTTTCCAATATTCATAACTGCGCAGCCATTGCGCACCAAGACAGCTGCGCTGTCAGGAGGATTTCACTTCTGCTGCCGGGTCGCCGTGGGCGTGCCTAATCCTGCGGACCGTCCACCAGATGGCCAGCATCACCACAGGCACCAGGACAGCCGTTACTGGCGCAACCACGTCGTGAATGACGGGAATGCCTTTGAGCAGATAGCCCAGCAGACTCACGACGTAATAAGAAATTGCCGCGACCGACAGACCTTCAACCGTTTGCTGAAGGCGCAGCTGCATCTTGGCCCGGTCATTCATCGACGCGAGTAGGTCCCGATTTTGTCGTTCGAGCTCAACGTCTATCCAGGAACGCAGTAGCGAAATGGATCGATTCAACTTGTCTGAGAGCTTTGCCTGGCGCTCCTTTACGGACTGGCAGGTCCGCATCGCTGGAGCGATGCGACGCTGTAGAAAATCTGCCCATGTGCAGTAACCGGACACTGCCTCTTCCGAAAGAGAAGCCAGTCTTTCCTCGACGATCTCGTAGTAAGCACGGCTTGCGCCAAAACGATAGAGGTTTGCCGCAACACCGGCTTCCAGTTCCGCAGCTAGGCGAGTCAATTCGGCCAGCAAAACGTCACTGTCCCTCCGTCCGGCCAAACTGGTGCACATCTCGTCTGTGATGGCTGCCAGTCTTGACTCCATGCGTCGAAGTTCGTGCGTCATCGAACGAGTCAACGGAAGGGATAACAATGCCAACGTCCGATAAGTCTCTATCTCCAACAGACGTTGAGAAAGTGCTCCAGCACGCGCAGGATTCAAATCTCGAGCGAGTATGAGAATGTGCGTTAGACCATCCTCATCCTGACGAAAGTCGGTCAAGACAGCGGCAGAGCCATTCTCCACCAGCGAGTAGCACAAGCTGGCTGGATCAAAGCGCTCAGCTTCCTTCTCAGTTTCCGAAGTCCATGGAAGTAGCCTCAAGCTAATGCCGGACACCACCGGACCGGGAGGAACAAATCCGTGCTTGAAGGGGTTTGCACCGCATGGCTCACCACTCTCAGCATCCAGCGCTGCGCACCAGAGGTACGTAGAAAATTCAGTGTGTTTTTCGCAGTGCAGATCTCCCTCGTCCCATGTCAATCCGTGAAGAGGAGTGGCATGATCGGGCTCTGCAACGCCGAAGCGATGAGACAGCTCACTCATCGCAGCTTGGTCCTTTGCAGCGTCGCCTTCGGTCATGAAGGCGAACTGCAATATGCCCCGAGGGGCTTCTATCAGCAGATGTGGGCGCGCATGCACTTCACCGACCGCAGCATCACGATCGGCATAAGCTGGCATGCCATACACGGTGGCGGTGTGAGTGGGTTCTGCGGTCGCATTGACGTTTGCTGGATCTTTCATACCGACCTCATCTCTCATAGTTTGAAAATCACCACGCTTCACATTTATTGCCCAGGACCAAGCACAAGGTGCGTGGCCATGGGCCAGTCTTCAGATGCTTCATGCTCTGGGATTTGGCCGGTACCGGCGCTACAAGTAGACCCAGTACCGGCTTTGTCAGAGCTATTTCAGCTTAGATGAAGGTGTAAGAGCAGACCTTGTTGCCAGCGGGATCGCGCAGATACGCCGCATAAGCGCCAGGCAGATGTCCGCGAGGACCAGGTTGACCCTCGTCAGTGCCACCAGCTGCAAGGCCGGCTGCATGGAAAGCATCCACTTCAGCAGGAGAGGCAGCTGCGAAGCCTACTGTCACGCCATTGCTGGAGGGAGCTTCGCCATTGCCGGGGCGGGCAATGATGAAGGCTGGCTTTTCGCGGCCATAGAGTACCCAGCCATTGCCGAAAGGACCGAGGTTATTGATGCCGAGAGCACCCAGCGCTGCATCGTAAAACGCGGCCGACTTTTGAACATCGGCTGCACCGATAAAGACGTGGGAGAAAATGCCGTCACCGGAGATAACAGGAGTAGACATGGAAGTTTTCCTTGATATTTGCTGTTGAAAAGATCGTTATTGATCCGTGGGTTAGTAATGAATCACGGTACGAATCGACTTGCCTTCATGCATCAGGTCGAAGGCTTTGTTGATGTCGTCCAGACCCATGGTGTGGGTGACGAACGGGGCGAGATCAATCTCACCTTTCATCGCGTCCTCCACCATGCCGGGAAGTTGGGTGCGTCCCTTGACGCCACCAAAAGCGGAGCCCTTCCAGGTACGACCAGTGACCAACTGGAATGGGCGGGTCGAGATTTCCTTGCCGGCACCTGCCACGCCGATGACGATCGATTGGCCCCAGCCACGGTGGGCTGCTTCCAATGCGGAACGCATCACATTGACGTTGCCAATGCACTCGAAAGTGTGATCAACCCCCCAGCCAGTCATTTCGATAAGCACTTCGTGAATTGGCTTCTCGAAGTCTTTCGGGTTGATGCATTCGGTCGCCCCGAAGGTACGAGCCAGCTCAAACTTGGCAGGATTCGTGTCGATGGCGATGATGCGACCCGCTTTGGCTTGGCGTGCCCCCTGAATAGCTGCCAGACCAATACCGCCCAAGCCGAAGATAGCGACGGAATCACCTGGCTGCACCTTGGCCGTGTTGTGCACAGCGCCGATGCCGGTGGTAACACCGCAACCGAGCAAGCAGACATGCTCCGGATTCGCGTCCGGGTTGATTTTGGCCAGCGAGACTTCGGCGACGACTGTGTATTCGCTGAAGGTCGAGCAGCCCATGTAGTGATAAAGCGGCTGACCGTTGTACGAAAAACGGGTCGTACCATCGGGCATCAGGCCCTTGCCCTGTGTGGCGCGAACGGCGACGCACAGGTTGGTCTTCCCCGACTTGCAGAACAGGCACTCGCCGCATTCGGCTGTATAGAGCGGGATGACATGATCGCCAGGCTTCACGCTGGTGACACCTTCACCCACCTCCACGACGATGCCCGCGCCTTCATGACCCAACACGACCGGGAAGAGTCCTTCGGGGTCATCGCCCGACAGGGTGAAAGCGTCGGTATGGCAAACGCCAGTGTTCGTGATCTTGATGAGCACCTCGCCCTTACGCGGCGGCTCAACGTCGATCTCGACGATTTCCAGAGGCTTACCAGGCCCGAAGGCCACTGCTGCACGTGATTTCATGATGTTGTTTCCTTTACTAACTAAATTTGACGTCAGCGATGATGAATATTGAGCACATCAAGCGCCGCCAAGAACGCAACTGGCTTCGCGATCGCTGCAGTGCAAGGTGCCGTAGTAGGTGGTGATCTATGCCGAAGTATTCATGCGCGGTTCCTGTGGAGTTGCTCTGGAATCGAAGTATGTGATTTCGCAAAACTCTTGTATATGGAATTGTTTCGATTTATTAATTCCAATTTCTGGAATAATAAACACGCAGTGGAACCGACCAGGTGAGGCGCTCGTCATGAACAAGGAAATTGAACTGCTGCGTATCTTTCGAGTGGCGGCCGAAAGCAGCAGTTTTCGCGATGCGGCCGTCCGGCTCAGTACTTCCCCGCAAGGCGTTACACGCGCCATCCAGCAACTGGAGCAACACTACGGCGAGGTGTTGTTTCATAGAAGCACGCGCCAGGTACGCATCAGTGCGTTTGGTGAAGGTTTGTTAGACCAGGTGCGCCCCGCATTGGAGCGGTTCGAGGAACTCTGGCGAGTTCCTGGGCGTGACGAACAGACATCCCTCTCTGGCACGGTTCGCATCACGGCACCGCTCAGCTTAGGCACCCGGGCGGTTCTGCCTGCACTGGAGCGCGTGGCCGCGCGTCATCCCGCAATCACACTGGATGTCCGTCTGTCCGATCGCATCAGCAATACGGTTGAAGAAGGGATTGACGTTGGCGTCAGGCTCGGATTTATGCGCGATAGCCGCTTCGTCGCGCGAAAGGCCGCCGACATGAAATTTCCAATCGTTGCCGCACCGCATTTGATTAGAAAAGTTGGCGTACCTGACACCATTGATGCCCTCAGCAGACTGCCGACCACTGCGTCTATGGATCTCAATACCGGCCGCCCCTGGCCTTGGTATTTCAAAGCGGGACGCCAGTGGACACCCATTGCTGCCGCAATCGTCGTCGACAATGCCGACATGGAATTGGGGGCGGCGTTGGCAGGCATCGCCTTTGCACAACTGCCAGACTACGTAGTCGCCCCATACATTGCCAGCGGAAAGCTCGTGCGCGTGCTGGAGAAAGAAGAATCTTCAGCATGGGGTTTGTACGTTTATCGGCCGCAGCGCGGCCCGGTCTCGGGAAGAGTTCGGGCGGTATTTGATGAAATGCTGGCTGCCGTTAAATCGTTGCCGGCATTGAGGTGACACGCGACCAAGCGTCGTAGGGCATCAGCTTCGGAAAGCAAAGCACCGAGCCTTGGTGGCTCATTACGTATGCCCGAATTGTTAGTCGACCTTCTGCTCGCTTAAACTAGATGCAGATCGGTCGACCGTACAACTTAGTTGCTATTAAAGCCGGCTAAAGATTAGATATAAATGAATTGCCGGTACAAAACATCCAATTGACTACGGATTTCTTCCACGTGTTGCTCGTCACCAGCGTCGGTAAATTCGAGTAGTAATTGTTCCTTGGCAGTGATTTGGTCGCAAAGGTCGGACAAACTCTTGCAGAAAGCCTCGGAGTGAACTGTGGGTTCCTCCGCATTCGTCTCTTTTCCTGCCAGCTTTCGCACAGAAGAGGTCGGAGAGATTCCGTTTTCTTCGTTAAAGGCAATTTGAAGTTCCCTGCGCCGATTTGTCTCATCAATTGCTTGCTGCATCGCAGGAGTCATCGCATCCGCATACAAGATCGCTTTTCCGTTCTCATTCCGGGCGACTCGGCCTATCATCTGAATGAGCGCCTGGGCCGACCTCAGGAAGCCCGCACGGTCCGCATCGAGAATGGCTACCAATGACGCCTCGGGGATATCCAGCCCCTCGCGCAAAAGGCTCACGCCGATCAGAACATCAAACTCCCCAGCGCGCAGGCCATTGATGATTTCAACACGATCCTCCGCCTTGATGTCCGAATGCATGTAGCGCGCTCGGATTCCGCTGTCCGTCAAGAAATCCGTCAACTCTTCCGCGCCGACCTTTGTCAGCGTGGTCACGAGCACGCGGTCTTTTCTCTTCACGCACGTCGATATTTCGGCAAGCAGATCGTTCATGCGCCCGTCCGCCTTTCGCACCTCCACCTTGGGATCAAGCAGCCCTGTGGGCCGGATGATCTGCTCGACAACCCGGCCTTTCGATACCCTCAACTCGTATTCACCAGGAGTGGCCGAAACAAAGATGGTCTGTGGCTTGACCTTCTCGAATTCGCCAAAGTTCAATGGCCGGTTGTTCTTCGATGAAGGCAAACGGAACCCGTAATCGATCAACGTATCCTTGCGTGCCTGATCCCCCCGGTACATTGCGGATATCTGCGGCACCATGACGTGGGATTCATCAACGAACAGGAGCCCGTCTTTCGGCAGGTAATCCAGCAAGGTGATCGGAGGCGCAGCCGAGTCCCGGTCACTGAAGTAGCAGGAATAATTCTCCATCCCCGAGCAGTAGCCAAGCTCCCGCATCATCTCTACGTCGTTTGTGATCCGCTCGTACAGACGGTTGGCCTCGACCAAGCGATTGTCCCTGTTTAGTTGGGCAACGCGCTCTTCCATTTCAGCGAGAATCTTCTCGGACGCGGATTCGATCTTGTTCGTAGGTGTCGCGAAAAGCGTCTTTGGAGAAACCAAGTAGTGGTCAATTTTCCCCAGTGTTTTACCCGTAACAGGGTCTAGCCATTGAACAGACTCAACAGAGTCGTCCAGCAGTTCCACCCGAACCGCCCTGTGTTCTGAATCGGCAGGGAAAATATCAATCACCTCACCTCGAACTCGGAACGTTGCACGCTTGAGGGTGCGCTCAGTACGCTCATATTGCAGTAGAACCAGGCGACGAATCAGCTCCCGCTGATTTAGGTTGGCCCCAGGGGACAGAGCCATCTGCAGCGCTCGGTATGCATCTGGATCACCCAGGCCGTAGATTGAAGAAACCGAAGCAACGACAATCACGTCGCGGCGCTCAATCAAGGATTTGGTCGTGGATAGACGCAGACGCTCAAGATGATCATTGATCGCCGAGTCCTTTTGAATGAAGCGATCACTGCCCGGTATATAGACCTCGGGCTGGAAATAGTCATAGTAGGAAACAAAATACTCGACCGCATTTTCTGGGAAGAAATGCTTCATTTCACTATAAAGCTGCGCGGTCAATGTCTTGTTAGGAGCCAAGATCAATGTAGGCCGCTTCAGACGATGGATCACATTGGCCATCGTAAAGGTCTTGCCTGAGCCAGTGATCCCCTTCAGCGTTTGGTGTGTCGCACCTTCTTCTAGGTCAGATAGCAGGCGCGCTATCGCTTCTGGCTGGTCCCCCGCCGGCGTATAGTTGGAGTGCAGTATGAACATACCGGTTGACATGGAACATCTCCTAATTGAAGCACTTCAACTTGGCCTGATGCGTCAGCTATTTCAGAAGACCTATAGCAGTGCCAAACCGAGACGCGAATGGCGGTGATCCGGACGAGCCCCATGTGGGCCTAGGCGTCGCTCATGATAGCCCACACATGGGTCGATCTCCTAGTGCATCCTAGGAGTGCCACGACATTTGCGAGCAGCTTTCTGAGAGCTGTCTGTACCTGGGGCTGCATGCCTCATGAACCGTCGAGATCGAGCTGTGATTGGAGGCCCCGAGCTTGATGCGAAATGTGTGATGTACTTCCATTCACGATACGTGCCTTCGGCCCTAAAGATGCACGATTTCGACATTCGACCACTTGCCAGCAAGGTACTCGGCCACAAGTCTCCGATGGCAGTGATGGGGCCTGTCTTCGCTGCAAAGCAGGCAACTATTGTTAAGTTTTTCTTTATCAATTGATTCAATTTTTCTGGAGGACATTAAATCCAGAAACTTTCTAGCGTAGCTATCCCAGTCACCATTATTTAATTTATATTCTTCGAACATCTCTTTGGTTGGCGCAAGCGATGTTAGATGTTCATACTCCATTCCACACAGCGCCTCGGAGAAGTACTTTAGATCTTCGCGCTTCGCGAAACCTGCCAATTGCGACACGTTATTCAGGCGAACATCGACAAGACGTTTAGCACCAGAGGCGCTTAGTTTGGCGAAGAAGGACCGCGCGGAGGTCTTTGTGAATCCAATTGTGAATATCTTCATCTGTCTTGTCCTTTTCGCTACTTCATCCAAGATATGAAGGTAGGGGGCTGTCGATCGCAGAGTTACAGAGTTGAGCCAGCAGTGCTCAGGCACAGTGGCTAGCCATGATGAGTTTGACGCCCACATATTTCCCTAGAGTTGTTATACCGTCTAGGTAGAGCGTCAGATAGTAAGGGAATGGTCTTTGAATGCCTGCTGACAGCTATCTACCGTGAGGTCACGTTGCTGGAGCGATCGGCAGCAATCGCTGCAAAGCCACCCTAAGAAGCAGAAGTCGGCTTCAGGCTGGTTGCGGTCGGTCAAGACCGAACGCTCAATGACTGTTGATGCTCAGGGCAGTCATTAATCTGAGGCTAGCAGTTAGCTAGGAATAACTGACCTGCCCCCTTCAGCCGTACCAGTGATTAGGTTGGGGTCCTGGGGTTGAAGGTTAATGGATTTGGGCAGGGATCTCATGACGAGCTGCGTCGCCTGCGTGCTGACGCAGTTGCTGGGCATACCTGGCTGGCGGTATGCGGCCAATGCTGCTGTGAGGCCGAACCTCGTTGTAGTCCCGACGCCATGCGGCAATCTCGGTGCGTGCCTGGCGCATGCTCTGGAACCAGTGCTCATTGAGGCACTCGTCGCGGAACTTGCCGTTGAAGCTCTCGATGTAGCCGTTCTGCATGGGCCGACCTGGCTCGATCAGGATGTGCCGGATGTGGTGTTCCTGCGTCCAGGCGATGAAGGCCCGGCTGGTGAACTCCGGGCCGTTGTCGGTTCTGACGGCGGCCGGGTAGCCCCTGAAGCGCGCCGCCTGATCCAGCAGCCGGGTGACGTACAGGCCGCTGATGCCGTAGTCCACAGCGATCTCCACGCATTCGTGGCTGAAGTCATCGGCCACGGTCAGGCACTTGATGCGCCGGCCACTGGCCAGGCTGTCGCTGACGAAGTCCATGCTCCACACCTCGTTGATGCGTTGGGCGATGTTTAGGGGCGTGCGCTCCATCACGGGGCGCTTGGCCTTCTTGCGCTTGCGAACCGCCAGATTGGCCGCTCTGTAGAGCCGGTACACCCGCTTGTGATTGACGCCAGGGAAGTCGTTGCGCAGCAGGTCGTGCACGCGCCGGTAGCCGAAGCGCCGACGCACATGCGCGATCTCGACGATCTTGTCCTTCAGGGCCTGGGTCTGTGCGCTGGGCACCGGTGGGTGCCGGTAGCTGTCTCGGCTTAGCCCCACAAGCCCGCACGCGCGACGCTCGGACAGTTGGTGCTCCTGCACCAGCTGCGTGATCAGCTCGCGCCGGGCTTGTGGGGCTACCTTTTTACCCCGAGCACGCTCTTGAGCGCATGCAGATCCAGGTGCGCCTCGGCCAGCAGGTGCTTGAGCTTGGCGTTCTCCGCCTCCAGCTCGCGCAGCCGTCTGGCCTCTGACACCTGCATGCCGCCGAACTTGGCGCGCCACTTGTAGAACGTGGCGTCGGAGAAGCCGCCCTTGCGGCAAATCTCCGCCACCGCCATGCCGACCTCGGCCTGTTGGAGGAACCCGATGATCTGTTCCTCTGTGAACTTGCTCTTCCTCATGTCTGCGATTCTCCTGAATGGCGGACCCCTTGCTACTTCACATTGGTACGGCCTGGGGGGAGCAGGTCATAACTGCTCAACTCACTGTGAAACAAAAAAGCACCCCAACGGGTGCTTTTTAAGGTTGCCGCATTGAGAAAGTTAATCAACTCGCTCAGGCTCGCCAATGCTCTTCAAGAGAGAGTTGTATTGAACCTTGTCTGAGGCATAGATCTTTTCCAAGACATAGTTGGCAACTCTGGCAATCTCAGGAATTTCAACAGGCTTGAAGCCTCTGTCTGGAACCGCCTCTAGGTGTGAGAACTCGTTGTTAAGGCGATTGACGAGCGTAATGGCTGTGTCTTCCTCTTCTCCAAAGAATTTCTTGATTCGTTCAAAGGAGTCGTTCTTGTCGTCGTGGTATGGAAATTTGAAGAACAAGAATGCCTCGAGGAATTTGCGCAGATTGTTGCCGAAGCCAAAGAATGGCTCGTGGTTCTCTGCTGCGGCAGCTTGATCCTTGCACTTATAGATTTGGTGGAAGAGGTAGTGGAATTCGGTGATGTAGTCTTTGAGGTAAGGCGGCATAAGCATGATGTTGCTTGAGGCGCCGTTTCGCTCAATCATGAAGTGTTCATGATCGCTGACACTCTTTGCCTTTACTCCCTCTGCTGCTGGCTGCTTCTTCATCGGAATGGAAAGGCGCTTGAGGTACTTCAGAAAGTCCAAATTGTGCGTGGAGATGAACAGTTGCTTGTAGCGGTACGAATTTGAGCCATCTGGCTTCTTCACTGGTTTTGTGATCAAGCTTTCAATCAAGCTGAACATAAAGAAGATGTGATTGCCATCCAAGCTTGAAATTGGATCGTCAATGTAAATGATTAATTCTTTGCCTTTGCTGTCTGGATCTTCAAGCTTGGCCATGAAGTAGCAGAATGCAATGAGGCTACATTCACCTTCACTGAGGTTGTAGGCCGACTTGCCGTTGCGGGTGATCTCAAACTTGACGGTCGCGTTGTCTGCACTGTCACGCGCTTCCAGCTTGATTCCGTCATGGCCGAAGAAGTTGTTGAGCAGGGCATTGACTCGTTCCGCCCCCTTACGCTCATCCTTCTGTTGGGCCCTCAATGTCTGGACCCCCGCCTCGGCTTCACGGATCTCTTTTTCTGCATCGGTAAAGGCTGTACTTGCGGTGTCAGCGGTGGTCTTAAGGGTGGCGATCCGGCCAAGCTCCTTGTCATAGGTTATGGCCTCAGCAAAGGCGAACACATTAGCCAAGCGAAGTGACTCTGTGGCACTGGTTTTGTCTTTTTCCAACGTGGCAGTCTTGCTGTTGCTTGTTTCGATCAGTGCATTTATGTCAGCAACGTGCTTTGCGATTTCCTTGGCGTCATGGGAAGGAGTCTTGAGAGCTATGGGCTGGAACAGGTTGTTCTTCCGAGTCTCAAGCGACTTCTTCAGTGCCTCCAGATCTTTTTTATAGACGGCTAGCGCTAGAGACAGAGCTTTGCTACTGATTTCAAACGCTGTGCGCTCGTCAGCGTAGAACTGAGAACCCGTGAAAGTGTTGAGTCCCGCGACGGTGCCAATTTCGGTCGTTACTGTCGTGATAGCCTCATCCAAGGCCGTTTCCAGATCCCCAGACTCCTTGCTGAAATGCTCATCGAGCACTTGCCAAATGTCGTGCGGCAGATCCTGTCGGCAGAAGGCACATGTATCGCGCTTCTCGCGGTGGTGCCCCATACCCTGCTTGACCCAAAGTTGCAAGGCGCTGTCTTTGAGCAGTTCCTCAATGGCCTTGGTAGGCGTGATCGTCTTGGACAGTAACGGCTCGGCTGTGGCGGTCAAGGACTCCAGCTTGAGCGCTACAACCAGGGTCTCTGTGATGTCGGGTAACGCTTCCTGCTTGAGCAGCTTGATCCGACCTGCCTGTTCTTCGGTCGTGAGTGCGACGAAGCCTGGCTTGCTGGTCGTGGCGATGTCACGCCTGATGTGCTCGATGTTGTAGACGGGGCTGCGGAAGTTCGGGTTTTTCTTGATTTTCTCTGCGGCATGTGATCGCAGTTTGTCGTCCAACCCATTGGACGCAGCGGTGTGGGCAGACTTGGTGCGGTCGCGCTCTTTCTTTTTGGCTTCCAGATCAAACCGAAGCCCTGCCTTGCCTTCCACGCTGCCAAGCTTGTCTTCAATTGCAGCGATGGCATCGTCAATCTCTTTGTTTTGTTCACCGACGATGGCAAAGGTCTTGATCACCCCCCCTACTTCCTGATTTACCAGGAAGCTAAGGTTGTCGGTTACGAAGTCGCGGTTGTAGACCCGCACTTCGTAGTTGTGCGACAGCAAGCCAGTATGGGAGACAGCACCTTTGTCGCCTGTCAGGGTGAAGGCCGAACCGACATAGTTGAGGGGTAGTTTGCGAGTCTCCAGCGAGCGGAAGATCCGCGAAAGAGTGGTCTTGCCAGAGTAGTTACGCCCGTACAGCACGTTGAGGCGCTTGAAATACTGGGTTGTCTTGCCACTGTCCTTGACCGTTTTTTTCCAGTCCAAACCTTGAAAGCTGCCAAAGCTGGCTATGTCTACCTGATTGATCACTGACTCAGTCCTCCCTATATTGGCTTGCAGGCTTTTTGCAACAAAATGTTTCATAAATCTACTAAGCGTAGCCGTTGGTGGTCTAGGGTCTATCCATATAAATAGTTGCCAGTCTTCAAAGCTGAATCGACGTGAATTTCCCAGAGAGACTGCTATTTGAGTGAACTAATTTTTATTTATTGTGAATGACTTCTGCCTTGGAAAGAGCAGTCATTCATGTTGCGAACTCGATAGGCAACAACCGCTGCACAGCGGTCATTTGTTGACGTTGTGCGGACGACAGCACTGGGTCGATAGCACCAGTTCGCTCCAGGTAAAAGCAGTCACCCAACATTCGTGCCAGAACAGTTACTTCTTTGAGGTTGGGAGCGGACCTTTGTTGAGGTCTCGCTCCAATGGCTGCTTAGGTTAATGGCAGTCATTGGCATTTTTGAGTTGAGCGACTACAGAAAGCCTGAAGCAATCCGCTAGGCAAAGGTGGATCGACGGCTCATGGCTTCTTCTTGGCCTTTGGGGATGCGAGTCGCTTGTGGGTGCGGCCGATTTTTTGTGTGATTTTCAAGCGACCAAAAAGTAGCTCGCAAAGTCGCTTCGCGTTGGCTACATGTGTGTCAGGCGCAAGCCCCAACAGCATCTTCCCAGGAAGGGGATGCACAACATCCTCGCGCCAGCGTGTCCTTGTAAAGGGCATTGGCGGTTTGGAGACTCACCCCCAGTTCCCTAGCGCATCGGATGATGAGGCTAGGCTCAATTTCATTGAAGAAAAAGGCAAGAATTCCATTTGCTTCAAGGCTTGATGCCGACAGTCTCCCATTCCGGAACGATGCGGCAACATCTTCCTCACTGACGACTTTGCCGTAGGGGGCATTCATGTGGTTTGCGATTAACGCAGCTGCGCTCATGTAGATTGGCTCCTATCCACCATCGATTTTGACGCCCCGGCCTTAACTGTCCCAAGGACGGAGTCTGATACGAGCCCGTGGCGGAGGCAAGAGAGCTATACGTTCTACCCACGTCAAACCTACTTGACTGTTCTACGCATGGAATCCCCTTTAAGCTCTATGCGGTGCGCTGCGTGCACAACCCGATCAAGAACAGCATCGGCGATTGTCGGATCCCCGATATAGTCATGCCACTTTTCAACTGGTAGTTGCGATGTAAAGGCAAGTGATATGGTGCCATGGCAATCATCGACCAGATCAAGGAGGTCCTGTCGATGCCGTGCTCCCAATGGAGCAAGGCCCCAATCATCAAGAATCAACAAGCGGACCTTGGACAGCTGCTGTCGTAGCCTCGGAAGGCTGCCATCCGCCCTGGAGATTTCCAGTTCCTCAAGCAGGCGACTGAAGCGGCGATAGGCAACGGGCAAGCCTTTGCGAATGGCTTGATGCCCAAGGGCGCAAGTGAGCCAGGTCTTGCCCACGCCGGTTGGGCCAGTCACGATCAGATGCTGCGCAGAGTTGATCCAGTCGCAGCTGAGCAGTGCGCTGAACTTTCGCTTGTCGAGACCCCGAGCTGTTCGGAAGTCAATGTCCTCTGGAGACGCACTCACTTTCATTTGGGCAGACTTAAGTAATCGTTTCATCCTGCGGCCTTCGCGCTGTGAACGCTCGGCATCGACCAGCATTGAAAATCGATCATCGAATGGCAGGTCCTGCAATGCACTCGAAGTTCGTTGTCGTTCAAAGGCCTCGGCCATGCCGTGCAGACGCAGCTTGCGCAAGGAGTCGACGGTGTTCTCAATCAACATGATGGGTCCTCCTTGCCGGCGTAGTAGCCGGGGCCGCGGACGTTATGGTGAAGAGGCAAGCTGACCTGCCGTGTTTCGTCGGGATGAGTATCAAGGTAGCGGCGTGTCCCGAGCAAGGAGCGCACGCTCTTGACGGTTGGTGACTGAATTTGCAGCGCACGTATACACGCCTGTTCCAACCGGTCACTGCCATACTGACGGCCAAGTTTCTTCAGCGAGTCGCAAGCTGGTAGACCTAGCGCTGGTACGGATCGGTTGAATTGCTGCTTAACGACAGCCAAGGTGCCCGGTCCAATCCCGCGCGCCCAATCCATTAACTTTTCGGGCGTATGCTCCGCATAGGCGCGATGCTGCGGTGGCTGATGGGCGGGGTCAGTCGAGTTTTTGCCAACCTCAACGCGTACGTGAGAGGCCACGCGGACACCACAATGGAAGATCTCGACACTTTGCAGGGTTGCACGCGCCTCGACGCTTTCGCCCACGAGATGAAAGGGCACGGAGTACCAGGCACCATCGACCGACACATGGTAGTCGGGACCAACGGCCTGGCGGGCCGACCAGGTCGCCCATTCGAACTTTGCCGCGGGCAGTGGCTTCAGGTGCTGCTGCTCCTCCTGTTCTAGGCGCTCGAAGCGGCAGCCAGGCATCTTCTTGAAGGGACGCAAGTTGAGTTCGTCGCAAAGGCGGCGAATTTCCTGATTCAACCCACCAAGCGAGAAAAACTGCATGTTCCGCAGGCGTGCCAGTATCCAGCGCTGCGCAATCTGGACTGAGACCTCAGCCTTGGACTTGTCCTTGGGGTGACGGCTGCGTGCTGGCATGATCACAGTGCCGTAGTAGTCGGCGAATTCGAGGTAAGCGCGATTGATACGCCGGTTGGCGCCCGGCTTGACAACGGCGGCCTTAAGGTTGTCCGGCACAATGATTTCAGGCACACCGCCGAAGTAGTCCAGCATCAGCACATTCGCCTGAATCCAGTCTTGGATTTTCTGGCTTTCAGTGGCGAGTGCAAAGGTGTAGACCGAATAGCCCAGAACACCAATGAACAGTTCAACTGCCACCAGTTCACCGGTATCCTGGCGCACATAGTGGGGCCGCTTGCCGCTGAAATCAACAAAGGCCTTGTGGCCGGGAACGTGGGTCTGACGCATGCTCAGCTTGATGCGACGGGTGTACTGCCGATAATGGTGGGTGAACTGCGAATAGGACAAGGCGTCGTCGGCAGAGGCTAGCCGATACTCCTCCCATAGCAGTTGCAATGTCACGCCAGGCCGAGCCAACTGCAAGTGGATGTCTGTGAAATCGGGCAGGCGCTTTTGTGACAAGCGGCGTTCTCTTTTGTTCAGGAGGCTTTCAAGCTCGGCAGGTAGGTTAGCTTTGATGTCTTCCCATCTGAGCTCTCGTTCTTGGGCCAGATGCCGATAACGGCGAACAGTATTTTTTGAAACTGCTACAGCCTCGCCAATTTGCCGGTCCGACAACACTGTAGTCAGAATCAGCCGCAAAATGTCTCGAAGTTTACTCATCTGTCTCTCCTTCCCGCTGGTCATGACCAGCGGGCAGTTTTTGAGGGAGCGCCCAACCCCAAGCCTCGACGTATGCCGATGCTTGACAACTGAATTGGGAAAGAAGAGACTGATGGCGGATCTAGCGATAGTCCACAACCAAGGGCCTTGGGAGCTGTAACTCCCCGGGTCCTTTTTCTCTTTCCAGGATTGCAGAGCGCCTGCTTCAGTGGCGTGAATGTTTCAGGTCATGATGCGATGCCTCCTGCGGTTGGTGGCGATGAGTCGCGACCCGGGGTTGTGGCAGTACAGCGGCGTTCGTAGAGCCAGGCTGCTACTTCTTGCGTCAGGGCAAAGCGTCCCCTGCGGTTCGGTACGCTAAAAACAGGCACGGGGAGCGTGCCGCGCAATGCAGCTTGCCTGAAGGCAGCTGCACTGGGGAAGCCTAGGGCTTGCCGTAAGTCTTGCCCACCGATCACCGGACCATAACGATCCTGTAGTTGCGTCAGCAACCACCCTTGGCCTTCCGTGGCGTCCAGTTCACGAAGTTTGCTGTGGTTCACCATAGCCTCGCTCAGTTGCGCTATGTACCCATCGTAGGGATAGCCCGCTCGGCCGTCGAGGAGTGACAATGTGCACTAACTTTACCCGTCGACATCATGATGGCGCACTACCAAGTCATTGCTACGGAACAGTTTTCATTGGCGGAGTTCTGCATTTATGCAGGTTTTTCTGGGCCTGCTGAAACAACTGGGAGTAATCGGCGCGACGTGACGGATGCACTGGCAACGGTAAGTTGGTACCGGCGACTCAATCAGTTATCAGAATGGGCACGGCCCTATGCGATTGGCCTGAAAATAGAACCAGAGGCGTATTGGAATACTGCTGAGCACGAGCGTTTTCATCGCAACAAGTGGCCAAAGTACGCTCGTGGACTGCACCGACCACAGGAACCACTGGTCTGCGCAGCGGAGCACGCCTTTCCTGGCAGCGCGGTGGAACTGAGTAAACCCATCTGGCTCATCCTGAAACACCCGCCTGCTTCGCTGCACCAAATCACCAAATTTGAGGAGATGCTGGATCTCAGCGTTCGCCTTGAGATATCCCGTTGGTGCCCTCGTGTGCAGGCTAGCAAGAACGGCTCTATCAAGCGGTTTGCAGGAGCGCTGGAGCGAATTGCCAGTTTGGATGCATTGACTGCAATGATTTTGCAGTGTCACAAGGCACTCTTACTTGGAGAGTCTGAGACCGCTTGCAAATGGGTAGCTCAGATCTATCGTGGACTACTAATCCTTGGGTTTCAACTGTGCTCGCGAGGTATTGCGTTGCCGCTCTTTGAACTTCTTGAACTCAGGTTGCTCAAGGATGTATCACATGGTGGATGGCGGTACTACTTTCCAGCGACTCGTTATCTTGACGCATTAGGAGCCATGTCAGAAGCACTCTGGCATATCGAAGGGAGGCCCTACAGCTCAATGAGTTACGCTCAGAAGACTATATACATACTGAAGGTCATGGACGGAGACCTTGGCTGGGATCTCAAGTTCGCCTTGAACCCAGTCTGCTTACCTTGCTCAGAAGGTACGTTGATGTGGGATAGCGATCTGCGTCCGTTTCAGAAAGGGATCAATGTGTTTGTCTGGGCCTGGAACATGCGTCGTAGCGGCCGTCCACACCCTCAAATCCCTCCTCCTGAAGTGTTTGGTGGCACCGATTTGTGGGCCAGGTCATCAAGTAGTTGGCATTAGCGGACACGACCAGCGAGGTGGTCAACCTGAGCCGGCATGAGCGGTCAACTCAAACCGGCAAGGCGGTCAACTTACTACAGCGCCTGCATGCAACCGGGGAATCCGACAAAGCTGAACTTTATCTGGCGAAAAAGCAGCGTCAGCAGATACGCAGTGTGCGCTTCGAGCACTTCGGGAACACCGTGGGAGAAGCAGCAATGAAGGGTTGCTCCGAAATGCCTGTTGGCGGTCGTCACAACGACAAATTCTTCAGCATGCTCTCGCATGTGGTTTGCCCAGTTTGCAAGACACGCACAAATGGTGCATCTGCCGGTGATTTGTGCAGAGCTTGCAAGACAGGGATTTTTGAACATGCGCAATAAAGGAAATCGGCCATGAAGCCCGTTCGACTTGAAGACAACCATAACGGTAAATTCACCGCTTGGATTTTTAGCACCAGCTTTACCGGCAGCTATGAAGAGTGCCAAAGCTGGCTGAAAGGCCACGGCGAGCACATTACATGGAGCGTCAGCCCCGCGCAGGGAATGGGGCCTACGTACCACCATTTAATAGGTCTGAGCAGGCCTATGCTTTTGAACTGCACAAGCGAAGAAGCTCACCAGATCGCCGCAGCCGAAGAAATGTACAAAGCGCTAAAAGCTCTGCAAGACGTTGGAGTGCTTGAAGATGATTCACGAGGAATGCATGACGGCATTCAAGGAGCTAAAGCTAACGCCCGCGCCGTCTTGGCTAAATTAGCTAGTTCAATCTGACATCAAGGAAAGAAGAATGACTCAACTTGAGCACTTGGACGAAATTGCCCGTGAAGCATGGGCTGGCAACTATGACCGCACTGGCGTGCTGTCTGGTGGTGAGCGCCGCTATGTTGCCCTGGCATCAGGCCGGATGCGCGAGCTTTGCCCAGATGATTCGATTCCGTACGCAGTGAATAGCCTCGATCCTGGCTGGTTTGAGCACATGCTGACCGTGTGGCGAGCAGATAGCCAGCCCCAGAACTGACCAAGGAAATCACCGGTCCTATAAGGGGCTGGCCCAGGCTCCAGCGCAATGCGTGAGCAGCGCATTGCATTGAAGCTTGAAAACAATGGAAAGAGCTATGAGCAAACCGAAAATGTGGACGCCAAGTGACAGTATTGTCGAGGCGTTCTGGAAGAGGGTTAAGGTGGTCTGGCCCACGCAATTGGCTTCAGTTCCAGAAGGGGTTCCGACGATCCCTTCCTTTGAACAACGTGGCACTGAGTACCGAGCCGCGCTGACATTCGTATATCCGAAGTCTTCCAAGACTGCGTACTTTTCATTTTCGTATTCAACAGGTCAATGGACTTGTGTGAATTTTCCTGATGACTAAAAGGAAACTTGCTGGCCCGCACAGGGCTGGCTCAAGGCCTCAGCGCCAAGCCTTCATGGGCTTGCCAGTGAGACTTTGAAAACTACAGGGAGAAGACATGGCACAAACATCTGAAGCCGTGAACATCGACGTTAATACGTTGGCTCAGACCATGGGCAGCTACGGAGTACCAGTTGAGATGATTCAGCAGGTTCGTGCGCTGGGCCGCATGCAGTCCGCCTTGCGCGAGTTGCAAGCCTTTGACTTCAATCTGCGCGTTGAAGGCCATGAAGGACTGAATCCCGAAGTGGTCAAGATCGTGGAATCCGCTTTCGAGCTTTAAACGAGGAAACCAACACCATGGCATTTGAAGAACTCAACGCACAGACTGAGGTGATAGATAACCTTTATGCCCACGCCAATGCGATCAATGACCTGTTGATGACGAATTCCTTGCTGAATGATTGCCGGTATTCCAAAGCACGAGCGATCCTAGAAGACGCAGCTCGCCAGCTCGTCAAAGCTCAAAGCGAAATTGGCGCTGTCGAGCGCATCAAAGACTGACTTCCTAACCGATCGGAAAACAGGAAAGTGATGACACCCTCAACTGCAAAGCGCCACTTGCTGAAGTTGCAGAGCGATATCGAAAAAAGTGAAGCGAAGCTGCAGGAAGCTGGATTTTCCGATGCCAATGGATCGGTGCGCAAATTTGATTTGCGAACAATAGAAGCTATCAACGTCCTGGTGCTTGGGCTGGGACAGAAGCCCAAGCGACTCACAAAGAAGGCAACGAAGTTGCTTGAGGAGGCGGGTTGCAATGAAATTTCGGACGACTATGTGATGCTTGGTTCTACCGATCTGCGCATTCTTCTGCCGGATGACGCTATTGAAGATTTGAACGCCCAGGCGCGGGAGCAGGCGAGCTACAGATGATCGATCAATGCACGATACCCGAGAAAAAATGGAGCACTACCCAAGCGCAGGGTATGGGGCCGTACTACCACCATCTGCATGGCTTGCAACTTAAGTCGCTACTGCTCAATTGCACTGAAGAGGAAGCACGCCGCATCTGCGCATGTCTCAATGCATGCGAAGGCTTAACGACAGATTTTTTGGAAGCCAACCTGCTGAGCGACAGGCTTGCTTCGGCGGGCTGATTGGAATTCATCATGAGTATTTGGGCTTGGATTTTTCGAGTAGCAGCAGGTCGATTTCTGTTGGGCGCTCTGCTTGTTCTCTTAGGCTGCACAGGCCTGAACATGCCGACAATTGAAAAGGATGGCCAAGTTGTCATTCAGACTGCACTTTGGAATTTTGGCCATGGGCCGTTTGTGCTTTGCGTAGGAGTTGGCTTGGCACTGATTTCATGGGCGTATGCCACAGCCAAAGAATGGCAAAGTGCCAAATTTCACAATCCAGAGATTCAAGCAATCGCTGATGAAATGGATGCAGCGATTCGCGCTGAAAAGGAAAGCCCAGCGTGGCAACGTAAAGCGAGAATTAAGTCAATTGGTATCGCCGCAACAATTTTGGGCTTGGGTGTTGTGGTTACAGGACTAGTTTCAGATGAACTACTGATTTCTGATTGGTATAAAGTTTGGTTCGGTTTAGGTATGGGCCTGACTGGTTTAGGGGCTGTTGCTTCTGCGCTTTTTTGGGACTAGGAAAGTCTCTGTATCAGTTTGGAAAGTCTGAGTGCAATGCACTCGTGAATTGCAGTGTATGTTCGATGCTAAGAACAACGCTGAGGATAAGAATATCAAGGGGATGATTGCATATTATGGAGATTCCAAGTAGTTTAGAGCAGTGGTCATGGCTTGCAGGAATTGTAGGGGCAATAGTTGCCATATACACAGTACTAAAACCTGATAAAAGCTCATCCAGTGAATCAAGAAAAGTTTTTCAAAAGTTTGATGGCGAAAATAATAACTATATAGGTGAAAATACTGGGAATGTCACAATTAATAATAATTCAAACATCTCTAACATTTACGAAGAAAAAGAAGATAAGAAAGAGCTGGATATTATAGGTAGATGGAATTTAGAGGATGCAAAAAGGATATGTGAAGAGATTTTAATATCGTCTGACTGGGAAGGGTTCAACTTGAAAATTGAGCCTCCATTGTCGCATGAGTTTGTGAATGTCTATTTTCCAATCTATAAGAATAAAGAAGAAGCTATTATTATTTTTGCTACAAAAACAGAAGGAGATGACTGCCACGTTTCTGCGCCACACCTAAGCATATTTGAATTCACGAAGAAAGAGGGTGGTTGGCATTTATCCACTCATGATGTGGCTGCGTTCCAAGCAGGAAGCTGGGGGGCTGCGCCAAATATATCTGTTCATGTTATAGGTGATGAAAAATATGCCATTTATATGGAGCACGGATGGATGGGCCAAGGTTGGATTATGGGATCTATCTCTTTGCATGCTAAGATAGGTGATTCATTTCAAGAAATATTTTCTCTGCCCATGCATGAGTATGACCCAGAAGGGAATGGCTGGGAAAGCGCCCTAAAAATGGTCCATGCGAATACAGGTTTCTATGCAATTGACGTTGCTAGAAAAGGAACAAGAGGTGATCAGGATTTAAAGTATTTAAATGTTGTACACGAATCATTTATAACTAGTGTTGCCGACTATAAAGGCAATATTAGAAAATCAGATACATATAAGTTTGACGGAATCAGGTATCAATTGGCGGTATAAATTATGGCTACATTGAAATCTATTCACACACTTTGCCCTTACTTGGTAGTGCCCCTTATCCAGTGTGCGGAAGTGAATGGTGAACATATTTTGGCAAGCGCCCTAGGAACACCGGAATCATTTAAACTTGATACTGACGCTTCAGAGAATCAACGGTTGAACATCGAACTCGATGTGCCAATGCTGAAAAACGAAATGATTCAGCTTCTTGCAGTAGCGAGAGGGGTGACTTCGCGCTCAGGGAAGGACTTTGTGGTGCTCAATGGTGTGCTTGGAAATGGAGATAAAGCACGCCTAAAGCTCACACCCGAGAAAGCGGAATTTTCCATTCTATCACCCGTTGAAACTGACCCCCAGAGTGGAATGGTGTTGGCTGTAAAAGGGTTTGGTTCGGAAGCCAAAACCCATGCAGACGAAGTGATCAAGAAATACAAGAAGAAGGGTGTGGATTTAGACTGGCTAACACCACCTATCCACGAAGCGTGCACAGATAATCGCTGCCGCCAACTTCAACAGCGCTTCGTGGATATCCAGCCGTCGTTCAAAGCGGATTCGCAGCTTGCCAAAGCCAGCAAACCAGCTGTGCGTCCTCTCTACCACCCATCGGTGCTTGCCCAGCCGCTGGCTGCTCTCAACGCCTCGTCTGGCAATCCGGCCGATGATGCCCCGCTGCCTCAGGTGGGTCCGGCATCGCTTGAAGTCGTAGCCTTTGTCGGCGTGCAGCTTAGCTGGTCTTTTACGGGGACGCCCTGACAAGCCTGCAATCGCAGGAATCGCGTCCACGCACCTCTCGAACATCTTGGAGTCGTGCCGGTTCGCGCCGCTGACCAAGATCACCAGCGGGATGCCCCTGGCATCTACGACGATGTGTCGTTTGGAGCCGAGCTTGCCTCTGTCCGTGGGGTTGGGGCCCGTTTCCTGGCCCCCCGGGGGCTTGGTACCGAGGAGCCATCAATGCTGGCCCGGCTCCAATCGATCTGGTCGTGTTCACGCAAGCGGATCAGCATGGCCTGGTGCAACTGCTCCCAGACACCAGCGACATTCCAGTCGCGCAGGCGCCGCCAGCAAGTCATGCCGCTGCCGTATCCAAGGGACTGGGGAAGGTCTTCCCATGGAATGCCTGTTTGCAGCACAAACAGGATGCCGTTGAGGGCGGCTTCATCGCTGACTGTGAGCTTGCGCGCACCGCCTTTGGCAGAAGGCACGAAGGCTGGGATCAGGGGTTGTAGCTGTCGCCACAGTTCTTTGCTTACGGGTCGTCGTGCCATGAGGGCAGCGAGCATAACTGCTTTGCGGGGGCCTGTGACGAAGTGATGTTAGCCACTCTTAGTCGCAACTAGATGTCAGCCATTGGCCAGTGATATGACTACTGAACTAGGTCTTGATACCAATCTACTGCTTCGATTTATGTGCCGCACTTCGTATCTCATGAGTGTCGCCACACTTGGAGACGCTGCCATAGCATCCACGAGTGGAGAGCGATATAGATGTGCAATCAACACTACAGGCTTGAACCCTGAAATGTTGAAGGAAATAGGAATTGTTGGTTTGTCTGGGGACCCTGCGCTTCATCCATTTCAATTTTCAAATCCTTACCATGGAGGGCATACATTGGCATGTGTGCCGATGGGTGAAATGATGCTTACCTATGTTGCCCTTTTTGGGGTGTTCCATTCGTCATTTATTACGCCGAACCCTGCGTATTTCGAGCATGAGTATCAATCTTTGGTATTCTATATAAATCCCTCAACGAAGGAATGTAGTCGTAGCGACTTTTTAACCGAGTTTACCGCTAACCGCGCAAAATCTAGGTGTTCATCGCTATGAGAAATATGGATGGTATGTATAGCGCGCTTAATGCTTAATGTTCGTTATAGAAATGAATCTAGAAGTCATACAGACCAAGGTAGATTCACCGCCTCTTAAGGTGAGAATATAATGCAACCACAGCAGCGTTCCGTTATAAAGTGCGCTCATATTGTTTCCATAAATACCAAGCGTCGGGAAGTAATTTTTTCTGAATTACCGAGAATCTGGATAACTATGTTGTTCTTAGAGTTGACGATGGCTTTCCCTAAGATCTTTTCAAACTTGGTGTGTGAAAATTCCAACGATGGTAATTTTATGTCTGCGCAAAGTCCGGCTAGATAATCAGGAAGTCGAACGTGTTCAGCGTAGTCAGTTTGACCATCCATAAAAGGGTAAGCAAAAATATACTGTGGCTTACTCGGGTTTTTCACAGAATCTAACTGATTGCGTGCGACGAGAAACAGCAAAAATGCTATATCAAACGCCACTTCATTGTATTTTTCAAATGTAGCATCTCGATCCGTGATCCACCGGATATACGCTGGCCTTTTGAGATGATTCAGTGTAAGGAAAAGGAACGCAGCGAATGTTGAGGTCAGAAGCAACTGCCGCGCTAATTTTGAGTTAAATTTTTTACCTTTTACCTCTAGGGCAAAATATCCCAATGCCTTATTAATTCGGAGCCAATACTCTCTGTCAATATTTGGCAAACAAAGCCATGTCGAGATCAGTTCCTGTAAACCGAGGCAAAAATCGTGGATGTTGCCGTCAGTGATGAAATCCCGAAGCAGCTTCGACTCCCGCTCAACAATGAACGACACACTGAATGCCACAGGACAGTTAAGGTAAGAAATCAGGCCTTCAGAAGCTTGCCGAGATTTTTTTAAATCTTTCGGAGCTACGTTAGAGATGTATTCGGAAAAATTCTTATCAGTGTCATGTTTGAGAGTTATTACGAATGAAAAGCTGTCGTTAGCCTTCTCCGTGTTGCCCACGCAGTAGTCTGAATAGATGTTCCAAGGGGCGTCAGATGGATATTGTTGAAACCAGTCCTGCATGTCCCGAGTGAGCGACGAACTATTGTTTGTGAGCAACTTGAGTAGATCAAACACGCGCTTCCCTGCTGACGATATAAAGATTTGATCGTATCAGCTACAGAAGGACAGAGTCTTATTAGAAACGCTCAAAGAGGGCGAGATCCTGGAGCTGCGAACCGCAAAATCAAGCGACTGGCTTCCAGTGGAGCAAGACCAACAACTCTCTAGAAACAAAAAAGCTCGCGCACGCTCTTTTTGCTGCGACTAATTTAAGCAACGAGAGGCGGTCCCCGCTCGACTAACTTTCTTCGTGTCCGACGAACTTTATTTGCTCTAGTCAGCTTGAGAGCGATGCTGACATAACGAATGACATCTTTTTCGCATGCGAAAACTTTGACGTAACTTCTAAGAGGAGAAGTTATCCTACAAAGGCCTACAAAGGTTATGCGTTTTTCCGGTCGTCGCAGCGTTCATGCGCCTGCATCTGTAGAGTGACCCGTCCACCGAACAAAAAAGGAGGACAACGCCATGAGTAAAGATTTAGATCAAGCCCGAGCGGCATATGAGGCTGCCAGAGCTGAGTGCATTTCCGAGACGGAGAGCTTTTGCAATCGAAGCGATGGCAGTGGTAGGCAAGAGGCTATGGCAGAAGAGCGACTTGAAAGAGCGCGCGCCAATCAAGAGGAAAAAAGGCGAGAACTTGAAACCGCTGAACGTAGGCACCAAGAGCTGAAGGCTCAGCAGGCTCAGCAGGCTCAGCAGGCCCATCAGGCCCATCAGGCCCATCAGGCCCAGCAGGCCCCACAGCCACAGCAGCCACAGCAGCCACAGCAGCCTAAGGACAGTGAGCCTGGTTAAGCTGGACCAGTCTCCAGCTTTTGATAGACACTAGATCGATGACGCTCTTTTTCGTAAGAGCGTTTTTTTGTACGCATTGATCCTGCACAAAACAACTAGCTGACCAATATGGGCCACACCACGGGCCGACTATTGAAGATGCGTGTTTAGCCTTGACACCATCTATAAGTCCGTGGAGAACTCCATGAAAAGCGTAAAAAAGGTGGTCCTGTGCGCTACCGCAGCCCTAGTGGCGGGCGCGGCAGGTTCCGTGCACGCTGATGTGCTGCAATACAAATTCAGTCAAGCGAGTGGCCAAGTGCGTGAGGTACTGGCTGAAGACAGGTACATCAATCCTGATAGTTTTCTTGATATTTATGCCAGCGCTGGTACAGATCGAAAGGTGAAAATCACCATTCTTCGAAAAGATACAGGCGCTGAAGTCGAAAGCAAAACAAGCGAGTTGTTGGGTTTCAACAGCAAGATTGTTGTCGATTCCAAGTCGTACTACGGTGCTATTCTCCGATTCAACTCTCCCTCAGAAGGAACCTTTGTAGCCCGTCAAGACACTCTGTCATCAGCTAACAAAATCGTTCAGACAACACAAACCGAATTTGTTGTTGACAGGACACCACCAAGAACAGGTGAGTGGTTCTGGAGCGTACCCTATGGCGGTGGAATACAGGGTGATGGGATACCTAAATTCGGTACAACCGAAGCGAGAAATATTGGTATTAAAGATGTCCAAGATGCAAGTGGAATATCGTCTATCAACTTTAAAACTGAAGTTATTAATGGGCCGAAAACCGGCCTGATCACGAACACCGGTGATGTTGGTTACAACGAAAGCTTGAAAGAGGCAATCATCGGTGGGGCTAATGTCAATGATTTGTTCGACAAAGCATTCAACTCGTTGGGGGCAAACTCAAAGAATAAGATTACATTCTTTGTGACGGACAAAGCAGGCAATAGTTCATCATCTTCGATGATCTTTCATAATGATAGTATTTGCCCTGCAACTCCAATTCCTGTTGGATACTACGATCCAGCATATGGCGGAAACCTGTATGGTGTGCAGCAATTAAAGGGATATAGAGAGATTACCGGAAGTTTTAATCTTCCTCAGAACCCAGGTAGCTTCATCTATCGATCTCCAAGAAGCCAAAGCAAAGCTGCCACAGAAACACAACCCTATGGCGGATATTTTGTAGCCGATGCTGGTGGGGTTATTAGTCATTCTGTTATTCATAGTGATAGCAACTATGTTTACTACAAGATTGACGGTGTTATTAATCCAGATAAACAATTTGGGGATTTTTTGCGGTGGAACAGTGGCGGGTTCTGGGTTTGTGATGATGTAAGACTTCCTCAGGCTAATTTCACAGCTTCAACGACTCCACCTCATAATAAAATCAAGCAAGAGTTTGACATCGCTGGTTATGGTCGTATCCAAGTTGGATTCAAAGATATTCCAGGAAGGACGATTCCCAGAGATACCAAGATGACTGGTATCGCAGTTGAGGTTGAACCACGGCCATATGTACAAAGGGTGATGGTCGCACAGCAGACCTGTGATGTCCCCGCGAATCAGAAGTCTTGCTATATCAATACGAATACGCCTTGGAACGTCACAGGCGAAGTTTTGATGTATCAGTATCTGAGTAATGTTAGTCGGTTAGATATCCCTGGAATGGTGGTGCCTGCGGGGTATATCACCCTTGCCTATGATGGCGAAGATCCGATATTTCAGAGGTTCGTCAGTCACGATAGTTTTGAGAAGAAAGTATCTGTTGAATTCTTCGAAGGAAACTCAGGTAGTCTTTGGGGATCTGTAAACCTCCCGCATTCAGGCCTCAGATTTGTCGATAAGTCTGGAAAAGAAACTATTTTCAATCATGAATCTGTCGTTTCTGGAAATAACAAGTATACATTTACGACAAGCTATAAAGGTCTACCCCCTGGCCAGTATGATGTTTACGCGTGGGCAACGGATAACTGGGGAAATACTGCAGCTCCATCTCCAAAATTATTCACCATTGCGAACGACACAACCAAGCCAGTGATTAAGATCATTTCATCAGGGAGCGGTGTGACAAGTCTTGATGATATTACCTTCACTGTGAATGATGAAACTACGGCGAAGCCGCGAGTCACAAGCATCAAGCTTGAGGGTGGACCGACAAAAGATACGGTTTATCTAACAGCACGCTCACTGGGACTGAATTACTATGGTTTGGAGTATCCAATCATGTTCCCGAGCCTTGAACAAGGTGAAAGCTACACGCTCACGGTTCAAGGCGTAGACGATCAGGGAAATATAGGAGAAGCGAGCTTCGGCTTCGACTACACACCTCGCCAAATAACGATGTCGCCAGACGCGAGTGGCATATTGTCGATCCCTGCCTTGGCAGCGGAGTTCAGGCGTGCCAGCGGCAAGGAGGTGATTGATTCCAATCCCGTGACTATGCGTGATGGTACTGTGGTGTCGGGTCGATATGACATCATGGCCACGCTGCGCAAGGACGCCAAAGTACCGCTGAAAGTCAACGGTTTCGTTGTCGAACCTGGCCAAACTGTTGTCGTGATGCCTGCCCACGACTTCGCCAGCACAGGTGGCAAGATCAGCCTGTCCGTGTCTGCAGCAGTGGATGGCCAAACGGGCACATCCAATTTGCTGGTCACAACCTCAGCTCCGAACTCCCCAGTCCTCGTTGCGAATATCAACGTCTGGAAGCCAGCTGGGAAGCTCACAGGAACATCTGCGTCCGTGCGCCAGGGCATTGATGTGTACACAACGAATGCAGTGAATGACGCTGCTAATGGGAGCCGGTGTGCCCTGAGTACGGATGAATCCCGTGCCAAGACCGCTGATCCCATCACAGCCCCGGTGTGTTTGCTGGGTTGGGACAAGATTCCAGAGGGGGATTACCAATCTACTGAAAAAGACAAGAGCACCATCAACCTGCAAGGTAGGGCATCCAAGCTGGGGAGCAACGACATGACGTTTGCTCTTTACATGTATGCCTCCAACGGCACCAAGTATCTCGTTGGTAACGGCAGTGGCAAGCTAAACGTCACATCGCCAATGGGTTCGGTGAAAATAGCCACGATCACCGATCTCTCGAAGGTGACTCGTCGGATTCAGGAAATTGACACTCGCGTCAAGCAGGTCGAAGGTCCAGTGTGTCTCTTCGTGCAAGGCGCTGAGAAGGCCGCGCTCGATGCCAGCACCAAGATGAACATCGCAGCAAGCCCAAGCTGCTGGGTGGAGTGGACAAAGCTGCCTGTAGGCTTGAGCCAAGCTGAGAGAGTCGAAGTTCCCCTGCTGCAGGGCAACATCCCGAACAAGGGCGCGACTGAGCTGAAGTGGAAAATTTCGATGTTCAGCAAGTCGGGACAACAGATTATCCTGAATGAGCAAACACAGCCTATTACGCTCGTTGATCCTTCTGTTCCAACGGTAGAGATTACCTCCCCGCACATCGTTAACGATAGCCTGCTAGTAGTGCCTCACACGGGGGGCTATGTGGGGGACGTGACCATCACATCTGAGAGATCTCAACTGGATGTGAGCATCATGCGAGGCACTGACGTGCTTGAGTCTGGTGTGGCTGAGCCAAGCCGATTTGACAAGAGCCAGCTATACCGCCGTATTGATACCGACGAGCGGCCTCTTTGGACGGAAACACCATACACCGTCAACGTCAACTACACGTTGTTGCCTGAAGTGAAGACAAAGAAGGTCTACCGCATCGTGGCAGGCCCATCGCTTGGCATGAGGCCGGTTGTATCGGTGAATTCGAACCAGGCTGTGGACACTGAAGCCATGAAGGTGAAGGTGACGATGAGTGACCGATATAAGCCTGCAGAGGCCTATAACGCAAACATGGGCAAATGGAAGGTCCGTTTGGTCAAGCTCATGACCTACAACAAGCGAGAGCCAATGACGGACTATGTGGAAACCGTTGACGGCGTGGCGACGTTTAATGTTGGTTTGGACAATGTGAATGCAGCATCGGTGCGCTTCATCGCAGAGGCGGTGCTTGTATCTCCGATAGAAGGCTACAAACGAACTGAAGAATCAACAGTGCCGACATTCATTACCGTGTTGCGAGGTAATGCGATTGGGGCTTCAGTGACAGGGCGACGCCTTTCAGGCGAAGCTCCATTCGTGACAGCATTTAAGTTGGCACTGGATGAAGCTCTTGATATGCGAGCGGTCGGCGCTGTCGTCTGGGAAGTCAGCAGCAACCGGGGATCGAGCTGGGAGAAGATCGTTCAGCCGGAACAGCGCAAGATGATGTTCATGCGTACCTTCGAGAAAGGTGAGTACAAGGTCCGGGCCAAGATCACCAACATCAACTCTGCAAAGGAAAAGTACACAGAAATCGTGGATGTGATCGCCTATGACAAGCCCAAGCTTGAACTGACTGGCGCGCAGCAGCACTTCATCGGCTCCAAGGCCACGATGAGCGCCAAATTCAAATTTGGTAAGGACTACATCAGCAAAGATCGTGTCGTGATTGAGTGGTCTAAGGATGGTGGCAAGACCTACGCAAAGGGTAGTGACACGTTTCAGCTGACCTCTGACAAGGAAGCCCGAATCAAGCTATCCGTTCGCGCTCGATCCATTGATGCACCAGGCAGCGATGCATATGCTTTTGATGTCGTGAACAAGAGCATTGACTTTCTGCCAGTGAAACCGCCCCGTCCTTACGTGACTGGTCCCTCACGAATCGAATTGGGCAAGACATACACCTTCAATGCGCGCATCACACCTCCGTACCCTTCGATGGACGTGAAGATGGCCGGTGCCTTCACCTTGCCGAACGGCAAGATCGTCAACGGCGAGTCGGCAACCTATACGCCCACTGCAGCTGACTTATCAGCAGAGCGAGTCGAGACAAAATACACCGCCTGGGTTGATGGCTACCGCAACCAGGGGGCTGAAGGGACTCACTCGATGCGTTCGCGTGTTTGGGAATATGTGTTCCCATCTTTCGGTCTGCAGATCCGCAAGAGCGCAAACGTGTCGCCAGTGCAGATCACGCTGACAGTGCGTCCGATTGCTTTCGAGGGCACCCTTGAATCTCCTACCTACGACTGGAATATTCCAGCAAGCGCGAATGTGCTCGACGACAAGTTCCCCACGCTGCGAACCTTCGTTCTCAATTCCACGGGAGCATTTGATGTCGGTGTGGTTGTCCGTGATGCGCGAGGTAACGTTGCAAAGCTGAAGGAAACCATCCTGATCGGTGAAGCTGCACCTTACTCCGTAGAGGTGAAGTACTCGGGTTCGAACCCGATCAATCGCGCACCATTGAGCGTTCTGCTGCGTCCTTATGTGACCGGTGGGCATCCGCAAGATCGCATCCTGACTCGGGAGTTCTTCGTGAACGGTGAGAAGCTGAACGTCACTGGCTTCTATGGCCGGACTGTCCTGCAGGCGGGTGAGCATGACATTCAGTACAAGGTTGTGAGTCAGATGGGCAGCGAGGCCACGGCCAAGCTCAATATCTCGGTGAAGGAGAACCAGCCTCCAACCTGCACCATGACAAGCCGCGAGACAGTCGGCTCCTGGCTCTTCTATGCGTCCTGCAAAGATGAGGATGGCCGCATGAAAACCTACGAATGGACTGTGGATGGTGAGGTGAAAGCGGTTACAGGTGATCGCCTGACGCTGAACCGCAGCGGTGATGCCAGGAAGCCCAATGTTCAACTGATCGGTATCGATGATGCAGGCGGGCGCTCACAGCCAGCTGCGCTGCAGTAAGGATCTGTAGCTACTAAATAAGGCCCGCGCTCTTGGAGCTGCGGGCCTTTTCATTTCCGCCCAGGAAGGGCAACTTGGTGTTCAAGGAAATCAAAGGGCGAATCTTAGACTGAAAGCTCCCATAGTTACGTGGAGACGCGTATGAATTTCCGCAGAAAGTCAGGTGCATTGTTCCTGATTGCAGCAGCTGGCCTTCTACATGGGGCCAATGCTGAAGTTGTCCAATATGAATTTACGGACACTTTAAAGAAAACAAAAACTGTTCAAACTTCTTCAGCGATTGATTTCTTGAATCCATCCGGTGATATAGTGGTTACTGTCAGTGCCGGTATTGATCGGAAGATTAGATTGACGGCCATTGATGCCACTGGAAAACAAATAGCGACCCAAACGAGCGCAGTTGTTGGACCCAATGACAGAGTTGTTGCGAACAACAAAAGTTATTACGGGTTTGTAATGACTTTAAGGCTACCAGGGGAAGGCAAGTACACAGTAAAGGCCGAGCTTCTTTCATCGTCAAATCAGGTGGTTCAGACTGATGGGTATCAGGTCATTGTGGACACGACACCACCGACCGCAGGCGAAATTGCGATCACGTCCCCCTATGGTGGCGGCATCATGGCCGATGGTCTTATTGCCGTTGCGAAAGTAGATAACCAGACAGGTTTAGCCAGTGTCTCCATATCCAATATTTATGACAGCAACTCTGTCAAGGCAATTAATTATGAACTTCTGACATCAAATTCTGGCATTGTTGTCAAATCCGGTGATGCTCAGTATGCCGAGAATTCGAATTCTATAGACTTAAAAAGAACTTTCTTTGCAAATACATTCAATGTTGATAATGGAAAGTATAGACTCAAGTTCAACATTAATGACATTGCTGGCAATACTTCAGCAGTGGAAAGAGAGTTGTATGTAAATTCAGCCTGTCCTGATATACCGGAATTTATGGGTCTTTATGACCCCAATTCAACAAGCAACTTTCTTGGTATTCCGGCGTTGAAGGGATTTGTTGGCCCAAGCAATGGAAAGAATGTTGTTAAGTTCAATCCGGCTAAAGCATTGTATCGTGTTAAAAAAAATCAATCGAGAGATTTTGACCCGATTTGGGGTGGATACTTTGCGAATATGGGAGTCGCAAAAACCGTATTGACAGCTGATGGGGACTATGCTTATCTGGTGATGGATGGGCCTGTAAATGAACTCGGCAACTTCCCTAACGAAACGCATAGGTGGACCAATACGTCCACACATGCATGTAAGTCGATGTCGGTTCCAAATGCTGAGATTGATCCATTGCAGTCAGCACCGGAGCCACTGTTCACGGAGGCATACATTGATGGATTTGGTTGGGGCGCTAATACTTTCTACACGAAAGATAAAAATGTTCCTGCAGATACCAAAGTATCACGCCTCCGATTTCATATCAAAGCACCTAGAGGCTATGACATCCAAGTTACGCAAGGGAAGCCTTCATGTGTAATTCCGGCTGGTGAAGTTTCGTGTGAAATGGAAGTTGATTTTCCATTTAACACTTCAGATTCGCATGGTGCATACTCATTTAATGGCGTATTTAAAAGAGCGTCAGACGGCCAGCTTTCACTGTCAGGAAATGGGCGGTTTTTCTACTGGGATAAGAAGAGTCCGACGATAACATCTGTATCTCATATCCGGGAAACAAAGGAATTTGTTTTTACTGTCAATGAGCCAGGCACAACCTCATATGGGATGGGACTCAATAAGGGATATATCGATGCGAAAAATAATAAAAGTGGAGTGGTGACGGAAATTGCCGAAGTCAGTGGAAGAACATCTGCAGGCAACGACCATAATCTCACGATTTCATATAAGTCTCTTCCTGATGGAGAATACACTTTTTCATTGAGAGCATTGGATAATTATGGAAACTCTGTCGAAAAAAGTGTTGATGGTATTTATGCGATTGATTCTACCCCGCCTGTCCTGAACATTGTTGCCGGAACCTCAATTTCGACACTTGATGATGTCAAGATTAACTTGATTGATGCACTGGACAAAACACCCAGGATAACCGAGGTAAACCTGAAGGGCGGGGCGTCCAATGAGAACGTTTTTCTGACTGTGCGTTCACTTTCTGCGGGAAATTATGCTCTGGAATACCCAGTGATGTTTCCAAGCATGAAGGAGAATGAAAAATATACTCTGAGCATCAAGGCTCAAGATAGTCAAGGAAATCAGGTCCAGAAAAGTGTCACTTTCAAATATGAGCCGAACCAGATCGCGCTAAAGGGAAATTCTTCCAAAATTTCCATTCCTGCATTTGAAGGCGACTACCTGTTGGAAGGTGGGAAAAGGATTCTGGAAACGGAAAAATTTACTTTGAAAGATGGCTCAAACGTTGTTGGTGTCTATGATATTTTCTTGACTCTTAGATCTGACTCTGAGGCTCCCGTGCGCGTTAATGGTGTAGAAGTTTTGCCTGGAGAAACAAAAACAGTTATCAAAGACTACAACTTTGGCGCTAACGAAAGCAAGATTGCATTTGATATTAAGCCCGGTGCTCAATTCAAAAAAGGTGTGGCGAATATCTTGGTTTCTTCTTCTGCACCTAATTCTCCAATCGTTGTTGGTGAAGTAACGATGTGGAAGCCAGAGATTGACATCACGTTCCCCTCGCGCAGCATTGTTCAGGGAATTGAGAATTACACTGTCGCTCTTCGACCGGAAACATCAACAACATGCCAACTGACTACGCAAGAATCGAAGGCCAAAGCAGCAAACAATATTCTTGCGCCGATTTGTCTCGTGGACTTCTTTTCAAAACCTGTTGGTGACAGTATTCAGATAGATGTGGCGAATGGTGTAGACCTCGTTGGTCGTATGAATCAAGTCGGTAGGGAAGGTGTTTCATTTGCGCTGTATGTGTACGACAGCAAAGGGAAAAAGAATCAGGTGCAGAGTGGTATAGCGTCGGTGAACTCGGTATCGGCTTTGGGATCTGTATCACTTGCTGCTACTGAAGATATATCCAATGTGGTCCATTCAATTACTGATGCCGGTGTAAGGCTGAAGATCCAAGATGGCTACAAATGCAGTCTCACAATGAACAGAGATGCGGCGATTCAAGATGCTGCCACTCGATCATCTGAGCAAGCGAGCAATTATTGCTTTGTTGAGTGGATCAAGACCCCACCAGGGCTGGTTCAAGATGAGCGGTCTGACACGCCCTATCTTCGTGGCGTTGTCTCGTCTGAGGGTGTGCACCCCATCTCCTGGCGCGTGAGTCTGTTTACCAAAACTGGGGCTGAAATCAAGCTCAATGAGCAGTCAATCAACCTGACGGCGGTGAACCCACCTAAGCCCGAGATCCTTATCAACTCCAAGAGCTTGGTTCCAGATTCTGAAAACGTGTTGGTTGTTCCGATGGCGGGCGGCTACATCGGTGATGTCGAAATCAAGTCGGTACGTGCAGCTCTGGACCTATCCATCGCGCGTGGTACTGAAGTCTTGGAACAGGCAAAAATTGAGCAGTCGATGGGCCTGTCCAACAATTCGACCTTTAGACGATTGAATGCGGATGCCCGTAATCTGTGGGAAGTCACGAAGTACAAGGTTGCAGCGGCCTTTGCCGCACTTCCTAGTGTGAAACAGGAAGTCGTGTACAGCGTCTATGCAGCGCCCAGCGAAAGTGTGAAGCCAGTCATCAAACTGGATTCGGACACAGCTGTTAACACCTCGCCCTTGAAGGTGGTGGTCACGATGAGCGACCGAGGCTCAACCTCTTCGACCTACACCCCCGAGACAATGGGGAAGTGGAAGGTGAGGTTGGTGCGAGTCATGACTTACAACAAGCGCGAAGAGCTTGCTGCACCAGTTGAGATCTCTGAAACTGGCGAGGCTGTATTCAATGTCGATGTTGGCAGTTTAGATTCGACGGCGCTGCGGTTCGTGGCCGAAGCTGAGCTGGAAAGTCCTGTACCTGGCTACAAGCGAGTGGCAGAGTCGCCTCAAGGTGCCTTCGTCACCATTTCCCGAGGCGGAGAGATCACATCAGCCATATCTAGCCGTCGAACGTCTGGAGAAGCCCCTTTCACGAACACCTTCAAGCTGAGCATCGATGAGCGTTTAGATATGCGCGCTGTGGGCGATGTTGTCTGGGAGGTCAGTTCAGATGGTGGAAAGAGCTGGGTGGCGCACGATGTCAAGAACAAATCACAACGCTTCATGTTTGTGAATGTCTTCGACAAAGGTACACATCAGGTCCGCGCAAAGGTGGTCAATGCTAATTCGCTGAAGTCCAAGTATTCGGAGCCAGTGGAAGTCATTGCTTACGACAAACCGAAACTTGTGCTCACAGGTGCGCAAGCCTTCTACGTGGGAGGTACAGCCAAGGTCACAGCTGCCCTGACGCTCAATGGGAAGCCAATGAACACAGGTAATGCAGTGGTTGAATGGTCTGTAGACAACGGAGAAACCTTCAATGAAGGATCGACCCAGTTCGAGATCAAACAGTCTGAAGTGGCCCGAGTGCGTTTGGTGGCCAGAGCGCGCTCTAAGGAAGCGCCTGCAGAGGACATGAGTGGCTACAGCGTTGTTCGAAAAACTGTGGAATTCCTGAAGATGAAGCCGCCGCGCGTCTACGTCGATGGCCCAATTCGGGTCGAGAAGGGAAAGACCTATGAACTGGCTGCACGGGTGACACCTCCGTATCGAGACATGGATTTGTCGTTCGATGGCGAGTTCACTCTACCGAATGGAACTGTTCAGAAGGGCACATCCATCCAATACACCCCCAGTGATGAAGATCTTGCATCGCAAACGATTAACGTGACCTACACGGCATGGGCACAAGGTTTCCGTGAAGATGGGGCTGAGTCCACCTACGTTTTCAAGACAAAGGTTTGGGAGTATGTGTGGCCAACCTTTGGCTTGGAGATCAAGAGAACCGCAAAGGTTGCACCTTCAGAGGTGACGGTCAAGATCCGGCCTATCGCATTCAGTGGCAACCTTGAAGAGCCTACCTATAGCTGGTCTCTTCCTACCAAGGCAGTCATTACGGACTCTAGCAAGGCGACACAGCGCACCTTCAAGATCCTTGAAGACGGTGTGTATGAAATTGGCGTTGTTGTGAAAGATGCCCGTGGCCATGAGACTGTGATCAAGCAAGATCTGGCAATCGCTGAGTCTGCCCCCTACAAGGTGGAACTTCAGTACTCTGGGTCGAACGCAATCAACCGCGCCCCCTTGGATGTCCTGCTACGACCATATGTGACTGGTGGCCATCCGCTTGACCGCATCGACACACGCTCGTTCACCGTGAATGGTGAAAAGCTGGATGTCGCGGGACACTATGGCCGAATCACTCTTAATGCTGGTAATCACGATGTAGCGTTCAGCATCCGCAGCAAAATGGGTGAGGAAGCTGAGGCAAAGGTGCGGATCAGTGTGAAAGAAAACACTCTGCCAACATGCACGCTGACACAGCGAGAAACGGTAGGCTCCTGGCTCTTCTATGCATCCTGCAAAGATGAAGATGGCCGCATGAGGTCTTACGAATGGACGGTAGACGGTGAAGTGAAAGCGGTTACAGGTGATCGCCTGACGCTGAACCGCGTAGGCGATGCGAAAAAGCCCAATGTCCAGCTGATCGGCATCGATGATGCTGGCGGGCGTTCGCAGCCAGCCGCGCTGCAGTAACGCTCAGTAGCTGCCAATGACAAAGGCCTGCGCTCATCGGGAGCTGCAGGCCTTTTTTGCGCTTGACGGGTGCCCAAGCAACAAGCTTATGCAGGAGCAGTAAATGCCATTTCTGCAGTTGGATTTCTGCTGTACAGATCTGTCTGACTTCTGAATAAAACACGCTCACGTTCTACTGTGTGGAGATGGAAGATCTCAGAACGCTCTGTGATGCGGCCAGCCTCATCCAAACTATCCTGAATGTTCCCGTCCCGGTAGCGAGGCAACAACTCCATGCGCGGTTGAGCTGATGCTGGTGTCCAATTTTGTGCAGCTGATGGCCAACGGTTTCCAAATCCGCCAAGACTGGGAGACATTGAGTGCCATAGGACCATGCTCTCAGTTATCGCATCCATCTCTGAATCCAAGATCACGTACTGGACCTTATGGCTTACAACGCGCTCCGCGCCTACTGCCCAACGTGTGATGGTTGTGAGCTGGTTGATGCGAGTGGGAGACTCTATCAAGAGTCCATTGATGGCTTTTTGCCCGACCTTTCGGCAACAGACCAGGTAGTTCTTGTTGGGGTACGGACGCCTTGCCACCAGCTCATGTCCATTTCGAAGGAATATGCCGAGCGTCGGACATTCAAAATCGATCAACGAGCATTCGTCTTCAATTGAGCGGAAGGCGTACAAGCGTGGGATGAGATGAAGCAGCATTGAGAATTCAAATTTCCAAAAGAATCAGCGTTTGACGCCCGACACAAGAATTGCCTTTTCCACATTCAATGAAGCGATGGCGACTTTGAGCTTGATGATCTTGTTGGCCTGGAACTTGGCGATGAAGGTCAGCACCAGGGCAACAACCGACGAGACTCCGGCAAGCACCTGGGCGCGGGCACTTGACGCATCCGCGCTGTTTGTTGCGCCGTAAAAGGCGTCTGCGGCACATGCGAGCAGCAGTACTGACGCGATGAGAACTGTCATGTTGATGACTCGGTGGAAATTCATGTAGCGCTTTCGGCTGTGACGGAGATTGGTGCAAAGCCAGAATGCACAGAAAGGGCTGTAGCAGCTTTTTTTACATTCGGGCGGGGTAGTAGCGGGTGGGCTTTTTCAAGCACTCCAACGAGCGATTCGGCGCGCTCGCGCGCATCCGCAGGCAAGGCCTGGGCTATCGCATGCATAACGTCAAACAGAGCCAGCATTGCGGTGTAATCCTCAAGCATTGCGCGTGGTGATTTGCCGCACTGATGAAACACCGTGCCCGCTTCCGCGAAGAGAAAGGCATTCCCGATGCTCTCGTGCTCATCTGCAGCACCCTGGCTTCCAGTAATGGCCAGAACTCTGGCTTTGTTGTTCTTGGCATTCACGCCGATGATCGGCCGGTCATTGACCACATGTGTGCAGGCCTCGAAGTCATCATCTGTAGGCTTGAAACGTTGCAAATAGGTCATTCTTGGACAAGCTCCATATCGAGATCAGTCCCTTGGTCAGGGAGAGGAGCGCGCTGCCAGCTATTCCATTGATCGATAGCTGTGACCAGCATTGGCACACTGAGTCCTCCCCAGATGTCCTCAGCTCGAAAGGTGCTGGGCGGCTCTAGGCCACAGATGCAGCTCAACCAGACTGCGCAGAAATCCTCGCCTCCGCGCTCGGAGTGCAGGTTGAAGTGCGTTCGGTTGCCACATGCAGGACAGGGACAGATATCAACGCTGGATTTGAGAGCGACTGAACGTGCTGACATTAATTTCCTTCTTCGAGGTGAATGCAGTTTCTTCAATGGAGCTGAGGGCGGGGCCGTGAAGCTGGAGCTTCACAACAAGTTAAAGCGCATGGGAAAAATGCAAGTCCGCCTGGATCTGCGTGGTCGATATGTGAAAACTTGCCTAGAAGAGCCTTAGCTATTGAAGATCCTTAGCTTTCCCTTGGCACCAGGCTTGGGCTTGACGAAGGGCAGAATCCCTTTGCAGTTCGGATAGTCGCAGCACCCCCAGAAATTCTGAGCGCGCTTCCCGTCCTTAGGCTTACCTTTGCGCAGCTTGGTAGGACCGCCGCAGGTTGGACAGTCGGGTGCGTCTTCATCGCTGGCAAGCGGCTTTTGCGGCTTGCCGCGACTGTCGCTGCAGGTCTTCTTACATTCGGCGTTCTGACAACCCCAGAACATCCCGTTGGAACCTTTGAAGCGCATCATCTGGCCGCCACAGCCGAAAACGCATTCGTGCTTCTGGGGCATGGCGGCTTCAAAGGCTTTGGCCATCGGTCCGTCCGCTTGTGACAGGACTGGAGCAGCAGCCTTGAGCTGGTTGACCATCGAGCAGACCCAGTTTGTAATCTTGGCTTCAAACGCGGCCACAGGAATCGTCCCGTCCTCAATACGGTCCAAGTCTTGCTCCCACAAGGCGGTCATCGACGGCTGTTTGATTGCCGGTGGGAGGATGGCCATGAGCGCATGGGCCTTGTCCGTCGCGCGTATAGCGCGTTTCTTACGAACGAAAAATTTGCGCACCACTGCACCCTCAATCATTCCTGCGCGGGTGGCAGGGGTGCCAATGCCTGATTTCTCGTTGAGGACCTTCCGCAACTGCTCGTTGGTTTCGAAGCGCGCAATGTTCTCCATCGCGCCAAGCAATGCGGCTTCGGTGAAATAGGGCAGCGGGCGCGTCACTTTTTCGCCCAGCTCGGTCTTGGCCAGGATGCAGGCATCACCCGTAACCACTGCCGGAAGCGCAGCAGAACCGGTGCCTTCTTGTTCATCTGCAACTTCTTCGTCTGGGGGATCGATGTCGATGTCACTGCCGAAGGCCGATTTCCAGCCAGGGCTGGTTGTCACATTCCCAGTGGCCAGGAAAAGATGAGGGCCGCATTGGACTGTGATTTCCGAACGCAGGTACTCATGTGCAGGTAGAAACTGCGCCAGGTAGTAACGGCGCACGATGTCATAGATATTGCGCTCTTGTTCATTCAGGCTGTCGATTGAACCGGCTTGAAAGGTGGGAATGATGCCGTGGTGTGACGTAACCTTAGAGTCGTTGAACACACGGCATTTGCGCTCGGGATCGACCAGTTGCACAAGGCCTGCGATGCTTGGGTCAGTTTTGACCATGGCGCTTAGTACATCGGGCACATCTCCCTGCTGGTCCTGAGGCAGATACCGGCTGTCAGATCGCGGGTAGGTCAGTAGCTTGTGCTTTTCGTATAGTGCCTGTCCGATAGCCAGCACCTCATCGGCGGTGTAGCCCCAGCGCTTGTTCGCGTACTGCTGTAGCGATGTGAGATCGAACAGCAGGGGGGCAGTCTCCGACTCTGGCTTTTGTTCCGAGCGAACAATCTGAGCAGCAGCACCGTTGCATGCCTGTGCCGCGCCACGGGCAAAGTCCCCTTGATTGCATCTGCCGTTGGCATCCGCATGAGTCTGCGGAGGTTTCCAGCTGGCCTTGAAGCTCCCCTTGGTCGTGTTGACCTGGGCTTGAATGGTCCAGAAGGGGGTAGGTTGGAAGCTTGCGATGGCGCGCTCGCGTTCACACACCAGATTGACCGTTGCTGTGAGCACGCGACCAATGTTCAATATCTCGCGGAAGCCAATGGATCTTGCCAATGCGGTGTACAGGCGAGTCAGGTTCATCCCGACAAGGAAATCTGCGCGGCTTCGGGCCAATGCCGCATGAAAGAGCGGAAGGGTTTCACTGCCGTCTTTGACATTGGCCAGCGCCTTCTTAATGCTCTGGTTATCCAAAGCGGTAAGACACACCCGCTTTATTGGACCTTTGTAGTTGGCCTGGGCCAACAAGATTCTGCCAATGGCCTCACCTTCACGGTCGAAGTCCGTAGAGATGTATACGGTCGAAGCTTTCTGTATCAAACCCAACACGGTCTTTGTCTGCTTGGCCGTTTTTTCCTTCATTTTGTAGCCCCATGACGAAGGCACAAACGGAAGCAGGCTCAGGTCATTCCAGGACTCATAGCCTTCATATCGTGGGTCGTAGTCCTCTGGCATCAACTGCTCATACAGGTGGCCAAAGCCCCAGGTGACGGCGATGTCGCCGCCTGTGATGTAGCCATCGTTGTACTGGCGCACGCCCAGCACTCCTGCAAGGTCTTTGCCTTGGGCTGGCTTCTCGCAGATATACAGATCCATGATTCACGCTCGCCCGATGAGTTGAGAGCGCTCTTGCTCGTTGGCTGTGCTTGGGCGGTGCATTTCTTCCACCATGGCCAATGCTTCGGGGCATACGAAAATCATGCCTCGGCTGATGTTCGCTACGTGTCTGCGCAAGGCCAGCGCAACCATGTACTCAGGATGTCGTATCCCTAGCCAAAACGAATGAATGCTGACCTCGCCTAAGACGAAAGCAGCGCAAACATTGAATCTATGTTTGAGCTTGTGTTTCAAGGGGCGATTGCGCCAGACCTCGACTGGGTTGTGTCCGCAGAAGCGGTCGTGCAGTTGCAGATCGCGTGGATTGTTCTGGAAGTACATTGCAGCCTCTTAGAGCTTGCCCTTGCAGCTCTTGATGCTGGCTGGGCGAGTGGAGTTGCGAACAATGTCCTGCTGGGATTCTGAAATCGTTGTGCCAGAACAAAATGACTTCCAGGCGTCCTTGTAACCCTGATAGTTGTGGTTAGGCCGACTGCAACTGCTTATCGCATCGGCTGGAACTTCCCCCTTGGCTTGCGTGACGAACTTCCAATCTTGTTCGGTCATGCCCTGGCCAGCGTTGCAGTAGCGCTCCCAGCGGCGCATTTCATAAATGGCATAGCTGGTTTTGTTCGTGGTGGGGGCTGGCTTGGCTGCAGACTTGCTCAGGAGGGCGCGCATCTCGTCAATGCTTGGGCCGATGATCGCTGGTGTTGATTTCGGTGCAGGCTTTGGCGCGAGGGCCGGGGATTTGGCGGGTGTATAGCTTTGCGTCTGTGAGTCCTCATTGCTAAGCACATCGACAAAGCCTGGTTGGTGTAGAGCGGCTCCACCACGGCCAATATTGTCCCAGGCCACTGTCAAATGGCGGTGCGTGCGCTGGGGCTTGTCGTCTTCTTTGATGACAACAGGCTCCGGGGGCTTGGATTGAAAAGCCGCGCAGCCAGAAAGTACGCCTGCAGCAATAAGCAGTGATAGGTATGGACGCATAGCGCCTTGACTCCTTTGAAATCAGATAAAAAATTCTAGAAGTCAGTACCCAGATACCTTGATGCGCGATTTGCCCGTAATGGGCCACTCCGTAATCTTGTCTTGGAAGGCTTTTGGGGGAGCATCGGCGGATTGTTTTAAAGCACAGTCCATGCCTCCAGATTTGCTCGCTCCATTTTTGAAAACGCTCAAGGGGATATTTACGTCCTCTCGCGCGCCATCGAATGTGCATTCCAGTGGAAGCGGGCGGATCTTGGACATCGATGAAGAGGACATTCCAAGGTATCCCCCTTTCGCCAAAGGCATGCCCGTCGCGCCTGTGGATCGGGTCATGGCTACACAGGCTGAATTGGTAGAGCGCATTCGCATGGCGCTGGGCTTCAAAAAAGAAGACTTTCATCGCCTGGTTGTCCCAGTCATCGAGCGCTATGCGTCTTTTGTCCATCTGCTACCCGCATCAGAGGCACACCATCACCGTGGGGCCGGAGGGCTGTTTCGTCACGGCCTTGAAGTGGCGTTCTGGTCGGCGCAAGCCTCTGAGGGGGTTATCTTTTCGACCGAGGGCACACCGCGTGAGCGCCGCGACAACGAGCCAAGATGGAGGCTGGCCAGCTGCTTTTCTGGATTGCTGCATGACGTTGGCAAGCCGTTGTCCGATGTGTCGATCACCGACCGCAACGGAAAGATCGTCTGGAACCCCTATGGGGACTCGCTCTATGAGTGGGCACGCAAGAACAACGTGGACCGTTATTTCATTCGCTGGCGCGACAAAAGGCATAAGCGTCATGAGTCGTTCTCGTTGCTGACAGTAGATCGCATTCTTCCTGACCAGACACGCGGCTTCCTGAGCGAAAGCGGCCCCAAGATCATGGAGGCGATGCTTGAGGCCATCTCAGGTACTGGGGTTAATCAGCCTGTGACAAAGCTGATGCTGATGGCTGACCGGGAGAGTGTGGCCCGTGACCTGAAGCAGTCGCGCCTGAATGTCGATGAGTTCTCATATGGCGTGCCTGTCGAGCGATATGTGTTCGATGCAATACGCCGATTGGTAAAGCAGGGCACTTGGAAAGTGAACGAGCTGGGCGCGAAAGTTTGGCACTTGAAGCAGGGCGTATTCATCGTCTGGAAGCCCGCCCAGGACATCACGGATCTGGTTGAGAAGGACAAAATACCGGGCGTTCCGCGCGATGCCGACACCTTGGCCGATATCCTGGTTGAACGTGGTTTCGCTGTATCGAACATTGTTTCCGAAAACGGAAATATGGCCACATACCGCTACTGGGAGGTCATGCCCGATTTGGTGAAGGCCCAGGGGTTGGAGAAACCTCTCCTGATGCTTCGGCTGGAATCTCCTGATTTGGTTTTCACAACCGAGCCACCTCCAGCGGTCGAAGGGGTAGTTACAGGCGAAGCAGCGGCAGAAGAGGTCGCTCTCAACGTGCAACTGACAGATCTGAATGCTCCAGCCGTTGCACCAGGTAGCAGCACCGAAAATGACTGGAAGGATATGCGCTTTCCGCCAGATGAATCGGCGCAGTCGGCTGCGGCATCAACAGCACCAGCACCCGCACAAATACCGATTCAAACGGCAGGACAGACCGCAGCCCATACTTCATCATCTGCACCAGTTGCTCAAAGCACAGGAGCTAATGTAAGCGCGCAAGGTGCGCCTGCTGCTCAGCCGCCTTCTGAGTCGAACTCAAACATGCTGGCGCTGATATCCGGCTTGATTCAGTCGCCCTCGGTTGCTGGCGTAGATGAAGATGGAATCGGCGTCAGTGCTGAAGTGCTCAAGGCCGAGCAGGATGCCATGTCCGCCTTGGCCGGGATAGGCATGATGGGATTGGACATGTTTGCACCTGTCCCCTCCCCAGTGCCAGCAGCTGCAGCGCAACATAAGCCAGATCCGCTGCCAACGCCTCCAAACTCATCTGTAGCTGAATCACCTGCACCGCCAAAAACGGAACATGACCATGTGAGTTCGGTAGAAGTCTCTCCTATGCAGATGCTGGCGCAGGCAACAGGCTCAAAACCGGACGTGGATGCTCCTGCAACTGTAGGTCCTGCCAATGATTTTCTGGCAGTACTGACAGCAAATTATCCGAGCGCAACAGAGTCGCATACTCCATCTTCGATGCCTCAAAGTGCAGGGCAGGCGACGGGTAAGAGCGCTACAAAAATCAAAGCAAATAGGGCTGATAGACCAAAGCCTGAGGCTGCAAAGGGGGGACGACCAGCAGCTGCTCTAGGAACAGTGGAACAGTCGAAGGGCAGTGGCAAGGATGGAGTGCATAAGGCTGCAATGCCTCCATCTGCACCCCCCCCCGCTGCCGTCCATGCAGCAGCTCGACCTCCTGCGGTGGAAAGTGCTACCGCGCCCGACTCAATGCCAGAGGCATCGCACGTCTTGCCTCCCCCATCTGAATACAACCCTCTCCAAGAGCTGATTGATCTCAATATCGGTTTGGGATTTGACCCTTTGCCTGAGCATATGCGTCTGGCCAACGATGTGGTCGAGCCTGTCCTCTCAGAGGAACCCATATGCACGCAGTCGGAGCCAGGAGCTGGCCCTGTCGATCTCTCAGGAGGCTTGGCTGATGTACTGGCTCAATACGGATCTCAAGTGCAGGCATTGATCATGGCTGCCGTGATGCCGGTATTGCTGCGCGATATGACCCTTGGGGAAGTTTTGTTCATGCATGGTCAGCAGGCGGCGATCTATTACCCAGAGGGAGCAAGGAAGATTGGTGGCGAAGCCTCTGAGGTAATCAAGATACTGGCCCAGCAACACGCAATTTCCATCAATCCAGCAACTCCAGGCCGCTATGTCTGGGACTTTGACGGCTACATGGGCATTGTGCTTTGCGAGCCTATATCTGAAGCGATACGGGTGGCGCTCGCTCAAGCAGGAGAGCAGGAAGAAGCTGGAATCTGTCAGCTGGCAATGATGGCTCCAGTGCAATTCATTGAGGTCACACCGAGCGAACCTACTCCAATGGACAAGCTGCGTGGAGCTGCATTGGCGGAAGCAGTCTTGAACACGGGCTTCAAGATGCCTGTTCGCCAGAAGCGCACCAAGACAGCCTTGCGTGATGTCAAGCCCAAAGGCCGAGGGGCAGATCCAGGCCTGGGCATCGCAGAGGCTGCAGCTCCGCGTCAATCTCCACTATTTATCCCGGCCCATGAAAAGCGTACTGAAAGTCAGCCGCCAGTAGCCCTGGCCATTGAACACGAGATTTCCAAGGTGTCATCCAGCCCAGCTGCTGGAGCGGAAGAGCGGGCCGATTCACAAGCTCGTCCAAAGGGCAAGAAGGACAAGCAGAACGCGGCGAAGCCCGATACAGGCGAAGTGATAGAGGTGCGCGTCGATCCCATCGAGCGCGCATTCCAACGGTTGATCGAAATGATTAAGGCGGGCAATGGACCGTGGCTTGCATCGGCGCCTATTCGTGAGGGAGAAAAGCTTTTGGTGGACAAGCGCACCCTTCAGCTGATGACCAACGACTTGATAGGCGTGGAGTTGATGACGGTGCACTTCAAGATGAGCAGCTTTGGCTTCAAGGTCCGCGAAAACCAATTAATTTATTCGGAGAAATAGAGATGGCAATTGAATACGATGCTTTGGCCTATGAGATGCCCTGGCGGCCAAACTATGAAAAGCGCGCGGTCATGGGGTGGGGGCTGGCCACCTTTGGAGCAATGTGTGTGCAGCAGGTCACAGAGATGCCCCCGCAGCCTTTCTACTGGATGGCTGGTATAGGTGCGACTATGGCCATGGCCAGACTTCCGAAGGCCTACAAGCTTCACAAGCTGCAAGAGCACCTTAAGGGCAGACCACTGGAATTCATCAAGATTTCAGAGGTGCAAAAGATGATCAGCAAACACAAGGATGAGCTGTGGCTCGGCAAAGGCTTCATCTGGGAAAACCGCCACGCACAGCGCGTTTTTGAGATCCTGCGCAGAGACTGGTCTTCCATCACCAACCAGAAGTCATTGCTCGAAACGCTGCTGCTGAGGCTGAACCTCAAAGCTTCCAAAGAACTGGAGATGGGTCAGCCCTGGATTCATGGGGTGGAACCGAATGAGGTGGATCTGTATCAGCCTTTGAAGCATGTAGAAGGGCACTCACTTTGGGTCGGGACAACGGGTAGTGGCAAAACGCGCGCATTCGATGTGAATATTGCCCAGGCCATCATGCGCAATGAGGTGGTCATCATCATTGATCCCAAGGGCGATAAGGAGATGCGCGACAACGCGCGGCGTACTTGTGAAGCAATGGGCACCCCGGAGCGCTTCATACAGTTCCATCCTGCCTTCCCGGAAGAGTCCGTGCGAATAGACCCGCTTCGCAATTTCACACGCGGGACAGAGATTGCTTCCCGTCTGGCGGCGCTCATCCCGAGCGAAGCTGGCGCTGATCCCTTCAAGTCGTTCGGCTGGCAGGCCTTGAACAATATCGTTCAAGGCCTGCTGATCTGCCACGAGCGTCCCAACTTGATCAAGCTGCGTCGCTACCTTGAAGGCGGGGCTGAAGGCCTGGTTGTAAAGGCTGTTAAGACCTATTCTGAGAAGGTTGACCCACATTGGGAAGAGAAGGCCGCACCATACTTGGAAAAGGTCAAGAACGCCAGTCTCGACAAACAGGCTGTGGCTCTGATGAAGTTCTATCTGGCGGAAATACAGCCTACTTTCCCAAGCTCCGAGCTGGAGGGGCTGCTGAACATGTATCAGCATGACGCCACCCACTTCGGCAAGATGGTGTCGAACCTCTTGCCCATCATGAACATGCTGACTTCCGGTGATATCGGGGCACTGCTCTCGCCAGATCCAAACGACCTGAGCGACGAGAGGCCCATCACTGATAACGCGAAGATCATCAACAACGGCATGGTTGCCTACATCGGCCTGGACTCGCTCACAGACAGCATGGTTGGCAGTGCAATCGGATCAATTTACTTGTCGGACCTGACAGCGGTGGCGGGTGATCGCTACAACTACGGCGTCGATAACCGGCCAGTCAATATTTTTATCGATGAAGCTGCTGAAGTCCTCAATGATCCAACTATTCAGCTGCTCAACAAAGGGCGGGGAGCAAAGATGCGATTGTTTGTTGCGACACAAACGATTGCAGATTTCACAACACGCTTGGGCAGTCAAGAGAAGGCGCTACAAGTTCTAGGTAATATCAACAATATTTTTGCTCTTCGCGTCACAGACACTGAGTCGCAAAAGTACATAGCGGAAAATTTACCTATGACGCGCGTGAAGTACGTCATGCGCAACCAAGGACACAACACAGACGGCGATCAACCAATCATGCATGGTGGCAACCAGGGGGAGCGCCTGATGGAGGAAGAAGCAGAGCTTTTTCCGTCTCAGCTGCTAGGGATGCTGCCGAACCTGGAGTTCATAGGGAAGATTTCAGGCGGGCGTGTGGTAAAGGGGAGGTTGCCGATATTGACTTCATAAGAGGATATGAAAAAAAACAATTCTGAAAAGTATCGGAACTATGAGGTCATTTCAATGATTGACACGACTTTGCCTTTTACTATGGTTGAAAAAATCAAGGCAAATAGTAAGAAAAGTAATGAATTACTAAGTGTTTTGCAGTTTGATTGGCCTGATGTTGAATTGGTACTTCAGAAGTTAACAAGGTATGTAACTGCAGGAATCCAAGCCGATAAGAAACCTGTAATACAGACTATTATTGAAGAAGCTTTGGAGCAGTACGCGGTTCTCTTGATTGAAAACAACGGGAAAAAAATACTAGATCCAATACGCCTTGGAATGTTTCTTAAGTGTTTGATTGATGAAACAGTACTGGCGCTTCGAGTGAAAGTCTGTTCAAGCAATGGAAGCTCTTGGGATGTCTCTCAAGGAATTCCATTTGCTGACTGGGTAATGGTAAATAAGCCAAGGATAACGATTCATGAGAGCAGTGACTTTACTTTGGATGATGATTTAATTAGTAGAAGGTATGTCTATGATTACATCACCAATGAAAGAATCAAAAAAGTATTGCGGAGAGTAAATTATGAACAAACCGTGGTTTGTGGTGGTGATTCTGCTTCTCCTTGAAGCAACAGTAATTTTGCTTTTAATTCCGGGTGATTGGACAAAAAAGCAAATACATATTGAACAGAAATATGTAGAGCAAACACTAGGCGAGGACACTAGAGAGTGGGTGAAGAAGAGAGCAAATGGCTGGTATAACTACGCAATACTCGATTCCGGGTTTTATGAGGGTGCGCTGAATACGCTTATTCCTACTGAAACTGAGAAAAAACGCTCTCGTGGAATGGAGAAGATGGGGCAGGATTGGTTCGCCTGGGTTGAAGGGCGACTGAATGCATTCATGAATGCCGCATACCAGTTCTTTTCACGACTTGCACTTCTCATGGCCTGGTTGCCTTACATGTTGATCTTGTTCATTCCGGCGAGCTACGATGGGTTGATGACCTGGAAAATCAAACGGACCAACTTTGACTACTCAAGCCCAGTCATGCATCGATATGCAGTTCGCGGAGCGAGCTACTTGGTGTTCGGTCTGCTAGCAGCGTTTATGGCTCCCATCGCGTTGAACCCGATCATCATCCCTGTGGCGCTGATGGGCACTATCGTCTTGATAGGTCTGGCCATGGGTAACGTCCAGAAGCGAATTTGATAGCAACAGCATCCAACCGCGCATAAGAAGGGCATCCATTTGGGGTGCCCTTCTTTTTTGGCTGAGGCAAGGAAAGACTTTTTCGCATGCGAAAAAGATAGATTGCCAGCCGATGCTTCTTACAGCGCCCGATAGTGCTGGAGTTGCCCTCTATGGGCGTTTGGTCATGCACGTTTTTCCTTTGAACTCTGAAGAATTCGAGTCAAGGAGAAAGTTCGCATGAAGTTGATTGAAATCCCTCGTCGTATCGATGAGCCGCCACATCTGATGCTCTGGAGCGCCGATGAATTAGCTCCCATGCTGCTAGGGCTTGTTGTGGGTGTTGTGGTCGGCAAAGCTCTGCTTTGCGTGCTGGCCGGGATGCTTGTCACAAACCTCTACCGTCGATTCAAGGACAGCAATCCTGATGGCTATTTGTTGCACATGCTCTATTGGACTGGTGCAGCCTTCTCCAAAGGACGCTCGATGGTCAACCCATTCATCAGGACGTTCGTGGCATGAACATCAATAATTACCTGAAGAAGTATGCGTGGATGCAGACGGAGATCCATTGGGGTCGAGTTTTTATGGGGGGTCTTATTGCGATCAATGCTTTATTGGTCGTAAAAGTCCTCACCAAAGAAACCATTGTTGAAATCGTCCCATTCACATTAACTGAAGACGCTTGGCTGGGTGAGAAATCTGCATCACGATCATATAAAGAGTCTTGGGCATTGGCGTTTGCACAGTTGTTCGGCAACGTAACACCCGCAACAGTGGACTTTGTTAAGACACGGACAACACCATTTTTCGCTCCAAAAATTTACTCTCAAATCATTGAAATTCTTGAGGTGCAGTCTCGGCAAATCAAAGATGACCGAGTTTCACTCCGTTTTGAACCGCGTCATGTTGAATATGAAATGGGAACGGATAAGGTGTTTGTTTATGGGTATTCGTTTGCCAAGGGCGCAAGCTCTAAAGAGTCGCGTACTGACAGAACATATGAATTCCGCATAAAGATTGCCAAGTACGCACCTCAAATTGACTACATCGATACATACGCCGGTCGTCCGCGCACAAAAACCATTGAAGCGAATCTGAAGCGCAAAGAAGAACAAAGAGAGATGCGCGAGGAAAAAGAGAAAAGAATCCAGGAGCAGAACGAAGATGATATGCAAAGAAATTCGAGTGATGAAAGCGAATTCTAAATACCTGCTGGCCGTGAGCCTTGCAATTGCTGGTCATGTGCATGCACAAGATAAAACACCGACCATGGATGATATCCCTGTGGTGCCTGCTGGAGTCATGCGTGAGAACGTTCCGGCTCCGATAGGAAGTCGATCTGCTGTGGTTAACAATCAGAAGGCCAGGGGCCAAGGTGCTGAAGCAGGTGTGGACTCTGGAAATTTCTCAGGGAATATCAACAGTAGTTCACATATAACGATGAAGCCAGGGGTGAACCAGATCATTCCAATTGCTATTGGGCATCCAAATCGTATTGTGACTCCATTTAGTACACCCGATATCACCTCTACGACTCTTAGTTCCGGTGGTGGAGGGGGTGAGAAAGATAAATGCGGTGAAGTCTGTATTAAGGACAACGTAATTTATATCGCCACTCTTAAAGAAAGCCCTGTGACGATGTTCATCACCGAGAAGGGGAGTGAATCGCAAGCACTAAGTTTGACGATGATTCCACGCAAAATTCCACCGCGCGAAGTATTCGTTAAGCTTGATGGCTCATTTGCTGGTGGTATGGGTGGGGTCCGGGCTAGTGCAAATGCCAAAGCTGAGGCTTGGGAAACTAGCCAGCCTTACATCGAAACTATCAGAACGCTGTTCAGAAAACTCGCGCTGAATGAAATCCCTCAAGGGTTCACGATGACAGCGACACCGCGCGAACTCGCAGCAAAGGCACCTAAGTGTTCTATCCCTGGGCTGTCGGTTGATTTCGCAGCAGGCCAGTACATGGCTGGCCATAACCTGAATGTTTATGTCGGCGTAGCGCGTAACGACAGCCAGGATCTGGTTGAGTTTCGTGAATCTCAGTGTGCAAACTGGAATACAGCAGCCATCACCAGCTGGCCACTGAAGGTGCTGGAGCCAGGACAGCGCACAGAGGTCTATGTGGCAGTGAAGCAAGGGCATGCTCCTAGCTCGATGTCTCAGCGTCCATCCCTGATAGGAGGCCGGAATTGAATTTGATGCAGCAATGGGGGCAGCTGACCCCCAAGGTCAAACGGCTGGTTGCGGTATCTGCAATCGGTGTAGTCATCCTTGGTGCTATGGCACTGACCACCTCGCCACCAGAAGAGAAAAAACAACGAGGACGCCATGAATCCATCAAGAGCATCCTGACTGATAAGAACACGCGGGACGTTGGCATCGACTCAATTTCTGGCTCCCTGAAAGCGCTGGAAAATAGGATGAAGGGAGTTGAGCGCGAGCAAGAGCGCATAAAGAAAGAGGGAGTAAATCAAAAGCCTGACTCAACCTCGGAAGAAAATACGGCTGAGAGCGCTCGCATGAGGGCTGATATTGACCGTTTGATTGATATGGTCGAGGCGAAAAATCCTGCCCCTCCCAAAGGTGATGAAGCTGGAAAGGGGGCTGAAGCTGGAGGGAGCAAGCCTGGTGGGGAACCAGCTGTGGTGCAGCAAAGCTATATTGATCAGAAAGTGGACTTCAACGACCCTGCCTCGGTATTCAAATCCGCACCTCTTCCCCACACCAAGAAAATTCGTCAACACGATCATCCAGGAGGAACAGACACTGGTGAAAGTGACGACAAGCAGGTTGCAGGTCTGAGTGCAGAGCAGCAAGAAATGCGGATCGTAAGTATTTCTCAAGCAGAAGAAAAGTCGAAGTCGAAACCCAAAGAGGACGAGTCGCAAACCATGTCGTATTTGCCAGCAGGTTCCATTATTACTGGAACGCTGATAAATGGTATGGATGCTCCTACTGGTCAAGGTGCGCGCAAAGATCCATTCCCATCAACTCTACGCATTCAGAAAGAGGCAATTCTGCCTAACAAGTTTCGCGCCGATGTCAGAGAGTGCTTCATGATTCTCTCTGGGTATGGGGACCTAAGCTCAGAGCGTGCGTATTTACGCGGTGAGACATTCTCTTGTATCAGGGAGGATGGTGGAGTTATTGAAGCTCGGCTTGACTCGTATGCGGTTGGCGAAGATGGAAAAGCTGGTGTAAGAGGTCGATTGGTTTCAAAACAAGGACAGATGGTCGCTAAAAGCCTGATTGCTGGTTTCTTAGGCGGAGCATCAAAAGCAATGGACGTTAATGTAGTCCCAACCATCAACACGACTGGCTCAAATCGAACCGAATTCCAGTCTCCATTGTCTTCCGATCTTTTCCAAGGCGCGGCAGTTAAGGGGGCATCGAGCGCATTAGATCGAATTGCCAAGTTCTATATCGAAATGGCGGAAGGTATTTTCCCAGTCATTGAGATCGATGCTGGGCGTCAATTGGATGTGATTGTGACGCGCGGCGCGCGACTGCAGATCCGCAACCTGAAGCGCAAGCGCTAGAACAAAACATGAATTGTCCGAAACGGGCAATTTGGAGGTGAAGCAAAAAATGAAGTTGTCCTTACGATCCGTTCAACGTGTGATTCTTCCCGCTGTAGCAGTGCTGCTCAGTGGCTGCTCGATGATGAATATCGGGGCAGAGGATTACGGATGTCCAGGCCTTCCGAACGGCGTGCAATGCATGTCAGCTCGGGATGTCTATGTCGCTACCAACAATGGGCAAGTTCCTGCCCCAATGGTCAGGGGAAGGGAGGCTGAGCAGCATGAAGCTGAGATGGTCCACAAGACCGGCGTAGGTAAATCCAATGAATCGGGCGTTAAGCAGGCGAGTCCAAACGATGTGGTTGATAACTATGTGGCCCCAAGGTTGCCTGATCGCCCGGTCCCAATCCGAACACCAGCTCAAGTCATGCGGATTTGGGTTGCTCCATGGGAGGACAGCAATGGAGATCTGAACACTACTGGATACATATACACAGAAATTGAACCCAGGCGCTGGGTGGTCGGTGAACCGATGACGGCCTCCGATCCAGTGCTCAGGCCACTTCAATCACTGGACGCACCAACGACAGGCATCGGCAATACCGCGATGAGTGCAGAGCGTGAAGCTCGCCTGGAGAGACAGCGAGAGGAGAGGGAGATTCGCCAAGAGCAGATACAGCAACAGCGAGAAATCGCCTCTCAAAAACGGAATCGACTTAATTAAACAATAGGAGTTCAAGCATGAGCACACTCACACACAACAAGCTGATTGCCCTGAGCCAGAGCAATTTCGTGGCAAAGGTCAAAAAGAAGCATTTGATCGCTGGTGGCCTGGTACTGGCAAGCATCGTTGTTCTGATGACCCCTGACTTCGCATTGGCGGGCGGCGGTGGCTCCGAGTTCGACGATGTATGGAACACCCTCAAGGACTGGACACAAGGTACGCTGGGTCGCATTGTGGCGGGCGCAATCATCCTGGTGGGCATCATCGGCGGAATTGCACGTCAGAGCTTGATGGCCTTTGCCATGGGCGTTGGCGGTGGCATGGGCCTCTACAACGCGCCAACGATCATCGAATCCATCATGTCGGCAACCATTCCGGTAGCCCACAAAGCAGTGCCAAGCCTGATCACGATGTGCAACGGCCTCGGCTGCTAAGTCAACCGGCAAAATCAAGACATCGAAAGAGCGCCCAAGGGGCGCTCTTTCTTTTTCAGGGATCGGGTGAAAGTGCTTGGGTTGCCCATTATGGGCTTCCACCGAAGAGAGACTTTAGCAGCCTCAAAACTAGACTGGAAACATCTATAACTGGGGTTTCGCATGCGAAAAAGTTTCTTGCTCGCCGTTCTGTCTGGTGCGTTGTCCATAGCAAACGCAGCACCACTTGAAATTACTGATGCTCGTGGTGCGAACATCGAAGACATGGTGAAGCTGCCTGTTAAAGGGCTTCAGGCAATTCAAAGTAAGGGGCAAATTATGTTCGTTAGCGATAACGGACGATTTGTATTTACTGGCCAAGTAATTGATCTTTGGTCCAAAAAAGAGCTGAGCACTATGAAACAGATGCGGGACGCATCTGAAACTCTCAACTTCAAAGCACTTGGCCTCGACCCCAAAAGCTTGAACGCAATCAGCATTGGTACAGGGAAAAATGAGGTCGTGGTATTTGTAGACCCATACTGTGCTGTGTGTCACAAGTTGATGACCGAATCAAAATCATTGCTGAAAGACTATACGTTCCGCTTTATTGTTGTTCCTGCACTAGGCGATAAATCGAACGTGCTTTCCAAGCAAATATTCTGTGCAAAGGATAAGAATAAAACATTCGAAGCCTTCACGACTAATGCAATTCAAAGCTTAGCCCAAATCCCCAACTGCAATACTGAAGGGTACGACAAGACACTTATTGCAGCCCAGATTTTGGGCGTTGAAGGTGTCCCTATGGTAATAGCTCCCAATGGACGATATGCGAAAGGCTATCCTGCAAAGATGGCTGAATGGCTTGCGGGGAATAAATAATGCTGGCAACAATTCGAAAAGTTGAAGGCGACACATATATTCCTGCCTCATGCAGAGCCGCCACTCTTTTTCCGGTACTCGCATATGATGAAGATCAAAAGCTATTTATCTGTGATGATCAAACAGTAGGCTTTGGGTTCATCTGTCAGCCTCTCAATGGCGCAGATGAAAAAATACAAGATCGTGTTAATGGGTTCATGACACAGGACTATCCCAAAAACACGATAGCTCAATTTTTCTCGTTTCGCTCCCCTGACATTAGCCAAGAAATCTACAAAATTCTTGGTCTGAGAGATGGATTTCGACATGAGATTCTATCCGCGACTATCCAAGAGCGTGCTGAATTCTTAAAAAAGCATACTCGGGAAAGAATAACGGCCACGAATGATCGAGGTATCTATGATAACGGGATCGTACATGATCAAAAATTGATCATATCTTTCAAGATACCAATCTCAGGTCGCTTCCCAACTGAAAAAGAGTATCTGGAACTGAAACAGATACGAACGAAATGTGAAGCTTCAATTCAGAGCATAGGTGTTGCACCGCATGCAATGACTTCAGCTCAATACAAGCGTGTGATGGGGACCATCCTTAATTGGGGCACTGATGCGAGTTGGAAGCACGAGAATGACAATCTCGATCAGGACAAAGCTATATGCGATCAGCTTCTGGACTTTGATACGCAAATAGATGTCTATAAGAACAAATTAGTCATTGGTGACTATCACGTCAAAGTTCTCTCAGCCAAAAAGACACCAGACAAAATGTTCTTTGGTGATGCACTGGCATATATCGGGGATCTGGCTGGTACTGATTCAGGGGTCAAGGAAAACTACTTCATCTGTATGAATGTTTTCTATCCTGACCATGAATCGGAAAAAACGAAACTTGAACGCAAGCGGCAATTCACGGTGAACCAGGCGTATGGACCGCTGCTGAAATTTGTTCCTGTATTGGCCGATAAAAAGCACAGTTTCGATGTTCTGTATGAATCGTTGAAAGAAGGCTCCAGGCCCATTAAGACAACATACACGTTGGCTATCTTCGCTCCGACAGCTGAGCGAGCCGAAGAAGCTGCGACTAAAGCGCGAAATATCTGGCGAGAGTCACGATTTGAAATGATGGAGGACAAATTTGTTTGTCTTCCAATTTTTATTAATCATCTCCCATTGTGCACTGATCGCAAGGCAATTCTTGATTTATATCGCTACAAAACGATGTCCACAGAGCAAGTGGTTCCAATGTTGCCGATATTTGGTGAGTGGAAAGGAACTGGGACATTCCATGCAACATTGATATCCCGCAACGGGCAAATCATGAGCCAGTCGTTACATGACAGCGATACCAACAAAAACTTGGTCATAGCGGCTGAATCTGGTTCTGGAAAGTCGTTTGAAGTAAATGAACTCATTACTTCATATCTTTCTGAGGGTGCGCAGGTCTGGGTTATTGATGCTGGGCGATCTTATGAAAAGCTCTGCGCAACATTGAAGGGGGAGTTTGTGCACTTTGGGGAAAACTCCAAAGTTTGCTTAGCCCCATTTGCAAATATTGAAGAGTTTGACGAAGATGAAGATGCAATTAATGCGAATATTGCAGCAATGGCATCTGCAAAGGGAACCCTAGATGAGTGGCAGATAGCTTCATTGAAACGTGTCATTAACGAAATTTGGCATGAAAAGGGAAAAAAGACACAAATCGACGATATTGCGGAACGATGCTTGAAGAGTGGTGATACTCGATTAAGCGATATTGGGACTCAGTTGTATGCATTTACATCGAAGGGTAGCTACGGTAAGTATTTCAAGGGCGACTTTGCAACACAGTTCCAATCCCAATTAACAGTGGTTGAGCTTGACGACCTGCAAGGACGAAAGCATTTGCGTCAGGTTGTCCTTCTGCAGCTTATTCAGCAGATCCAGAACGAAGTTTTCCTGGGTGAAAAGAACAGAAAGAAGGTTGTAATCATTGATGAGGCTTGGGACCTGTTGAAGGAGGGGGAGGTTGCTGTATTCATGGAGCACGCATACCGAAAGTTCCGTAAGTATGGCGGTTCTGTGATTATTGCCACGCAATCAATTAATGACCTTTATGAGAATGCCGTAGGTCGAGCAATTGCGGAAAACTCTTCTAGTATGTACCTGCTAGGACAAACAGCAGAATCGGTGGAATCGGTTAGGGCAACAAAGCGACTGTCATTGTCAGATGGTGGGTATAACACACTTCTAACGGTGCACACAGTCCAAGGCGTATATTCAGAGATTTTCTTGAAAACAAAAGCGGGCATTGGTGTAGGGCGCTTGATTGTTCCTGATTTTCAGAAGCTACTCTATTCAACCAACCCGGTTGATACTAACCAAATTAAAAGATCTTTTGATCAAGGCTTTAGCTATGCTGAGGCTATCCGTCACGTAATTAGAGAACGCCAGCAAGGGGTACGTCAATGATTTCCAAAACAACATTCGCAATTTTCTCTGTCGTCCTGGTTGCTATGAATGCAGCTGGATATTACTACCTAGATAAAAAAATTGATAAGAGGCTTAGCCAGATTCCTAATATTGCAGTTGTCGATCTGACGAAATTGGCCTCTAGTTACCCGCAGGGGGCTACGCCTCAAGAAGTCGATGCGCTCATGGTGCAGACCAATAATGGAATTCTGAAGCTGAAAGAGGCCGGATATCTGGTTATTGACGCCGGGGCAGTCTTGGCTGCTCCACAAGACATTATTGTGGATCAGGAACTATTTAAATGAAGCTTGTTGTCAAGAAGCAGGCTTGGAAGGTCTATTTACCTAAGTTAGCATCAGTAGCTCTTTTTATACTTCTAGGCGGCGGTGCATTTATGTCTCGCTACCGTATTGGAATTGATTCGCAAATTGATAGGTGTATACCAAACTATTCGGTGTATTTAATTGATCTGAAAAATCAAAATATTGAGAAAGACAAGATATACGCATTCAAGGCAAACGGACTCCAGCCGTTGTTTAAGGATGGAACTTGGATGGTGAAATATCTTCGCGCAATTCCAGGAGATGTGGTCGAGGTTGATCCGCAGATGGATGTGAAAGTTAACGATAGGACACTGGCAAGCGGCCTGCCATTGATCATGAAGATTGGAGGAACCGAGAAGAGCTTTGTGGGGAAGAAGAAGCTTATGGATGATCAATACTGGGTTATGGGAAGCAGCTACACCAGCTTTGATTCGCGTTACTGGGGAACCATCAAACAGGAGCAAATAATTGGTCGCGCATATCCGATTTTCTAAGGTGATTTCGCTTCTGTTGCTTATAGGAGCTACTTACCCATCCATGGCCTCCGACCTCAAAGCTGCGGATGTCGAGATGATGCAGCGAGGCAAGGACAAAGCGATAAGCGGTGCATCACTGCTGGATCTCAGCACCCTGCAGAACAAGCACATGAGTGCAGCAGACAGCGATGCTCGGCAGTTCTACGAGCAGCTGAAAGAACAGGGTCGCATACAGATGAGCACGCCAGGGCAAAGCAGTGCTCCTGGCCAGCAGCCAAAGGACCAGACGGATAGCTATACCTCTCTTGTTTTTGCATCGTTCTCCCTCGGTGAAGCAGCGATGAAGGAGCTGATGGATGATGTTGCTGGTCGTAGAGATACCGTCATCGTTCTGCGCGGTGTAGCTCCGGGCGAGAGCTTGGCCAAGGGAATAGCCAGAGTCCAGTCGATGGCTTCGAGCAGGAAGGTGATGCCTAGCATCATCATCAATCCGACGCTGTTTCGAGAATTCAACGTCAATGCAGTGCCAACTGTGGTGCTTTTGAATAAACCTGACAAAAGCAATAACTATAAGGTCAAATCAAAAGTTTCTGGGATTGGCTCTGTTGATTGGCTCAAGAGGAAGTTTGCCGAGAATAATAAAGTCGAACAAGGCAACTACGGGCCTACAAGAGATATATCTGAACCAGACATAATCGAAGTGGCTAAGGCTAGGCTTGCATCGATTGATTGGGACGAGAAAAAGAGAAATGCAATTAAGAATTTCTGGAAGAACCAGAAGTTCATACCATTACCAACGGCGAATGAGGACGCTAAAAGAATAATTGACCCTACCGTCCTGGTTGCGAAGGATATTTCTTCTGCAGATGGGAAAGTCATTGTGAAGTCTGGCACTACGATTAATCCACTGACTTTGCGTTCGTTCACACAAGCGGTCATAGTCTTCAATCCAAATGATCCTTGGCAAAATCGATTTGCGAAGGTGAAGGCAAAAGAGCTTTTGAAACAGAAGAACGTTTCTTCAATTTCATTCATTGCAACCGAGATCAATATTGAAGACGGATGGAAGTCATACAAAAGCATCACTGAGTCGCTTGGTGCGCCAGTTTTCCTTCTGACTCCTGATGTTAGAAATAGGTTTGAACTTCGTGTGACCCCCTCAGTTATAACTGCGACAGACAGAAAATTTGAAGTTGCAGAGTTCAAGAAGGTGGAGACACAAAAATGATTACCTTCTTGCCGGTCTTTCAACCTATCAAGAATGTCTCAGACGGATCTAGCCTGTGTGCTGAGGTGCTATCAAGATGGAAGACTCCAGACGGTAGACTCCATGCGCCAGGGCAGCTTAATTTGAATCGAATTGACTGGCGAAAGATCGACAGAGGGGTAATAAATTACCTGCTTTCACATAAGAAAGATATTGTTAAGAAGATAGATCATATTTTTATCAATGTCTCCGCGCAAACTTTGCTTGATAATGCCCACTTCTTTCAGTGGGTCGATTCAATTAAAGAACTAATTGAAGATGGAAGTTTGAAAGTCACGATTGAAATCACGGAGCAAGTTCCTGACGACCTGCTTGAGCGCCGATGGTGTGATATAGCCATTGAGTCTATAACGATGGCTATCGATGACTTTGGTGTTTGCAACTCAACATTTTCTCGGTTGAAATCATTCCCATGGCTGTATTGCAAAGTTGAGGTGGCTGGAATTGAATCGCTGATATCTGATAATGCGGCGAGGATATTTATTGATGCTGGAATTAAGTTGATTGCAGAGAAGGTTGAAACACTTGATCAAGCAAACTTTGCAAGCAATAGAAATATTTCCCTTCAGCAAGGCTATATCCACTACAAGCCATTGCCGATTCAATCTTTGATGTTAGATGTCAAAGAAAGCACATATGCATATTAAAAGATTACTGGTCGCAATTTGGCTGTTGATGATGTCTAGCCTCAGCAATGCAGAGGTTGGTTGCTATAGCGCGGACTTGATTGGTCCAAAACTGTTCACGGATATTTGTTGGTCATGCATATTTCCGATACGAGTTGCCGGGATTCCAATAAGCGGCCCTGGTGGGAGCTTTCCCGAAGATTCCGTCACATCACCTCTGTGCGCCTGCGAAGACACAAATGGTATCCCCAGGCCAGGGATTACAACTTCGATGTGGGAGCCTGCGCGACTCGTAGAGTTCCAGCGTGTGCCTGGTTGTTCATCGGTGTTGAATGGGATCAGATTTCCGTTTGATCGCCTGAATCAGGGGAACCATTCGAACAGCACGCATGATGGCTCGGATGGGACATTCATGCATTACCATTTCTACGCGTTTCCATTATTGATCATGATGGACTTGTTCGTGAACCAGAAATGTAATCCTGATGGGTACATGGATCTGGACGTAATGTATATGTCCGAGTTAGATCCAACCTGGAATAACGATGAGCTTGCATTTTTTACTAACCCAGAGGCGGCTGCAGTAGCGAATCCTATTGCAGCTGCAGCTTGTTCAGCGGACGCGATTGCATCAACAGCAGGGAAACCACTCAAGCAAATGTTCTGGTGTGCCGGGTCCTGGGGGGCGTTGTACCCATTAAGTGGTAATCAGAATGGTGGAAGAGGGGTGATTCGTGAATCCAGTCTTCTAAAAACACGCGTTCTTGCCGCTCTGCATCGCCGTGGCTTGTCGTGGAAAACAATGGGTAGCGATGCCTTATGTGGTGGCTATATATCTCCTACGCTTCCAAAAACTCAGTACAAGTTCAATCTGGTAGCTCCAATTCCTGAGGCAAATTCGTCCCATGTCGTTGGCGAATCGACGCTGACCTGGGGAATTGCTAAAACTATTCCGTCAATTGGTCAAGATCCGGTTTACATGGTCTGGCGTTGGAATGATTGCTGCAATACCAAAATAGTTCAGTGAGTCAAATGATGATATTTAAGAGATTGATTTCTGCGCTTCTTGTTATTGGTCTGACAGTCAGTCCGATATATCCCTCCGCGCAAACAAAAAATAATAATGCCAGCTTGGCTAATGCAGGCCGTGAAGCTCAGAGCTTTGGGAAGTCTTTATCTGAAACTGTCAGAAGTAGGGATAGCTCTAACAATAATGGCACTTTGAATTTGAACGGTAGCAGTGTCAATATTAATGATCTCTATCCTTCTACTAGCAGCTCAAACGCTAGGCCTCAGAACTACTATTTTCCAGGTGGTGCAGCACCAAGCATCAATGACCTGGGCGGCGTGTATAACGATTCCAATAATATGGATAAAGTTGGCTCGACAACTGACAAATCGCTGTACCAAGACTCTCTGAGTGACAACCCGTCTATATCGGGTGCTGCCTATAAAATATTGCTTAACGCGTCTAATCGGTCTAGGCCTGACTTTGCCAATGACCCTATGTTGAATCAAAGCAAGGATACATTCAACAATATTGATGAAATCACAAAGAGCTTTGGGGATTGCTCAAGCACAAGTGAAGTCATTAAGACAAAAAACAAAAAGCACATTCCAGAATACGAACGTTGCGAACGCATTGTTAAGCCAGCCGGTGCATGCAAGATCACTCATACGATGGGTATTGAGCATCAGGTAGCCGATGTATTTGTGGCTGGTCAAGGCAGAACATGGCTCACGGTAGAGTTTGACCTCAAAAATGGGACTGGCCACACGGTTGCGCCAACTGATGGTGTTGCCTTTGCGATGAATATTCCAACAGTAAAGTTTGAGGATGTCTGCAGTGGTGCAAGTAACTATAAAACAGACTTAGTAGGTTCGTGGGACTGGATTGAACACGGCCTTGATGGAATTGTTGACTCAACTGTTCATTACCGCGTGCTGGAGTTCCCTACATGCGGCAATAACCTGTTAGGGAAAGTTCAGATCCAAGATACATCTGTTTCCGATGACACAAAATTTATTCTCGGTGGAAAATTCTCGCTGCGATTGATTAAACAGAAGCCTGATGTCTGGGCATCAGACTCATGTATTTCTGATGCTCAGTCCATTGGGCAGAATTTCTGTACTGGAAATGTTAGTGTCGATATTGGTCCACCAAGCGACCAAGAGTGTGTGGATATTGGTGGTGTTCGTATATGCCCCGGAGATCCATTCTTCAACTCGTTGACGCCATCACCGATCAAAGGGCTTCCAACGTTAACCCAGTCTGCTTCTGTCTCTGAAATTCAATGTAATTTCAATGTGGGACAGATGGATTGCTGGACTGATCCGCAAGGAGTTCAACATTGTCCTCATAACGATGGCACAAATCAAAATTCATGCGGCAAGTATGAGAATAATAACAAATGCGGATTTGTTTCAACTTCGTGCCTCGATGGAGCCAAGGATGAGAACGGGAAATGCTATGTTTTTGAAGATACATATGATTGTGGCCATGATGTTGATGTAATCGACTATACAAAAAATACTCAATATTCATGCTCGGGGCCGATTAAATGCATGGGATCTGAGTGTCTTGATATATCTTCTGAACAAAACGGTGATTTTGCGAAGGCTGCGGCTTTACTTAATGCAGCACAGTTTATTGCGCAAGATATGCAGTGCTCTGATTCTGCTGGAGAAGAGGGCGGTGATGGTAACGTGGATGAAGGCTGTAAGGTGTTCAGTGGTACGCCTGGTCAATGCAAAATTGCGGTTGGCGGAATTCAGAATTGTTGTGAGAAGCCTGAGAATATCTCGCTAGCTGATTACATCACTATGCTAATGGCCATGCCCAAGCTTGACTCGGCCATCATGAACTTGGAGTCTGGGAGTGTTGTGCGAGGCTCATATCAAGTCTTGCGTGATCCAGTGGTTTCAGGTTGGCAGGAAGTTACAAAGCCCTTTGCTTCGTTTGCAGAGAATATTGGTGGCTCGGTCGATGCTTTTACAGCGCCTATTAAAGAGGTTTATAACCAGATTATTGATTCAGTCAAAAGTACGATACAGGATGTCATAAAGAACTCAATTCAGAATGGCATGACATCGGCAGGAGCCGAAGCCGGTGTTGCCGCAGGCACTGCAAGTGAGTTGAGTCAGCAGGCTGCAACTGATGCAGCAAATATGATGGCGCAGGTTGGGAATATAGCCAGCACTGTTATGACTGTTTATACGGTCTATGTTGTATCAATGATGATGATTCAGCTAATCTGGGCTTGCGAAAAAGAAGAGTTTGAACTTAATGCGAAAAGATCGCTAAAGAGTTGTCATTATGTAGGGTCGTACTGCAAGACAAAAGTGCTAGGCGCTTGTATCGAGAAAAGAGAGTCATACTGCTGCTATAACTCACCATTATCACGAATAATGAATGAGCAAATACGTGGACAAATGAATCTGGGGTTCGGTACAGCAAAGGCACCTAGTTGCGATGGATTGAAGATCGAGGACATTGGAAAGGTTGATTGGGATCAGATCAACCTGGATGAATGGCTCGGTATTCTAGGGGAGACTGGGCACTATCCGACACCAGAGACTTTGACGATGGATAAGTTGACAGGTTCTGGGAATATTCTTAATGACGGAAATAGGGTTAACTCTGTTGAAAGAGCCAAGAATCGGTTAGAAGGGGTTAACGTAGATGAGAAGCGAAAAGAGGCAGAGCGGAAAATAAACTCCGGTCATTAAAAGCAAAAAGGCCTTGAGGTTATTCCTCAAGGCCTTTTTTATGGGATCTACTTCACAAAGTAGTAGGCGTTGCCTTTTGACAGTATCATAGGATACATGCTGTTCTTTTTCTTTGACCTATCAATGTATGTGTCGTTTGGACTGGAGTAGATAAATACCCAACTTGGAAGAGTTACGCTTGTATTTTGAACTACATCCAATGTGTTAATGCTGCTCGTCCTCGAAATCTCCATTTTCATTGCGTTGTAATAGAAACCGTGACTTGACGTGAACGCCCAAGACTCCTTCTCTCCATTCTTGACGAATTCGGGTGTTGAAGTTTTGCTGGGCTTGAAGATATTCAGATAGATCACACAAGCTTTTGCGGAGCCTTGGTCGATGGATTCGCAATTAAGGTTGCTGTCTTCAATGAAGAACGAAGTCCCTTTTTCGCTCTTTCTTGTCTTGCTAAATTTCAAATTCTGCTTATTCAGGCTCTCATTCAGAGACTGAGAAACAATGTCAATCATTTTCGATTGAGCTTCTTCTGCGCTAGCTGCTTGAGAAGCAGGCATCCAGGCGACGATGCTGCTGCGCGCGCCATGCGAGTTCGGCGCGATTGCGCTGGCAATTAAATTCAGCCCCAAGCCTTGGGCATTAGACAAGCCTGCCGTTGGATTCGCATATGCCACGGCTGCGGAAGCAGTGTTGAACATGCTGGACTCGGGCATCCCGGTATTGGAATTCTTGGGGGCGGACGCATCTTTTATGCCTGTTTCAAGCCCGCCTGCTCGCGCAATGTTGTATGCCAGCGAATGACCATCATCAAACGCGGCAGGTTTCTTCTCCATGGTCACACAGCCAGATAAGGCCGCAGTAAAAGCAAGCGCGGCCGCTGTTTGAATATTGAGTTTCATGTCAAATCCCCCTCTGTTAACTGTCGGGTCCCGGATGATTGCGCACGTTCTTGACGAATAAATCAGGAGCTTTCATCTTCCAAACCTTGAGGGCTTGCACCGGAGCTTGATGCCCCAGAGCCTTTTGCGGCAAATGGTGGTTGTACAGCCATACAAACCGGTGCAGTGTCTTGCCCAGGTCCTCGGCACTATTGAAGTGGTGCGAGCGTAGCACCTGGCTGAGCCGCCCATTGAAACGTTCGACCATGCCGTTGGTCTGTGGTGTCTTGGGTTTGGTCAGTCGATGTTCAATGCCCAGGCTTTGGCACAACTGGTCAAACTCGTGCTCTCCCGTCGGCTGACGGCTGCGACTGCCAAACAGCCGGTCGGTGAACTCTTTACCGTTGTCTGTGAGGATAGTGCGAATCTGGAAGGGTGCAGCCTTGCGTACTGCGGCCAGAAAGGCTTTGGCGGATGCTGCCGTCTTGTACTGCTTGATGGCAATAAATACCCAGCGGGTGGCCCTGTCGATGGCTACGAACACATAACGACGCTTGTCCTCATCGTGCATCTGGGGCAGGTACTTCACGTCCACATGCACGTAGCCGGGCTCATAAGCCTTGAATGGCTTGTGCTCTGCATCAGGCTTGGCTGGCACGGGCAATCTGGAGTGACCTCGCCTGCGCAGCAGTCGGTCCAGCGCCGAGCGGCTCATGGCAGGCTCAATAAACTCCCGCACTACCGCCAGCAAATCATCGAGCGGCAGCAGCAGTTGGGTGCGCAGATAGACCACCAATTCTTCCTGTGCCGCATTGAGCGTGGTCTGCAATCGGTGTGGCGTATGACTGGCATCGTGCACCGTAGTGCGATGACGCCACTTGCGCACCGTGTCCAGGCCAATGCCGTATTGCTGGGCCAACTCCCGGTCAGTGCTACTGGCTTGCTGCAATGCACGTCGTGTAGCAGGCGTGGTCGTTGCGTTCTTGTGTAGAGCAATCAACATAGCGGCTCCTTGGAAGACGATTGCCATGTTGCCACAACAGCCTGCAGCACTTGTCTGCTATGGAGCAACGGGCGCTTGGTTGTAAGCAGCCAATCATCCGGGACCCGACAGTTAACAACTACCCATAATGGTAAGGTAGCTCAAGAAAATGCAAGCTTCTGAGCGCAAAAAAGCCCGCCGAAGCGGGCTAAAACACAGATTCGAGAACCAAGTTTACCGTTAGGCCGCGACGGCCTCCGAAGAGGTTTCGGCCTGTCCTTCAGCCATGGCCAAAGCAACATCATCGTTGGCATGTTGGCTTTCATCTTGGCTGGTGCTGGGCGGTGCTTCAGCGTCTACCAGTGCGTCTTTGCCCTGCTTGCTGGCCGACCTGCGCGCGCGTTGTTCGATGCCCTGGATTCGCCCAGCGAGCTTGAACATCATTTGCTGCCACTTGTAGGTTTCGTTGGAGCGCTCCATGCCCTTGATAACGGTGGCCCACCACAAGCTGTCGAAGTAAGACACGAGTTCATCCAACTGCATCACGAGGCCCAGGAAGAGGGCACTTTGGGGAGTGCTCAGCTCCACATTGAATTCGCGCGCGTGGGTGTACACAGGTTGCTGAGTGATTCCGGCCTCTTTGACCTTGGCCTTGTTGACGCTCAAGGCGTCTGCGATTGCCGCGCGGAACTGCTGCAATTGCACATTGATCATGTCATTAACTTCATCCACGAAGTCGCCCCGATCAAGGATACGCAAGATAACTTCAGTGGAGAAGAAGGCTTGAGTTGTACGAGCAAAGCTGCGGTCCATGACTCGCTGAGCCTGGACGCTCCTCAAGCTGACGGTCTGCTTGAAAACGGGGCGGGAAACAGGATCACGCTGTTGCTCGCGTGTAGGCGTGTCTGCCTTGGGCTTGGCCGCCTTCGGTTGCTCTTTTGCAGGGTTATCGGTTGCAGAGACTGCACCGCTATTCGCTTCTGTCGCCATGTGTCGTGCTCCTTGTGATAGACGCACTGACGATATGGCTTGACCTTCAAAAAGCTTTACTAGATACGTGCCCATATTGGGCCATCTGAGCAACATTGAGCCGGGGCTTTTGCGATAAGCTGAAACCTCTCTTTGTTGCAGCCTCGGCTTCAACTTGAGTGAGGTAGCTGGCCTCCATAAACAAACAGCTTCCTTAACGTGCCTCTCGGCACTTTCAACCCACCTGGGGCATGTCTCCCAGATGGGGGTATTGCCCCTCAAATCGGAGCAATACCATGACTGCTATCACCTTCCTCTTCGTTCTGCTCTTGATCATCGTAGCCCTCGGCTTCGCTCTCAAGCTTTTCGTTGAAGGTATGCGCGGCCTTACGGCTGAACTACTTAGCCAATTGTCGAAGGTTCAATCCTTTGATAAGACGGCTTTCCTGAACGCGACTTTTTCATCCGTGAAAACCTCTGTTCAATCCTGCATTCAACTGTCATCGCACGTTACGCGCGGTGCCGTTGAAATGGCTTTCCCCGAGCCAATTCCAGTAGAGCCTGCTTTTGATTGGAGTGTCTATGACACTCCAGCTTGGCAGCGCAAGGGCATCCTTGTGTACTGAACCGATTGCGCTGTCCTCGGATGGCGTTTCCCTGAAAGACGTTAATAGCCCTCGGGCACACCAGCCCGTGAGGGTGAAGTGTGCCCAATCGAAATTGGAGTCCACCATGTCTACACCCATCGCTCAAACAGCGAGCTTTCAAACCAGCACAATCTTTGGCATGCCAGAGATTGGCAATTCCGCGAAAACCATCGGTTTTGTGGATATGTCCAATGCTTACATTCCCTCCGTCATGGCGGGTTTTGTGCATCGTCGTGAGTTCCTGCGTGAGGTTTTGGCCTTTCTCAACTCTCCTGACGGGGATGCCCTGTTTGTTACTGGTCCTACTGGATCGGGGAAAACTTCAGGCATCCTGCAAATTCTTGGCACGCTCAACTGGCCTACACAACAAGTCACCGGCAACGGCAAGATGGAATTGTGTGACCTGGTTGGGCACCATGCCTTGGTCTCTGAAAAGCCTGGTGAAACCCCATCCATGAAATTCATGTATGGCCCACTGGCAATAGCAATGAGAGAAGGGCATGCCCTTCTAATCAACGAGGTGGATCTGATTGACCCTGCTGAGCTTGCTGGCCTGAACGATGTCCTTGAAGGGCGTCCTCTGGTCATTGGCATGAATGGCGGTGAAATCATCAAGGCTCACCGCATGTTTCGCGTGATTGTTACGGGCAACTCGCGTGGCGCTGGTGATGTGTCTGGGCAATATCAAGGTGTTCAGATGCAGAACCTCGCGGCCATGGATCGCTATCGATTTACTGTTGTCTCTTATCCAGAGAAGGCAGTTGAGGAAGCGATAGTTACCAAAGCATCACCGAAACTTCCAAAGCAAATTGTTGAGGGTATGGTTCGCCTGGCTGATGATGTGCGCAAGCTCTTCATGGGATCGGACGGACAAGGTGGCCAGCTGGCCATTACGTTCTCAACGCGCACGCTGGTTCGCTGGGCGAAGCTTTCAACGAAGTTCAAGGGTGCTCCTAACCCTCTGGGATATGCGCTCGATTTGGCACTGCTCAATCGCGCGACACCCGAGGATGCCACTGCGATAACTCGCTTGGCCAAGGACATTTTTGGGGAGCAGTGGAAAGACGATACCCCGGCCACCCAGCCCTGAGATCGCCATGTCTCAAATCTTCCCTGGTCCAAAGATCAGTTGGAGCATGAAGGTGTTTACCACAGCCTCTGAGGACAAGTTCATCGAGGTTGTGAGAAGCGCTCTCAAGAATGCAGCTCTGAAAATGGGCTGCGAGTCACCGATTGGAGATGAACAGAATGTTGGCGTGCTCTTACGCGCTGGCGATTTGACTCTTTCCCTTTCGGGCAATTCCCTAACGGGCAACTCGTTCAATTTCGTCTACCGAGACGGAGCTGGTGAGTTGCTTCCGAATGGGGATCACGCGCCCTTGTTGGCCTTGTTCTTCCTTCAGAGCGAGATCAACAAAACAGGCCTTGCAACGGATCTGATCTCCCTGAGTGACGATTCCGGCACATCCTATGCGTTCCACGTATTGGATGACTTGAAGCCACTCATGTTGGAGTGGGACATACCATGGGATGTTGTGAGATTGGATGCTGTGGCTCTTGGGCTTGCAGTGCCAATCTTCAACTTCATGGATCTGTCCTGTGACGATACTGAGGACGCTTTTTTCTAACCAAACCCAATGGGGGCTTCAACCCCCTGGCGGGGATGGCCTCTGCTTCACCAATTCGGAGGCCATCATGGCATCAGTCAACAAGGTAATCATCGTCGGCAACCTGGGCAAAGATCCAGTTTGCCGCAACGGCAACAATGGCAGCGGCCAGCTTTTTGCGAACTTCTCCGTTGCCACGACAGAACACTGGACCGACCAGGCCTCGCAAGAGGCTAGGGAGCGCACAGAATGGCACTCGATTGTGCTGCGTGGCCGACTCGCTGAAATAGCGCGCGACTACCTGCACAAAGGCTCACAGGTTTATTTGGAAGGCACACTGCGCACGCGCAAGTGGGTCGATCAAGAAAACGGAGTTGAGCGCTTTATCACTGAGATTCACTGCGACAGCATGCAAATGCTGGGCAGCCCGAATCAAAGTTCCGGGGGTGCTCCAGCTCAGCAGAACCACGCACACCAACGTGCAGCGGCTCCAGCTCGTGCGCCTTCTCATGCAAGCAAAGGTTATGCCCAACAGTCGCAATCTTCGTCTCGTCCCTCAGCTCGTGCTCCGGCACCAGCTCAAGGCCGTGGACAGGGATCGCAAGCTGGTGGGTCCACCAGAGCTGCCAATTCCCAACCCATTCGCGGACAAGGCGGTGGGGGAGGAAGAACTGACGACGACATTCCGTTCGCTCGTCTTCACTACATGGCCGGTGGTTAAACACTAGGTCCATTTCTGTAACCCAACGGGGCGCTTGTATCCCCGGTGGGGGACATAGCGCCCAAATTGAATCGAGGTCACTATGTCCCAAGAGCAAAGCTCGCAAAATGAATCAACACTGATGGGCCGCTTCGGCGCGCGTTTTGGGGTTGATCCACACAAGCTCTTCGATACCTTGAAGGCTGTTGCCTTCAGACAAAGAGAAGGGCATGCGCAGCCTACCAATGAGCAAATGATGGCTCTGATGATCGTGGCTGAGCAGTACGGTTTGAATCCCTTCTTGAAGGAGATTTACGCCTACCCAGACAAAAACAATGGGATCGTTCCTGTTGTTGGCGTCGATGGCTGGAGCAACATTGTCAACGCGCACCCTCAGTACGACGGCTTTGAAGTGGTTTATTCCGAATCAAAGGTTGAAGTAACGGGAGTGAATTTTCCAGTTCACGAGTGGATCGAAGTGGTCATACACCGTAAGGATAGGACCGTTCCCTCCCGTGTCCGTGAATTCATGGATGAGTGCTATCGCCCTCCAACTCAAAGGAATGGGGCGCATGGTGCCTATCAAATCAATGGCCCATGGCAAACGCACGCTAGACGGATGTTGCGCCATAAGGCTTTCATTCAGTGCGGGCGTCTGGCTCTTGGCTTTACTGGAATCTTTGACCAGGATGAGGCAGAACGCATCATCGATGCTGATTCGAATGTGGTTGGAGCCTCCGTCAAGGTGGTGAAAACACAGGATGATCGACGTACTGCCAGCTCAGCTGAGGATGTGGCCAGCACGCAAGGGAATGCTCCCCTGCAGTTGACGCATGAGCAGCTGGAGCCATTGCTACAGCAACTGCTGAATCGCACACTGCCGAATCAAACATGGAATGTCGCTCGTCAGTACGTCGAGCAACGCTTTACAGGTGAAAACCTTGAAAGAGCGAGGACCTTCCTGAATGACAAGCAGATGGAGCACATGCCTAAGCCAGAGCACGACTATGAAGCGATGCAGCAACGCAGAGCCAGTGGTCAGGCGGAACGCTCAGAACGTGTGATGCCACCACTTGACGATCTTGTCCTGCCTCCAGGCGGGCTTGATTCTCAAGCTGAATCCAGCTTCTTCTAAGGTGCTGGTTTTATCAACCCCGTGGGGAGAAATCCTCCGGGGTTTCTCTATTCCTTCAACAGAATGGAGTTCATGTGAAATTCATTGACTTGATTCAAGGCTCTGAAGAGTGGCTTGCTTGGCGTAAAGGCGGCGTTACAGCAACCGATGCGGCAGTGCTAGTCGATCAGTCTCCCTACAAGACCGAATGGCGCTTGTGGGCAGAGAAAACAGGGTATGCGGTCGAGCGAGATTTGAGCAGTAATCCGTTCGTGAGGCATGGCCTTGCAATGGAGCCTGCTGCCCGAGCTGCTGCAGAGATCTATTTCGATGATCTCTTGCTGCCCATGTGTGCCCAGGCTTCGCACAACCCCTTGCTGAGGGCGTCTTTGGACGGACTCAACAAGGACAGTGAACCTGTGGAAATGAAGTGCCCATCAGAGGCTACCTGGATCGAGGTCACAACGTTGCGTCAGAACAGTAAGGCTTTCAAGTTTTACTACCCTCAGGTGCAGCATCAGATCCTTGTTACAGGGGCCAAGAGAGGGTGGCTGGTTTTCTATTTTGATGGCCAAGTTGAAGTGTTCTGTATCCCTCGGGACCAGGCACTGATCTCTCAGATAGAGGGCGTTGCCCCAATCTTCTGGGATAAGGTCGTTAAGAGACGAGAGCCGCAAAAGGACCCAGCGCGCGACCTCTACATCCCCCAGGGTGAAGAGATGGCCAACTGGTTGTATCAAGCCGAGGAGTTCCGCTTGCTGCAGGGACAGATCTCGGAATTGGAAGAACGCCTAGAGGTGATGAAGGAGCGCCAGTCGGCCTCACGCGCTGCGATGCAGGGCATGATGGGCGATTACATGCACGCAGACTATTGCGGTGTCATGGTGACGCGCTATGTGCAGGTAGGGAAAATTGACTACGAGAAGCTGCTAGCCGACAAGTCTGCAGGCGTGACTCAACAGGAGATTGACTCTTACCGGCGAAAGTCAACCGAGCGATGCCGGGTTACTTTGACAAACGATATGGCACCACGCCTGATCGTTGACAAAGGGGTCACAGATCCCGTCAAGGACCTATCATTGGACGTTGAATCCTTTTACATTTAGGGAAGTCTTTTTGGCAGGGGATTCGCGCAAGCGAGTCCCCTTCTGAAAAGCAGATTTTGTTCCCTCTGGGAGCGAAAGTGTGAAGTAGCTGGCTTCCTAAAACAAACAGCTTTTTATCAACCCTTGGGGTGTGTCACACCCTTGGGGGAGTGGTGCACCTCTTTTCGGAGAGCACCATGACACAAACCAATTCCACCAAGATCAACCATCTGACTCAGCTGTGTGTTGTACATGCAGACTTTGACATTTGGAGCGGGCAGGTTCGCCTGACCGCTGACGATCTGAAGCTTGGAGCAGGGGGAGAGATCCCACCTGAAAAAATTGCCCAACTGGGTACTAAGAAGATCTGCGATCCCGCACAGCTGAAAGGCTTTCATCGGGTCAAAGCAGAGACTCGACGCACATTGCTGCGCATCGGCATGAAGTTCATGGACGGCGTAGCAATTCCATTGACCAAGATGGATGAGGTGTGCAAGAAAATGGGCGAAGTGCAAACTGAGTTCGATGCACTGCGCACCACTTTCATCGCAAACTACAACGCTGCGATAGATAGCTGGTGCAAGGAAAATCCTCAATATGAGACGGCAATCCGCTCAGGCGCGCTTCCACAATCCGTTGTGGAAAAGCGCCTCGGGTTCGATTTCCAGATCTTCAAGATCGCGCCTACTGATGATGCAGAGCTGAGCACTCGCCTTGAAGAAAAAGTTCATGGCCTGGGCGATGACCTCATCAACGAACTGATAGAGGAAGCAGATAAGTTCTATGAAGACCGCTTGCTGGGCCGTGACAAATGCGGCATTGGCACCAAGCAGACTTTGCAGAACCTGCGAGACAAGCTCGATGGGCTGTCGTTCCTTAACTCAAAAATCAAACCGCTTGTCGATCTTCTCAATGAAACGTTGAATGGGTACAAAACGTATGCTGTTGGCCGCGATGTCACAGGTCCGTTTTTCCATCAGCTGACCGCCACAATGCTCATCCTGAGCAGCAAGGCGCGAATTGAGCAATATCTCAACGGAGCGATTTCAGTCAAGGCAGAAGCGGCGACTCTGGAGGCCTCAGCCTCCCAGAATCAAAGCTACGCCTCCGACTCTTCAACTGCCGAGATGCAACCGCAATCTGCAGAGGGTGATCTGTTCACATCCGTGGACAGCGCACCAGCACCGGCGCAAGCGTCCAGCAATCCAGCTGATGCGTTTATTGCCGACCTCGACCGCTTCTTTGGCACGCACGCACGCACAGAGACATCGATTCAGCCCCAGGCTGCAGAGGTGGTTCATCGTGTCGATGTAGAAGTGCTTGAAGCGCCTGCAGGTACTGTGTCAGAAGCCAGCGAGCCTGCACAAGGCTCGGTGGTTATCGACGTTGAAGCCACTTTTGTCCCTACTGATTCTGTTACGCAAGCACAGACTGAGGGCCAGCAGGCAGTTGTAGTGGGAGTTGAGGAGGAGCAAGCAGAAGTTGAAGCTGGAAACAGCAACAACGATGCCTCTTTCCAGCTTGCCACCATTGGTGATGACGACGAAGACGGCTTTTTCTAAGCAGTCCTAAGCGCATCATTTTTAACCCAAGGGGAATCCTAGCCCCTTGGGGCTGGGTTCCCCATACCTCTTGAGGGAAGACCCATGGCCAAACAGAACCGAAATACTATCTATACCGCATTGCCCATCGTGGCAACTGCTTATGGAGACAAGTTTGGTGTGAAAGTCCGTATAGGCCAAGACGTGGCCTATACGGATGGGAAAACGATTGTTATCCCGAACGTTCCTCACGATTATCCATACATGGATGTTGTGTGGGGCTACATGGCGCATGAAGCCGCGCATGTGCGGTTCACTGATTTCAGTGCACCGCGACGCGCAGGTCTGCATGCCGAACTGACCAACGCTTTCGAAGATTGCCGCATCGAGCGGGCGATGATGGACTTGTACCCAGGTACTGCCACGACGCTCAACGAGGTTGCGAACTACATGGCAAGGGTCGGTCACTACTCCCATCTTAGAGATGATGAGCATCCAGCTCAGATCCTGGTGGGTTACTGCCTCTATTGGCTGCAAGCGAGGGCCGTAGGTCAACCTGTGATGGCGTCTTATCTGGCAACTGCGCAGCCCGTTCTGGAGCGCACATTCCCACAAGGCGTTATCACTCGATTAAGCACCATTCTCCGCAAGGTGGTGGATGCTGAATCGACTTCCGATATCTGCTACCTGGCAGATCAGGTCATTTCCATGATCGAGGAAGAGAAGGAAAAGGAAGAAGAGCAGCAACAGCAGGATCAGCAGAATCAGGATCAAAACCAACAGCCTCAGAATGTTCCGAACGAACAATCCTCCGGCGAAGGCGATGACTCCGATGAAGCTGATGGCCAGCAAGACTCGACACAAGAAGACTCCCAACAGGGGAAAGGCCCAGGCCAATCCAATGAGGGTGATGATTCAGGTGAAGGTCAAGGTCAACGATCCATGGCTGGTGCCGATCAGGGAGCTGAAAACGATTCTGGTATTGCCTCGCGCACTGCAAAGGAAAAGTTGGATGCACTTACGCAAGCTCTCTCAGCTGGCGCTGGGGATGTGGATGGGGATCGCGCACGCAATTCTCTGAAGCAGGAGCTGTCACAAGTGGCACGGGAAGAGGGAATCCCCTCCTACCAGACCATTCGCAAGGGAACTGATGCATCAGATGACAAGGCCAAAGGCCTTGAGCTGATGAACCGGGTCCGGCCTGCAACATCGAAAATTCGCAATCAACTGTTCGGCCTGGTGCAAGCCAGTCTGCGTTGTGCGAAGCAATCGACCCGCAGTGGCAAACGCCTGGATATCAATCGACTGCATCGCGTAGTCGCGGGTGATACACGAGTGTTTGCAAAACCGCAGGAAAAGCGAAAGCCGAATACAGCGGTCCACATACTTGGCGATAAAAGCGGGTCCATGACCCGTCCTACCAGGTCCGACAGCTCGCGTTCGCTGGCCGATGTCACAGATGAAGCATGCATTGCATTGGCGCTCGCGCTCGATGCGATTGCCCATGTGAATCCTGCAGTGACCTTTTTCTCAAACTCTTCGGAGTCTCCTGTTGTCTGTGCTGTGAAGCATGGGCAATCAGTTCAGGCCAATACAGGCAGGTTTCCAGTGAAACCCTCTGGTGGCACACCGATGGCAGAAGCCATTTGGTATGCAGCCTACGAACTGAGCAAAACACGCGAAGACCGCAAGATGTTGATCGTCCTTACGGATGGTGAGCCGAACAGCTCTCAAGCCACAAAGGAAGTGATCGACCTCTGCGAACGTAGCGGAATCGATGTCATTGGTATCGGCATTCAAACGAACGCACCGGCAACTTTGTTCTCAAGGAGCATTTGCATTGATGCGGTCGAGGACTTGCAGAAAACACTCTTCAAGCTCATGGAAAAGTCACTGACTGCCGTGGACTGAAGGTGGCCAACCTTATGTGCTCGAAAGAGTGCATTTCAGCCGCTGGGGAAACCCAGCAATTTCAACCCTAGCGGGGTCGCACCCCCGGTAGGGGGGCGCTCCGCAAAATATCGGAGTTCCCACATGCAAAACGTCATCACTATCGCTCTAGACAACAACGCTCAAGCTATTGCTGAAGCAGATTGGGGTTGCGAGCTGGCTAGTGCTTTTGAAGTCAAGGAGTCGTACTGCGTTTCTCTGCTTCAAAAGGGTGAGAGCGATCTCACTTTCCACTACACCATGGCCACGGATCTGAAAGCAGCTCGTGCTGAAGCTCTCGACGCCTACCCAGGCGCAGAACTCATCGCGGGAACTGTTTACTGAATCGCAGCCATGTGACTGACCTCACGCCCTGAAGGGTGTGGGGTTTTGTCTTCCATCAACCCAGCCGGGGCACACCCGGTAGGGCGCTGCTCCAGCACGTTTTGGAGCAGCCATGAGCACTTTCGTCATTTACTCGGCCAACGAGAACGCTCTTACCGGAGCGGGCTACTGGAACGATAAAGATGGATGGTCAGTCCACGGGAATGCCACCGTGTACGTCAAAAAGAAGCTTGATATGCGCCTCCCTCATTCCGTGGGCGGGGACGCACGTTGGCTCAAGGAAGAGGGCAAGAAGCTCCTGCAGCCCATCAGTCAGACCCTTACCAAGGGCTTGGCCAAGGTGCGCAGGAAGCATGTGCTGACGGCTCAAACCCGAAGCATTCAAGTTAAGCCCATTGCTGCAACACCTGGATCTCAGGTGGCTGCATTTCAACAGCTGCAGATGGACCTCATCGTCAGCTAATCACCCATTGGGGCAGCTCGCCCCAGATGGGGCGACTGTCTCTCAATCAAGAGGCAGATCATGGATTTTCAGTACTACCCAACAGGCGCATACACAACGGCTTTGCTGTGGCATCAATTCCAACGGCCCATCGTCCATGTGTGTGATCCCAGTGCAGGTAAGGGTGCGTTGTTTCGACACGCTGAGAACGGGTTCGAGGAACTGCCGGAAGGCACTGAAGTTCCTTGGTTCGATCCCAGCCTGGAAGAGCGCTTTGATCGTCGTCGTTGGTCCTATGACCAGCGCGACAAATACAAATCTTCGTCCCGAAAGAAATCGGCTGTCGAAATCGATATCAAGCACCATGCGAGCTTGCGCGAGCTGGGTGTAACGGTTCTAGGACATGACTTCTTAGAAGTTCAGTCTCTGGCCTCCGTCACACAAGTGATCATGAACCCACCCTTTAACCAGGGTGCGGAACATGTTCTTCATGCTTGGGATTTGGTTTACGACGCTGAGATCAGTGCGTGCATCAATGCTCAGACCATCAAGAATCCATACACGCGCGAGCGTAAACGCTTGGTGGAGCTGATCGAGAAGCATGGCAGTGTGTCATTCCATCAAGATCAATTCGTTGATGATGTGGAACGTAAAACCGATGTTGAGGTGGCTATTGTCTATTTGAATAAAGTCCCGGAAGCATTTGCTGATGTGGACAATATTCTGAAGAGGCTAAAAGTGGGAGATAACTTGAGTCGTCATGAATTTGACCCTCATATCTGCAAAACTCTCGCTCTTCCAGCTAACTTCATCGAGAACACCTACTATCACTTTAGCGCGGCTATCGAAGCAGCGCGACAATCATCTGAGTTTGAAGCCATCTTCGAGCACGCATCAGATAAATTGGGAGTGACGCTAGACGAAATGCAGTCAAAGGGGGTAGGGTCTGACTTCAGACCTGATCCGATTGATATTCGAAAAAAAGCTATGGAGCTATTTTCGAAGAGGTATGAAGATCTCAAGCGGAAAGCTTGGGCGCAGATTATCAGATCAACACTTTTAACTGACAAATTGTCGAACCACGCAAGACGTAAGCTCGAAGCGGATGCTGAGACAATATACGCACTTGAGTTTTCGATATCGAATGTTCACGGGTTCCTCGCTGGAATGATTCAGTCGATGGGATCTATCTACACCGATATGGTTCTGGGATTGTTTGATACGATTATTGAACGCAGCTCTGACAACGTTGTGTTTTACAAGTCGTGGAAGTCTAACCAGAAGCACAAAGTAGGAATGCGTATTCGTAAGAAGCGCTTCATTATTCCGCGTTTCAATACGTGGAGTAGTGGGGCACTGCAATATGAATGCGAACAATTCTTAGGTGATATTGACAAGGTTTTTGGCTATCTAAATGGGATTTCCGGTGATTACTTCGGTCTTCGTCAATCATTTAGAAAAAATAATGTCAATACCTCTGAACGATTTACGTCAGAGTTCTTTGAATATCGTTACTACAAGGGAAGCGGCACGCTGCACTTTTTCCCCAAGAGTGATGAGGTTGTTGATCGCTTGAATCGCTTCGTTGGCCGCATACGCCAATGGCTCCCCCAGGACATGGGCGATGCAAATGAGCATTTCAAGAAGCAATATGAACAAGCTGAGAAATATTCTGATGATTATCTCAAAGCTTTTAGCAGAGGCAAAAGCCATAGCTACTACGAACGCAATCCGGTCTACGCACTGACATCAGGGCGCGACTCGGAAAACGTTGCGGAACGGATGGAAAAAGCCATTGATGAAGTTCTTGCGCAGGCAGGGATGGAGTGTGGCCCGATCCTCCAAGCACCCGCTGAGGTACAGACCGTCGCAGCTTTGCCCGCACCAGCAATGGGGCAGGCCGAGCAGCTGGATCTATTGGCGGCATAAATCAACCCATCAGGGGCTAACACCCCCTTGGGGATGTTGGCCCCGTATACGAGGACAACATGCAAATCGAACGACTCTACCGAATGATCAAAAATGCACGTATCGTGCGCTTGAACGGACAGATGGCAATCACCAAGGGGATCGGTACGGGCATCAAGAACAATCGCAGCCTCTCGCGGCACTTGCGAATCGATGTCTCTGACGAACCCCACGGCTGGCTCTTCTTTGAAGAGGAAACCATCTCGAAAGCACGCATAGCAGGGAATACCGTCGAGCTGAAAAGCGACGATGGCGAGAACTACACGCTATGTCTCTACCCATGGCGACAGAAGGCTGCTGCAGCCGAAGCTCTGTCAGTGAACTAAAGAAATTACACCAGGCGCTCACAAGCGCTCTGGTGAAATTTCGTCACAGCGCCCAAAGAGGGCAACTTGAGCCACGTCGTTGAACAGCGATCACCACTAGACTCCCGAAGAAGAGCACAGATGCAAGGCAGCAAGCCAAGCTTTGCATCTGCGCTTTTTTTGTCCCTCGTGGGCAATGTGTGAGGTAACTGGCCTCCATAAATAAACAGCATCTCTAGTGCTCGGCATGACCGAGACACCACTTAACGCTGAATGCGATCTCCCATCGCATCCCGGCAACATATGTCAGCCTCGTGAACTTGCTTCACGGTCGAGCTGACTTGTACCAGGTCCGATCTCAACTCAAAAACTATAGCGTCCATGACGCTTCAGTCTTGCGAGTTGCGACGACAACTTGATGCTCGATCAATGAGTGTCTTTCAACAATCCGCCAGGGTTTAGCCACCCTAGCGGGTGCGCCTTGGCAATTTCTACGGAGATTCGCCTATGCTAAAAATCAATGTGGCACTGCTTCTGCTGCCATACATCTTCATCCTGCTTGCAGGAACTTTCCAACTGGTAACGATGACGGTGAAGGCCATTGCGTCTTCGCTTCGTCTGACTTTCCTTGTAACCGGTGTCGTTGTTCCTTACTACGCCATCGAAGTAGCCCAAGCCGTTGTTGACTCTTTCGCAGCTGGAGACACTGCGACTGCCATCGGTGACATCATCGCCTTTGCAGTGATGCTTGAGGGTGCAGTGACAGTTCTCAAAACTCGTGAGAAAATGGCTTCATAAGCCGTAGCTGACAACCCATCTACGAAAGGTCACACCATGAATCACCTCTTCAGTCCCCTCGCCATCAGCATGCTCTGCATTGGAGTGTTCCTGATTGTTGGATCGATCGGCGCTCAGCGTCAGATCGATGAAGAGAAGCGTGAAGGTAAAAAATAAAGCGTAGTTGACGTTACGCAGCAAAAAAGACTGGCCACTCTCTTGGGAGTGGCCTTTCTTATTTCTGAACCGACTTGCCCATGCATGAAGAGCCTGCGCTCACAGTGCACGTCGATCACCATCTCGGGCATACATACACTCTCATGAAATCCTACAGTCAACTGAAAGCTGAGCTTGCCCAGCTAGACAAGCAAATTGCACAAGCTCGCGCCTCGGAAGAGACTGACGCTCTTATCCAGGTAAGAGAGCTGGTCCAGTCTTTCGGCTTCACAGTGCATCAAGTGTTCCCACTCCCGCAGCCAGCTAAGAAGGAACCCGTGGCCAGGTACTACGACCCAGACACTGGCCAGTCTTGGAGCGGTCGCGGCAAGCCTCCAAGATGGATAGATGGCAAGGACCGCAGCCTATTCGAAATCGATAGACGACCAACCTACGACTTCAATGCCCCAAGGGATGAACGCAACCCGTTTCCAGTCCAGTAGCCTGCCTGAAGGCTACTCAGTAATAGCTTGATCTATTTTTTAGGTCTGCCCAAATAGGGCAGCTTCATGGTGATGCCTTTTCCTGTCTATGCAGACAATGCACTTACGCAATACAGCAAAGACAGGAGAGAACTGATGAAGGAAGTCCCGTTCTTCATTGAACGCAACACGGAGCAATGGCAAGCGATGTGGGGAGGGTTATCCGAGGCAGAATTGAATTCTGGCGATCATGTTTGCGAGAACCAAGAAACTGGTGATTGCTGGCACTACATGGGAAGTGACAGCAACGGCCATCATTTTAGGCATCGTAAGCATCCCAAAACGGCGAAACGCGAAACCTTGATCGTCAAATCGAACGTCACTCCAGTTCAAGAACCGGAATTGGCCCACTAGACCTAAGACCCATTACCAATGCCCGCATTGGTATTAGTAATGTGGTTTTGTTCCTTCTTGGAACGAAAAGTGAAGTAGCTGGCTTCCTTAAACAAACAGCATTTTATCAACCCTTGGGGTGCATGCACTCCCATGGGTGGCGTGCCCTCAATTGATTAAGGCACGCATGTTTTCAAACTCGATTTGTTCCTACCCAAACCGGGGAAACTATGGTGACAACAAGTACCGTGGCAACTGCTCAGGGTACGTCATAAAGGACTTTATCGAGTCCTATCTAAAAGATCAGAATGGCCTCGTTGCAGATCCAAGCATTGGAGGCGGAACGAGCGCCGATGTAGCCGCTTCACTTGGAGTGCGCTTCAAGGGCACAGACCTTCATCAGGGCTTTAATTTGCTGACTGATGACTTCTCTTCCTTCTTGGGAGAGAAAGCGAATCTGATCTGGTGGCACCCAGCTTACTGGGACATGATTCAGTATTCAGGAAGTCAATGGGGCAATGAACCACACAAATGGGACATGAGCCGCATGAAGCTAAATGAATTTGTTGAGTCGTTAGAGCTTGCTGTCATGAACATTCATGATGCCTGCGAAGTAAAAGGACACTATGGGATATTGATGGGCAATCTCCGCAGAAACGGGGATTACTACAATCTCTCAAGTCTTGTGGAGCGTATCGCTCCAGGCAAACTGGTCGATGAAATCATCAAAGTGCAGCACAACTGCATTAGTGATTCACGACAATATTCAGGCAACATTGTTCGTATTGCGCACGAAAAGCTTTTAGTTTTTCGTCGTGATGCAAGTCACTCGTTGATCCTGCTATCAAATTTCCATCGAAAAGCAGTCAATATGATTGCCACTACATGGAAAGCAGCTGTTCGTAGAGTCCTGCAAGGGAAACCCTCTATGGATTTAAACCAGATTTACGAAGCTATTGAGCCATTTGCACAGTTCAGAGAGAACGTACATTGGAGGGCGAAAGTCCGACAGGTATTGCAAGACGCAAAATACTTCGAACGTCTGGAAACTGGTGTTTACAAGCTAGCCTTGTGAATTTTTCTACCCTAAGGGGGCTATGCCTCCTAACGGGGGCATGGCCTTCATTTTTGGAGTGTGGCCATGGCAATGATTCCCTCAATCCACAAACCGGAACTGGGGCAAATGTCGTTTGATTTTCTGGATCAAACGATGACTTCTCAGCAATATTCATACAGTGAACATGGCAAATCATATTTGTCCTTGAAGACCTGCAACAAGAATATTGAAAGCCTCATAAGTAGCTTGTCGCTTGATTTCGATATCTGCGCACCAGAGACAGGGGCTTATGTTCAAGAAACCTCAGAGCACGATGAAGTCGATGAAGAGAACTTAGACAATACGGAGAAATTCGTATGGTCTGATGATGACATCGATAAATTGCGCACAGCGTTTTTTGATGAAAATATTCGATTGCTAGGTGATGGGCGGACAAGCCCTGAAACCAGGCAAGAGAACTACGAATGGCTAATGTCAGACGAAATACATCCGTTTTCGTTCCTCGTACTCTGCCGTGAAGAAATGCTGTCCCCTGACCGCATCCGTGAAGGAGTTCAAGTTGTCATGCGTAAGCTTGGCTACCTGAACTAAATCAAAACCCTGCCAGGGATAAGTCCCTTGCGGGACTACTCCTTGGTTCCACTGGTGTGGGGGTTTCATTAAATCCCTATACAGGGCTTTAATGAAGCCTCAATTCCAGTTAATTTTCTAAGGACTAACAATGGCTAACTACGATAAAGAAGTTGTCAAAAAGGCTGCTGATGAAAATTGGCTGGCTATTTTCGCAAACCTAGCTCCTGAGCTGCGCCACGCAATTCAGCGAGTTGGCCGTCATGTTCCCTGCCCAATAAAAGGGGGCACTGATGGATTCCGCCTAATGCCTGATGCTGACGTGACTGGAGCTGCATTCCACAATGATCCAAGTATCCGTTTCTTATCGAATGGATTTGAAGTTCTGATGTGGTTACGCAACTGGTCATTTTCCGAAACTATTGATGAAGTGGGTCAAGCATTGGGGCTTCCAACTGCAAAACCAACTCAAACAAAGCGACTTGAATTAGTGGTCGCTCATGACCCAAAGAAAGCAAAGTTCTATGATGGAATTTTGATTGCCTTCGGTAAAGAGCGGTATCAGTTCAAGGATGAAAATGAGCTGAGCTTCTACGCAATTCTGCGTTACAGGAACAATCTTGAACGTACCCTTTGGGGTGTGGACATTGAGCGTGCCCTGGCAGAGAGCGGAGCCACTTACGGTGACAGTATCACTTTGAGTAATCTGGGGCGCGTCCCCGTCACTATTGTTGTCGAGAAAAAAGACAAGGACGGTGTGATTACGGAAGAGGAGATCAAGACTCATCGCAATACTTGGGAAGTGATTCGTATCGGGGAAACTCGTCTGAAAAGCACCCAGGCTTCAAGCAGCGTTGTGAAGCATGTTCAGGTTAGCAACGGTTCACCTGTGGCCGTAACCTCTGCGAAACAAGCCGTAGAAACTGCGGATGAAGTCAGTGCTGAGCCAATTGCAGCCCATCAGAAGGTCGTGCCCATCAACAAGGCTCTGGCCGCGCCTGGTTGGTTGCAAGAAGCGCAGCAGCGTGCAGCAAACGTGCTGGCCGCGAAAGCGGCAGGGAAGGCTTATGCCAGCGAGAAGATAGAGAAGGTCTGGAATCAGTGTGTGGCGTTCCCATCTGCGACCGCTGAACCCATGCGTCTCTACCTGCAGTCCCGTGGCGTGCTCTTCAATGAGCTGGCCAAAGGTGCTGCGGCCGACATGCGCTTTCATCCTGCCCTGGACTACTATGAAGAAGTGGATAACAAGAATACTCTGTTGGGATCTTTTCCAGCGATTGTTTGTGCTATCCGCAATGCAGAGGGGGAAATTGTTACTCTCCATCGAACCTACCTGAATAAGGATGGCAAAAAGCTCGCAGTGTCCTATAAGGATTCAGCTGGCCAGCGTCATAAGGTAGAGAAGGTGAAGAAGATGATGAGCATCCCTGACGATATGGATGTCAACGGATCTGCAGTAAGACTCGGTGATCCTTCTTGCGGGGGAGTACTGGGTATAGCTGAAGGACTGGAGACGGCACTCTCTGCATATCGAGCGACAAAGATACCTACTTGGTCGTCCGTCAATGCTCAGCTCATGGAAACTTTTGAGATTCCTGAGTCTGTTCATACCTTGCTGATATGGGCTGACAAGGATAAGTCTGTTCGTGGCGAAATTGCTGCAAACGTGTTGTACCAGCGTGCGAAAGCACTCGGGCTGAACGTTCACATACTTATGCCATCGATGCCAATACCAGCGAAAGCTAAAGGGGTTGACTGGAATGATGTCTTGCTCTCGCAAGGTATCTTAGGGTTCCCTAGGGTTGCGAACTTGAAGAGCTTTATAGCTAGATCTTTCGCCACTATCTAATAGAAAGCCTTCAGCCCTCACAGGGGTTGAAGGCTTTTTTTTGGTTCTGAGCAACTTTACTTGAATTTAACTTTTGACCTGCCCCCTTCAGCCGTACCAGTGATTAGGTTGGGGTCCTGGGGTTGAAGGTTAATGGATTTGGGCAGGGATCTCATGACGAGCTGCGTCGCCTGCGTGCTGACGCAGTTGCTGGGCATACCTGGCTGGCGGTATGCGGCCAATGCTGCTGTGAGGCCGAACCTCGTTGTAGTCCCGACGCCATGCGGCAATCTCGGTGCGTGCCTGGCGCATGCTCTGGAACCAGTGCTCATTGAGGCACTCGTCGCGGAACTTGCCGTTGAAGCTCTCGATGTAGCCGTTCTGCATGGGCCGACCTGGCTCGATCAGGATGTGCCGGATGTGGTGTTCCTGCGTCCAGGCGATGAAGGCCCGGCTGGTGAACTCCGGGCCGTTGTCGGTTCTGACGGCGGCCGGGTAGCCCCTGAAGCGCGCCGCCTGATCCAGCAGCCGGGTGACGTACAGGCCGCTGATGCCGTAGTCCACAGCGATCTCCACGCATTCGTGGCTGAAGTCATCGGCCACGGTCAGGCACTTGATGCGCCGGCCACTGGCCAGGCTGTCGCTGACGAAGTCCATGCTCCACACCTCGTTGATGCGTTGGGCGATGTTTAGGGGCGTGCGCTCCATCACGGGGCGCTTGGCCTTCTTGCGCTTGCGAACCGCCAGATTGGCCGCTCTGTAGAGCCGGTACACCCGCTTGTGATTGACGCCAGGGAAGTCGTTGCGCAGCAGGTCGTGCACGCGCCGGTAGCCGAAGCGCCGACGCACATGCGCGATCTCGACGATCTTGTCCTTCAGGGCCTGGGTCTGTGCGCTGGGCACCGGTGGGTGCCGGTAGCTGTCTCGGCTTAGCCCCACAAGCCCGCACGCGCGACGCTCGGACAGTTGGTGCTCCTGCACCAGCTGCGTGATCAGCTCGCGCCGGGCTTGTGGGGCTACCTTTTTACCCCGAGCACGCTCTTGAGCGCATGCAGATCCAGGTGCGCCTCGGCCAGCAGGTGCTTGAGCTTGGCGTTCTCCGCCTCCAGCTCGCGCAGCCGTCTGGCCTCTGACACCTGCATGCCGCCGAACTTGGCGCGCCACTTGTAGAACGTGGCGTCGGAGAAGCCGCCCTTGCGGCAAATCTCCGCCACCGCCATGCCGACCTCGGCCTGTTGGAGGAACCCGATGATCTGTTCCTCTGTGAACTTGCTCTTCCTCATGTCTGCGATTCTCCTGAATGGCGGACCCCTTGCTACTTCACATTGGTACGGCCTGGGGGGAGCAGGTCACTTTGACAGTATCATTTTTTGAGTTAGTATTCTGCCCTGTAATTCACAACCTGAAGGGTAATACTTATGGCAACGTACAAAGAACTCCTGGCTCAAGCTGAAGAACTCTCTCGCCAAGCAGAAGAAATGCGCCTGAAGGAAGTGCAGGGCGTGATTTCTGACATCAAAGCCAAGATGGAAGACTACGGCATCACCATCGAAGATCTCCAGTCAAAGTCTCGTGGATCTTCGGCAGGAAAGCCTCGCGGGAAGGTCGCGGATAAATATGCCAAGGATGGAAAAACCTGGACAGGTCGCGGCATGCAGCCTAGCTGGGTGAAAGAACATATCGCTGCAGGCGGCAATCTCGATGATCTGCTGATCGACAAAAGTTCGAACGATAAAGCCTAAAGCAAAAAGGTAGTCGCCATGATGCGCTTGACTACTTACTCCCAAAAACAGAGCGATGAACGCTCTGTTTTTGTTTTGTGGCGAGTAGGTATAAGTAACTTCGGTGTACTAACTGTAGAGTTTACGCACCCGATTGAGGACATCGAGTTGGCCGCTGAGTTAGTAGCTATTCGTCATCTGGTATTCAATCAAGCTGTCTTTGACCGCATTCCTGATAGCGGAAAAGCATTTGAACTCAATGTATCCAAAGGTGCCATAAAGAAGCTCTCCCTCAATAGATCCGATAAGAAGCATCTGCTCAAGTTTGCAGCATTCATGCAGGAAGGAGGGCGTTTCGCTGGTGCCAAAATTAATATCAAATCTGAGTCACCAATCAATCACGATGATGGCGCTAAACTCACAAAGATCACGATAAATCCCAAAGAGTATCGTATTCAGGAGATTGTTCAGACACCCAGGATTGGTGAATTGGTCATCACCGAACATGCCGTTGATCGATATGTTCAGTATCACTCAGCAGCTGATATGAAGAACCCATGGGCTTCCCTCATCAACAGGATGCAGCATGAAGATCTTCACAAGATCCCACTCGATCCCCGCGTTATCGAGCATAAGCGCAGAAAGTATGGACCTGACAATGAGGTTGAAATCTGGGGGCACGATTCATCTGTCCATAGATATGTGGTCATCACGGATGCCAAGACTGGAATGAAGATCCTGGCCACACTGTTCAAGCGCGCCAGCAACGTATGAATCTATTGCGCTCCCACAATCTAAGTCTTACTCTGTACCAAGCCCACAGACTTGATGCATTCTGTGATGGCGCGACAGAATGAATGTGCGCTCATGACCAAATCGCATGGCCGATAGCTCACGATAACAGTGAGCTTTTCAAACATAGCTCTACTTATTAAAATAGATCTTTTGAAAAGTAGAAGAAATCAAAAAAAATGGGCTTGTCAGAAAGTCCCACAAGCGCTCATCATGAGTCACCCAATGCAGTCGGATGTAAAAATGAAAAAATTCGCTATAGAGCCTCCTGGCGGCCTTCCTGGGGATTCTCTTAAATCTGAATTTTTAGCCTTGCCTGGACACCCGGATGTAGGACAGAACGCAGCGGTCAGGTACTTGCTTTCCCTCAAATCGGACCAGAGCAAGGTCACGATGCAATCCTTTCTCAACAACGTGGCCAGAATCATTGGCTTTTCTGATCTGCACTCCTGTCCATGGGGTAGCCTGCGTCGCCACCACGTTCTAGCCATAGTGTCGTTGCTCAGCAGCAAGCCTGACGAAAACGGTAGTGACATTGATCAAAGGAAAGGCAAGGCTCCGGCAACTGTAAACACCTATCTGGCAGGCATCAAAGGAGTGTGCAAAGAAGCGTGGTTCCTTCACCAACTCAATGTTGAGGACTACCAGCAAATCAAAGAAGTCAAAGGTGACAGTGGCTCACGGCTTCCTAAAGGACGTGCACTTCGCCCTGAGGAAGTTCGGCTTTTGTTGCAAGCCTGCGATGAAGATGAAAAAAGGCTTGGCCTTCGTGACGGCGCGATGCTGGCCATCTTGGCGGGTTGCGGATTACGTAGAACGGAGATCGTCAACCTCGATGTGGCCAGTCTCGTGAGGAAGGATCGAACTCTCAAAGTCATTGGCAAGGGAAATAAGGAACGAATCGCCTTTATCCCAGCTGGAGCATGGACCCGCCTCACTGCCTGGTTGGATGCAGCTGACCTTCAAGACGGCCCGATGTTTACCCGAATTCGTCGTCACGGTGCCATGACTTCCGAAAGGATGTCGAGTCAATCCGTCTATCACATCTTGCATGAGCGCAGCTTGCAGGCCGGGATTGAGAACGTCGCGCCTCATGACCTACGAAGAACCTATGCAACGACACTTTTTGAAAAGGGGATCGACATCATCACGGTCAAAGACAACCTTGGCCACGCCAGCATTACAACGACACAGCGTTACGACAAGAGGTCTGATGAGCGCAGACGCAAGGCCAGTGAAGTCATCGATTACCTTTGAAGCAGCTCCAAATTTCGTAGCACCCTCCGGGGTGCTTTTTTTTGGGCGTGTACTAGCTGCAAAAAGGGGTCGTCTCAGAAAACGGAAAATAAAGCACGCTAAGGCATAGCCGAACCTGCCAAGCTTGCTCCACCCTGTAGTGACGCGATCAGCGGGCAGGAAACGTTCCCCCTTCGCGCATGGCAGGCGCACACCAACTCAGACAGCACGGCCTCCATGCGCGCCAGGTCAGCCATTTTCTCGCGCACGTCCTTGAGCTTGTGCTCGGCCAGACTGCTGGCTTCCTCGCAATGGGTGCCATCCTCCAGCCGCAGCAGCTCGGCGATCTCATCCAGGCTGAAGCCCAGCCGCTGGGCTGATTTCACGAAGCGCACCCGCGTTACATGGGGTCTCCTCGTTTTCAGTGCAATAAGTGACGGTACGAAAAGCTAGCACTGGCGCGGAGGTGGTGTTGGTAGATCGTTGATTTCATTGACTTTCCTGTTCACTTTCAAATCTGCGATTCGTGGCGTCAAACCGTGGTCGGTTTCATCCATTGGTGCCAGTTATCGATGCATTTGGCCGCGAAGGCAGGATTTGGTCAGCATAGCGGTCAACCGGGAAGCGAAACACACCCCGCAAGTTGATGCTCTCCAGCCTGGTGGGCGCAATCTTCCCGATCAGTTCCGGTGGAATGACCTGGCGGCGGTTCGACCAGCGATCCAGGACCGCCTGCATCTGTGAGGTATTCCACGCCATCACGATGTTGGCCATCAGGCTCAACGCATCGGCCACAGCCTGCATTTCATCGACACGTTTGGCCTGCGCCGGGCTGATCCGGCCGGTATAAATGGCGCGCTTGAGGGCGTTAACAGCCTCGCCCCGATTGAGCACCCGGCGCAACTCGTTCCTGAAAGCGTCCTTGACAAAGTAGTCAGCCAAAAACGCCGTACGCAGCAACCGCCCCAATTGCACGCCAGCCTCATAGATTGGATCGCCCTGGGCGGCAGAACCGAACCGCGCAAGAGCTGCCACCGCACTGGCATGTCCGCTCATGACCGAGGCTGCCAGGTGCACCAGACTATCCCAATGCTTTTCGATCAAAGCGACGTCGACATTGGCTTCGCACACCGCAGCGATTTCTGCGGGCACTTTGGTGCCGCGTGGCACAAAGAGGTGGCGCTGTTTGAGTTCCTTCAACCGCGGGCAAAGATCAAAACCAAGCAAACGGGCATGTGACATGGCAAAGTCGGTGTAGCCATGGGTATCCACAGCAAGCTGGCTGGTCTCCAGCTTTTCTTGGCGGATGACACCTTCAATGGCCACGCCCGCCTGGCGCTCATTGAGCACAAAGGGCTGCGCATGGAAGATGCCCCACCGGTCTTTTACATGGGAGTAGATTCCAATGGAAGGTGTGTTGCGCCGAGGATCAAGCCGGGTTTGCCACACCCGTTTGGTGGTCTCCATGCTCATCATGTCAGAAGATGCCAAATCGGACCGCCCCCAGGTGGCGGCAATCGGGTGTCGCTGCATGAATTCCAGCACAGCCTGGCAGGCCTGGCTCAGACGCCGTTCGTCCCGCGCCCAGCGCATGGCCTGGCGAATGCTGGTGGCAGACAATTGCGGAATCATGCGCGCGCATTCGACCGCAGTCAGACTGGTGCCGTGGGCCATGATGCCGGCATAGACCATCAGCAGCTCGTCGGTAGAGCGCGGCTCACGTCCGAGCATGATCCAGCTAAAGCGCACCTGGGCGTCAACGGCCAGAATCACTTCCGGCAATTGAACCTCACCGATGCGGTGATCCAAAGCCGCGCGCAGCTTGGTCACTTCTGGGTCTTCGTCCTCTGCGGGCAATGGCGACAAATGGAGTTCATCATCCACGCGCAGTACGCCACTGCGGGCTGCAGCGGCCACCGCATCGACACCGGCAGTTACTCTGGCCAGCAAAGGCTTCAAGAAAGTGGCAGCCTTGCTGGGTAACGATAGACGGGCATAGTGTTTCTTGGACTCTGCCTGCCAACGCTCGTCCGTGAAGAACAAGCGCGCACGACCCCGAAAGCTCAGGCTGTGCTCAATCCAGACCGAGCCATTGCGCACCGCGCGGCGCAGGGCAAACAGGGTGGCCACCTCCAACGCCTGAAACGCCCGTTCCCGGTCTGGGCTGGAGATCGAAACCTGCCAGATCATTCCCAGACTTGGTGCCACCACTTCAACTGGCAGCTTTCTGGATCCTTTGAGATATAAAGCTTGCAGCTTGGCAAGGTACTCGATGGCAGGATGCTCGCCGGTGGCCTGCCAGGGCAGCTTTGCAATGGCGACGAGCAACGACCGCACGGGGCGAATTCCATCAATCAATCCCTCGCGGACCAGGGAGGCCCTGCTCGGTGGTTTGCGTTTCTGGGTTTCGGTGATCAAGGCTTCAAGACGGGCACGCAACTCAGCATCTGGCACCGCACCTTGCGCGCTCAAGGCAACAAGTTCGCCGAGCAGCGTTTTGTACATTGCGGCCCAATTGACGGTAGCGGGGACATCGGCGGCAGCCTGACGCCACAGATCGGCGATCCGGCGCTGCACCATAAGGATCAACTGGTCTGTGGTGGTGAACAGGCAATACCGAAGAAAGCATGCGACCTCCACGGTGCGCGCTGGCTCTTTGATCTTGGCTCCGGCTGAGGGCGGCCTGGAGACAAGTCGGCGCGCGTAGCGGCGCAAGATGAGATCGGGGATGTCTGCCAGGTGCTTATGAACGTCCAGCGTGTAAAGCAGGTCGATGCGCTCCAGTACCTCGCTGATTTGGCGGGTTGAGTGTTTCGCCGGTGCAGCCCATAGCCAACTCTGCTGGGTTTGTCCATCTGGGCGCAGCTCTGAAACTGAGGCTCGCCAGCGATCAAGTGTTGCTGGATCAACGCTGGCGGCGATGGCGGTGCCTGTTTCAACTTCAAGCTGGGCAAGTGCCGCCGCAATCAGTGTCCGAATTGCCCGCTCGTGCACGATCACCAGCTTGTTCTTGTACAGCCATTGACGCGCCCGCACGAGTAGCTGATCGCGGTCGGCGCAGCGCGCCACTTCGTCGCGCAGTTCACGTACCAGTGAGCGGCGCTGGTGCTCGCTCATCCACTGGAATCCAAGGACCGTGCAGGCTACTTGTTGGTGATCGAATAGCGTGCGCCCGCGTTCATACATGGCTCTCAGCGAGGCGACTTCTGGTGCTGCAATGCCAAGCTCGTTGCCAAGGTGGCGCCACAAGGCTACTGGAATTACCCGAAAGGCACCGAGCAAACGCCCACTCATGCGCAGGAAACCAATATGGAGCGCCAGACCAAGCTTGTGGGAATCACCTCGGCGTGCATTGATTGCGTCGCGCTCGGCACCATCGAAGGTGAAAAATGCCTTCATCTCGAAGTCGCTGATATCGCGGGGGAGCCCACGCATCCCCAAAAACGTTGTGTGCCAACCCTGCATCGTGAACCTCAAAAGTGGGAGGCCACCATACCCGTTTACAAAGCGAACAGGAAAGTCAATGAAATCAACGGTCTACCCAGACCACCCCCGCGCCAGTGCTAGCTTTGCGTACCGTCACTTATTGCACTGAAAACGAGGAGACCCCTATCTACGAAGCCAAAAGCCGCTTTTCCGCCCTGGTCGAAATGGTCGAGCAAGGCGAAGAAGTTCGCATCACGCGCCATGGCAAAGAGGTCGTGCGCATGCTGCCCATGCGCCGCAAGCCAGTGATCACCGATGAGCAGATTGCCCGCGAGCTGGAGCAGATCTCGGCCCTGCAGCAGACAGTGAAAGATCAAGCAGCCACAAACCCGGCGGCGAACAGCATCACCGGTTTGCGCCACACAGGACGGAGCCAGGCATGAGCGCCACCGCTTTTGTGCTCGATGCATCCGTCACCGCTGCCTGGCTGCTGCCTGACGACGCCAGCGAGCACACCAGACGCCTCTACACCCGTATCCGCCGCGATGAAGTCGACCCGCAAGCCCCCAACCTCTGGCAGTGGGAATGCGGCAACCTGATTGCATCGGGCGTGAATAATGGCCGTATCCCGCAGACTTCGGTCGAAGGCCTGTGGGGCGTGCTGGAAGCCATTCGCCACCGCGTGGAGCTGCACGACCTGGCTCCTGCACAGCACAAGGCCGTGCTGGATGTGGCGCTGGACACCGGCCTGCCCACCTACGATGCCGCATACCTGTGGCTGGCGCAGTCGCTGCGCCTGCCACTGGCCACATTCGATGCAGCCCAGATCGCGGCCGCCCGCAAAAGCGGCGTCACTGTCTGGGCTCCCGAAGATTTCTAATCCCTTTTTGCCACCCTCTTGCCCTTGATCACCATGCAACACGACAAGATTCTTATTCTGGACTTCGGCTCCCAGGTCACGCAGCTGATTGCTCGCCGCGTGCGCGAAGCCAATGTCTACTGCGAAGTTCACCCCTGCGATGTGAGCAGCGACTGGGTGCGCGAGTTTGCCGCCGACGGCAAGCTCAAGGGCATCATCCTGTCCGGCAGCCATGCCTCCGTCTACGAAGTGGACGACCGCGCTCCCGACGCCGTGTTCGAGCTGAACCTGCCCGTGCTGGGTATTTGCTACGGCATGCAGACCATGGCAACCCAGCTGGGCGGCAAGGTCGAAGGCTCCAACACCCGTGAATTCGGTTACGCCGAAGTGCGCGCCCATGGCCACACCAAGCTGCTGGAAGGCATCGAAGACTTCGCCACGGCCGAAGGCCACGGCATGATCAAGGTCTGGATGAGCCACGGCGACAAGGTCACCGAGCTGCCTCCGGGCTTCAAGGTCATGGCCTCCACTCCCTCCTGCCCCATCGCCGGCATGGCCGACGAAGCACGTCGCTACTACGCCGTGCAGTTCCACCCCGAAGTTACGCACACCGTGCAGGGCCAGGCACTGCTCAACCGCTTTGTGCTCGACATCTGCGGCACGCAGGCAGACTGGATCATGGGCGACTACATCGAAGAAGCCGTGGCCAAGATCCGCGAGCAGGTAGGCGACGAAGAAGTGATCCTGGGCCTGTCCGGCGGCGTTGATTCGTCGGTGGCTGCAGCCCTGATCCACCGCGCCATCGGCGACCAGCTGACCTGCGTGTTCGTCGATCACGGCCTGCTGCGCCTGAACGAAGGCGATATGGTCATGGACATGTTCGAAGGCAAGCTGCACGCCAAGGTCGTGCGCGTCGATGCCTCCGCCCTGTTCCTGGGCGAGCTGGCCGGCGTGTCCGAGCCCGAGCAAAAGCGCAAGATCATCGGCCGCCTGTTCGTGGACGTATTCAAGGCCGAGGCCGAAAAGCTCAAGGCAGCCAACGCCGGCTCCAAGGGTGCAACCTTCCTGGCCCAGGGCACCATCTACCCCGACGTGATCGAGTCCGGCGGCGCCAAGAGCAAGAAGGCCGTCACCATCAAGAGCCACCACAACGTCGGCGGCCTGCCCGAGCAACTGGGCCTGAAGCTGCTGGAACCCCTGCGCGACCTGTTCAAGGACGAAGTGCGCGAACTGGGCGTGGCCCTGGGCCTGCCCCGCGGCATGGTCTACCGCCACCCCTTCCCCGGCCCCGGCCTGGGCGTGCGCATTCTGGGCGAAGTGAAGAAGGAATATGCCGACCTGCTGCGTCGCGCAGATGCCATCTTCATCGAAGAGCTGAACAACTGGATCGACGAAAAGACCGGCAAGAGCTGGTACGACCTGACCAGCCAGGCCTTTACCGTGTTCCTGCCCGTCAAGAGCGTGGGCGTAATGGGCGACGGCCGCACCTACGACTACGTCGTGGCCCTGCGCGCCGTGGTCACCAGCGACTTCATGACTGCCGACTGGGCCGAGCTGCCCTACGGCCTGCTCAAGAAGGTCTCCGGCCGCATCATCAACGAAGTGCGCGGCATCAACCGCGTCACCTATGACGTGAGCACCAAGCCACCAGCAACCATCGAGTGGGAATAAAGCGCTGTCGTGAACTGACACGCAAGCTTTAGACCTTTTCTCATGCAAGCCCGCGATATCGCGGGCTTTTTTCATTTCTATCTGGCTCTATCTGGAACTAGCCGGTCTTACGAAGTCGGCGGGTTTCGATGGCACTTTGCATGGCACCGAGCATCGCCAATACCATCCGCCTCGTCCATACCATCAGCCCTGCCTTCTGCAGTTGATGGCATCAAAATCACCTAATTATTTGATTTTAAAGACGATGCCATACACAAAAACGCGCTTGTTTGCTGGTGGTCTCGCGCATATGCCGCGAACAGTCACAGCAGGAGCGCGAGCAATACGAGTTTGCAGAGCAAGAGGCCAAGGCTCGAAAAGTTGGGCTTTGACGAGAGGCCGGGACAATCGCGCCGTGGGATTGGCGCAAAGCCTTATGCGTGCCTCGGCACAACCTAAGTCCGTAAACAACCCATTGCTGTCGTTTGAACTATGCCGCTCTATGCTTGCTATGCAGCGGTTGCTGTCCATCGGGCTCTTTAAATGAATGACTGCTCTATACCTATGAGTGGTCATTTAAGTCATTGATTTTTTTGAGCAAGCATGAGCGATGCAACATCAAAAACCGACGCATCCCACACGAAGCTGCTATACAGAGCAACGCTAGGCCTTATTGGCTTTTTCAGCTTTCCAAAGCCTTTAAAGCCAGATCGCCTGCCAACATTTATTCTGCGCGGATGCCCTGGCGCTTGACCACTTCGCCAAAGCGCTGGTGATCCTGCCGGATTTGGGTACGCAGCCGTTCTGGAGACAGCACCTGAACTTCGGCCCCTAGAGCATGGATTTGAGAAGTGACCGCAGGCGTTTGCACAATGCGATTGATTTCTTGGTTCAGGCGCTGGACGATAGGCTGAGGGGTTCCTGCTGGCAGGTAGAACGCATGGCTGGTGCCAGCATCAAAGCCCTTGAGACCTAGCTCATCCAGCGTTGGCGTTTGGGCAAACAGGCTGGAACGCTTGAGGCTACCCACGGCGATCAGCTTGAGTTTCTTGCTCTGAATATGGCTAATGGCAATGCCCGGGTCAAAGAAGACGTCGACCTGTCCTGCGAGCACGTCCTGCAGCACATTGGCAGCTCCCCGGTAGGGCACATGCAGCAGGTTGATCTTGGCCTGCTCCTTAAGCATTTCGCCGGCGATATGGGGAGCCGTTCCGTTTCCAGGCGAGCCATAGCTCAGTTGGCCGGGGTTGGCTCTCGCATAAGCGACCAACTCATCGAAGTTGTTGAACGGTGCATTGGCGCGCGCAACCAAAAACAGCTCTATGCGCGCTGCTGCGGCCACGGGGGTCAAGTCCTTTTCCGTGTCGTAAGGAAGCTTGCGATAGACATGGGGATTTATAGAGATAGCACTGCCCGAAGAGGCTAGCAGCGTATAGCCGTCGGCGGCAGACTTGGCTGCGGCATCGGCGCCCAGGCTGCCGCCAGCGCCCGACCGGTTGTCGATCACAAAAGGCTGGCCCAGGGCCTGTGCCAGGGGCACGGTAATCGCCCTAGCGACCACATCGGGCGAACTTCCCGGCGGGAAGTTGACAATAACCCGTACAGGCTTTTGCGGCCAAGCACCGACGTTGGATGCCATGGCCGGCGAGGTCAGTGCGGCCATGGCAGCAAGCGCTACGAGAATCGGGCGGCATGTGAGTTTGAAGTGGATGAACATGGTTTGTCTCCTTGTTGTTTGAAATTCAGTGATCGCAGCGGTGCTTAGAGTTGTGTGAGCAGGCCCTCGCTGTTAAGGGGAACACCTACTCAGTACCCAAGTGCCCAAAACTAGCTCCCCACTGAGGGACATCGAGCAGACTGTCCCCCTCCAGCTCTGCAGACAGCTCAAGGGAGTCATTCGTTTTCCAGCACCACGAGTCCATAAGCGGTGTTGGAGACGGGCACGTGGTAGAAGCGGTGCAAGGTCTTGACTCGGGCGTCGAGGCAGCCGCGCATGACCAGCCACATGATGGCTTCCACCCCTTCCGAGCCCGTCTCGCGCAGCATCTCGGCAACGCCGATTTCTGCAACCCGCTCGGGCTCGTGTACGAAGAGGTCCAGCCAGTGCTGGTCATAAGCCGCGTTGATCAGGCCGGCACGCTCTCCCTGCAATTGGTGCGATAGCCCGCCTGTGCCGATGACGGCGACCTTGAGGCCGCTGGCATGGCTTTCTATAGCGGCGCGCAAGGCCTTGCCTAGCGCATGGCAGCGCGCGGCTGTGGGCAGCGGGTGCTGTATCACATTCACGCACAACGGAATCACCCTGCAGGGCCAGACCGAAGGCTGGTCGTAGAGAATCGACAAGGGCACGGTCAGACCGTGGTCTACGCTCATCTCGCTGACCAGGGTGAGGTCGAAGTTCTGGGCGATCAGGGACTCGGCGATATGCCAGGCCAACTCGGGAGCGCCCTGGACCTCGGGCACGGGCCGGGGGCCATAGCCTTCGTCATGCGGGGCGAACTTCTCGCCCACACCCAGCGCAAAGGTCGGCGTCAGCCTCAGGTCGAAGCAGGATGCATGGTCGTTGTAGACGATGATGCAAACATCGGGCCGGGTCTTCGCTATCCAGTCGCGCGCGGCCTGCATGCCCTCAAACACAGGCTGCCAGTAGGGCTCGTGGCATTTGCCATGATCGACGGCCGCGCCAATGGCTGGCACATGCGATGTGCCCACGCCTCCAATGATCTCAGCCATGGCAAGCCTCCTTGCGGCTGCGCCAGCCTTCTATGCGCCGGCCTCCGCCGAGCATCATCTGGCGGAATTCCTCCACGCTCATGCCCGTGCCGGACATGGCCGCTCCCGCGTGCTGCATGCTCCATCCATCGAAGATGGCCAGCTTGAATAGGTAGTAGATATTGCCGCCCAGGCTCAACATGGCCAGCCAGTCGCGAGAGCGCACGGCGGTCAGTTGTTCATCGGACAGGGCATGGCCTGCAAGATATTGCTCGGGATCTTGGCGAAAGCGCTCACGGTTGTGTTTGTCGTCCAGGGACTTGCAAAACATGTTGAGCCTCAGGCCCAGGCGGTGTTGGGCACCGTCGAAGACATAGGTGCCAGGGATGTCGGCCAGGGCAGCCTTTGTCTCCATAAGTTGCTCCTTCATGAGCCTTCTCCTTTCGCTTTAGTTGCAGCTACGCCTGAGGTTTCCTCGAACGGCAGGCCTGCGTATTGCTCGGCCAAGGCCAACTGGGCCGAGGGGTTGGCGCGCAGGTATTCGAGCTCGTACTCCTGGGCGCGCTGGTCGAAGGCCGAGCTGTCCGGAAAGCGGTGCAGCAGATTGGTCAGATACCAGGAGGTGCGCACCGAGGCCCAGACGCGGCGCAGCGCCATGTCGCTGTAGCCGTCTATGAGCTCGGCCGAGCCCGTGGCATAGAAGCTGGCCAGGGCCCTGGACAGGTAAAACACATCGGAGACGGCGAGGTTCAGCCCCTTGGCGCCCGTGGGCGGCACGATGTGGGCCGCATCGCCGGCCAGGAACAGGCTGCCATGGCGCATAGGCTCAGCCACGTAGCTGCGCAAGGGGGCAATCGATTTTTCGATGGACGGGCCGGTGACGATGCGCTCGGCCATCTCCTTGGGATAGCGGGCCTTTAGTTCTTCCCAAAAGCGCTCGTCCGACCAGTCTTCCAGGCGCGTGTCCAGGGGCACTTGTATGTAATAGCGGCTCAGCATGGGGTTGCGCATGGAGGCCAGCGCAAAGCCACGCGGGTGATTTGCGTAGACGATGTCGTCCAGCGGCGGCGTCTCCGACAGAATGCCCAGCCAGCCAAACGGATAGACCTTCTCGAACTCACGCAGCACATCGGCGGGGATGGTCTTGCGCGAGACGCCGTGAAAGCCGTCACAGCCCGCGATGAACTCGCAGTCCAAGCGTTGTGCGCGGCCTTTGTGCTCGAAGGTGACGAAAGGCGCCTGGCCGTCCACATCGTGCAAGCTTACGTTCATGGCCTCATGCAGTATGCGCGCCGAGCGCGCATCGCTGGCCGCATGCAAGTCCTCCTGAATCTGGGTCTGGCCGTAGGCCATGAAGCGCTTGCCCAGGTGCTTGTGCACATCGATGAAGAAGCTCTCCTGGCCGGCCCAGGCGATTTTCATGCCGTCGTGCAAATGGCCTTCTTTGTCCATGCGCTCGCCCAGACCGCAACTGCGCAGCAGATCGACCGTTCCCTGTTCGAGCACGCCTGCGCGTATGCGTGCCTCAACCTGGGCGCGACTGCGGTGCTCCAGCACCACGCTGTCCACGCCGGCCTGGTACAGCAAATGGGATAAAAGTAATCCGGCGGGTCCGCCTCCAATGATTGCAACCTGTGTTTTCACTTTGAAACTTCTGAATTAAATGAGATGGCGAAAAGTGTTTTTGCGTAGTCGATGGTAGGGACAAGCGCTGCGCCGGATAAGCCAGGAGAGGCTTATAGTGATCAGGTTTTCTTATCGGTAAAGGCCATGACGCTGCAACAGTTGAGAGTTTTTCTGGCCGTGGTGGAGTGCGGCGGCTTCAGGGCGGCTTCGCGCCAGTTGGATATTTCACAGGCCGGGATCACGACCAGCCTCAAGGCGCTGGAAGCCACGCTGGGCGTGCAACTGCTGCGCCGCTCGGTGCAGGGCGTTGCGCTGACGGCCGAGGGCGAGAGGCTGCTGCCGCGCGCCAAGCTCATTACGCGCGAGGCCTACAAGGCCGAGGAGGATGCGCGCCAGGCCCTCACTTCCGAGGGCGGCAGCCTGGCCATTGGCCTGGGGCCCACGCCTACGGCGGTTTTGCTGCATCTGGTGGTTCCCGAGTTCCACCGACGCTTTCCCTCAGTGCAGCTGCGCTTGTTCAGCGGCTTTTATGAGCAGTTGCTGCCCGAGTTACAGCAGTCGCGCATACAACTGGCGGTCACCGCCGTGCCCGATGCAGGAGTGGCCGCGGGCTTTGAAGTGCGCAAGCTGTTTCGCAGCGCCCTGGTGGTGATAGCCAGGCGCGGTCACCCCCTAGCCGGGGCATGCCGTCTCAAAGCCTTGCAAGGCCAGGAATGGGTGCTGCTGGGCCCGCCCGGCGGTCCCGGGGGCACAGTGCTGCGCTTTCATGCCGAGCAAGGCCTGCCCATGCCGCGGGTGGCCGCCACCTGCGAGTCTTTCTCCCACCTCACGCCCCTGCTCCGAGGCACGGACTGGCTGGCCATGGTGCCCGTGGTCATGATGGACAACAATTTGCTGGGCAACGATGTCGTGGCCCTGCCCATAGAGGAGTCATCGCCGACCTTCGACAACTGCCTGATCTACCGCAGCGACAGCCCGCTAAGCGCCAGCGCGGATACTTTCGCCGGCATGTGCCAGTCATTTTCCCGGGTGCTGGCACGCGGGGCCAGCGATGCGGTGATAGGGATAACCTAGCTACATGTATGGGCCTCGGCCAGTTGGTTGTACTCGCTGCGGCTTGTCCAACGTCCACTGCAGTGGTGTTTGGAATGTTCAGTGAGCGGCGGCTGTGACATGTTCAACCGCTTGGCAGCACGGTCGAAATGCAGTTCCTCGGCAACGATGAGAAATAGCCTGAAGCCTACTTCTTTCTGACCACCTAAGTCGGCTTTGCAGCGGCTCCGTTCATTGACAATCAGAAGGTGTACTAATGCTAACTGATACCTACCGGTCACTCGGCTTAATAACCGCAGACGGCGTGAACGGTAGCTGTACGAGCAACTACTGCTGTAGTTGTTCGCGCACTTTCTAAGTAATAGTCCGTTCAGGCCCAGCTCAGTTTTCTAACGCCAGTCGTGCCAGCTTTTCCAGCATGCTCATCTTGGAATTGTCCCCGCCTACGAGCACGCCGTTCGTGAGGGTGTGGAGGTAAAGCTGAACCAACTTTCGGTCAAGCAACCCGCTCGACACAGCTTGGCCATCCGGCAGGTACACCATCACATCGCGCATTCCGGACAGGGAATCGCCGGCGCCGACGATGCCACCGGCGGGTGGGACGAACATTCGCACGAAGGACCCGCAATCTTGCAGTGCGATGCGAGTGCCAGTTCGTTCGCCGTGCGCCTGGTACTCCGGCTGGTACATCGACATGTAGTAAGGAAGCAGGTTGAATTCGCGGTCCTTCGAATAGAAGCGGGCCTTGCTACCCTCCTGGCGTCTTTGCTCCAGGCGTCCATCTTGAGCGGCTAACGCGGCCTCGACGCCAGCATAGGAGGCATTCAGGATGAGTTTTGGGACAAACTTGCCCGACCAGGCTGTCAGCCGCTCACCAGTAGCCCTGTCGATGACCCAGAATTGGCCGTCGCCAATAAGCTCCTTGCCCGCCGTTTGAAGGAAGGGAAACTCATCCACGAAGTCGATAGCTGCAAGGGTGTCTTTCGACCAAGGCGAGCGCCGGACACGTCTCACAGAAAGGCCGTCCTGGCCCAAATCCACATCGACGCAGGCCACCAGTTGCTTTGGCTTCTGACGACCACCCATACGAATTTGTCGCGTTGCAAGCAGCGTTAAGGACGCAGGAAGCAAGTCCTGCGGCATAGTTGGCGCCGGGACCGACTTGTGCCCAAGCAGCCCTTCCTTTAAGGAAAGCTCGACCAAACATCGCTTCAATGCCTCTTGCAAGGCGCGATCATCATCAGCAAGGCCAGCAAGCGTCAGGCTCGCGAGCGCAGAGGGTCCGTAGTCGAGCCCCTGGGTCGACACCGATACAGTGTCGCACTCCAAGAGATGTCTGAACTTTGCCTCCGTATACGGATCGGCGACAGAACCGCCGGCAGCGAGCGCGGAGTAGGCAGCGTTTGCCCGTACCGCCTTGAATTCCAACGCAGCTCCCGTCATCTTTGCCACTCGGATGCTGCTCTCTTCATCATTTGACGCGCCGTTGAGGAACAGGTAGTTCAGCGACGAATCAAGATTCAGAGGCGGTTTCTCAAGAGAGCAGACCTCTGGAGCAGTGAAATGTGTACGCTTGCTGCCAGCAACGTAGTAGCCGTTGGGGAAGAATTCAGGGAAGCGCTTCAAGGGCTTCAGCGCCTCTTCGGTTCTGAACGAGCATGTGCACTTCCATGTCTGCGCAGTCGATGGCGTGTTTGAGGAAGTGGCGGGCGAGGAGGGCGATGCTGCTGATGCAGCTTCTCAAAGCTCACCATCGCGCATCATCTTCCACCCCGCCACCGGCGTGACTGCGGATGCCGTGGGTCAGGTGCAGGCCAGCTTACGCAAACGCATCCTGCGCGCCTTTGTCGGACGGGGCCTGCTGGAGAGTTTCGAGGCCCAAGAGATGCTGGGCTACAAGCACAGCGGGTTTTCGGCGGACACCAGCGTGTGCATAGCGGCGCACGACCGCGCCGGGCTGGAGCGGCTGCTGCGCTACTGCGCCCGCCCGCCGTTTGCCATGGAGCGGCTGCGCAAAGCGGGCAGCGAGCTGGTCTACCGCTGCGCCAAGCAGCACAGCGAGCCCGGCAGCCTGCCTCACAACAAGCGCGGCGTAAAGGCCGATGAGATCACCCTCACCCCGCTGGAGCTGATTGAACGTATCGCCAAGCTGGTGCCCCCGCCGCGCACGCACCGCCACCGCTACTTTGGCGTGCTGGCACCGAACTCACCCTTGAGGCCTGCCGTCACGGCGCTGGCGCGTGATGCAGCGGTGAAACCGGCGCAGGTGCAAGCCGAGCCAGCCAGCACGGCTGCAGGCGAGGGCGCACTTGGGGTAAGAAGCCCACTGCCAACCCAGACCGAGCCCGCCCAGCCGGTGCCACCCAAGCGCCCGGCGCACTATTTGTGGGCGGTGCTGATGGCCCGTATCTACGAGGTGTTCCCGCTGCTGTGCCCCATCTGCGGCGGGCAAATGCACATCATCGCCTTCATCACACACAGTGCCGATATCCGCCAAATACTGGAGCACATCGGGGTGGAGACGGAGCCGCCGCACATCACCCCGGCACGCGGGCCGCCACTGTGGGACGAGTGCGACGCGCAAGCCGCAGAGGGCGTGGAGCCAGCCCCAGACTGGGATGAAGCGACCCAACCGGCCCCGGACTTCGAGGTCGATCAGCGCGTCAGTTGGTAGGGTGGCAACAGCGGTTAACAGTGGTTTTGCCAACGTTGCGAGGCAGCGCTGCGCCTGTCACCGCCAAAAACGGGTCATACCGAAAAATCTCGGGCAACTGGCTTTGAGAAATCAACCCAGCAGTCCCCTGTGTGCATGCCTGAGACGCCCCAAACGTGTGCTATACTTGTGCTCACGCGGTTGGATTTCCTATCCCCCAACTGGCTTTGAGAAATCAACCCAGCAGTCCCCTGTGTGCATGCCTGAGACGCCCCAAACGTGTGCTATACTTGTGCTCACGCGGTTGGATTTCCTATCCCCCGACTACATCGAGTGCTTCTATAACCCGACGCGTCGGCATTCAACGCTCGGCTATCTCAGTCCCGCACAGTTCGAGCAAGCTCAAAAAGCTTAGGTCGGTGTCAATGGAACCGGCAGCAGCCCAGGTCACGGCGACGCCCGGGTGGCTGGGCCCACGCTGCACTGGGTGGCCCGGGCCTGCGCGGCCTCGCGTGAAGCGCGCGGTCCGGCGGCGTCCCGGACCGTACGCCCCGTGCTGCTGCTGCAGGGCGGGCAGGACACCGTGGTCGTGCCCGAGGCGCAGCAGGTCTATTGCGCCAACGTAAATGCGGGCGCAAAGCCGCCCGGCCGCTGCGAAGGCCGAAGCCTGGACGCGGCCCGCCACGTACTGCTGGTTGAGCGCGACGACCTGCGCAACCCGGCGCTGGCCGCCGTGCTGGACTTCTTCGCTGACACCGCTGCGAAGTCCGCCGCCGGCAAAGGGCCGGTTCCGGGGGCGCGCTGACATTCGCCGACCCTGTCCCAGCGACAGAAGCCAGCCTGAAGCGGAAGCTCCCTGACCGGCGGTTCAGCAGCGACAAACGTCATTGGCTAACGAATGAGACCTGCCAGCTATGAGCCCAGAAGGCACAAGCACTTCGATCCCCACTTCGCCGAGCCATACAAATTTGCACCGATAGACAGGAAGCCTGCACTCTCAGTCTGGTTGCCCATGGTCTGGCGAATCTTGACTTCATAGACTTTGTGATCTCGAACTCATCATGAAACTCAGGAGACAGAGATGACAACCAATCTCCCCTTTGTACTTGTCCACGGTGCCTGGCATGGTGCCTGGACCTACGATTTAGTGATCCCGATCTTGGCAAAGCGAGGACATATGGCCATTGCCCGGGATCTGCCCGCGCATGGTCTTCATGCGCGCAATCCAGACAGTTTCGGACAACGGCCACTACAGCCAGGTGCATTTGGTACCGAGGTGTCGAAAGTCGCAGGCATCACTCTGGATGATTATGTGGACTCGATCGAACGAACCATTCATGCGATCGTCGAAGGAGGCCATCAGCAGGTCGTGCTTGTTGGTCACAGCATGGGTGGCATACCTATCTCAGCTGTAGCGGAACGTATGCCACACCGAATCGCCCACTTGGTGTACCTGACGGCCTTCATGCCGGCCAATGGCACGCCTGCAATTTCCTACATCAATTGCGCTGAAAACGATGGGGAAATGGTGGGGCCTCAGTTGATGGCCGATCCGGCCCAAGTGGGCGCCCTGCGAATGGATCACCGCAGCGACAGTTTGGAATACCAGAGTCGTGGAAAGAAGACCTTTTATGAGGATGTATCGCAGGAGCGTTACCAGTCCATCGCCCATCTGCTGACGCCCGATGTTCCCGTGGCGCCATTTGCAACACCTGTTCACATCACCCCTGAAAACTGGGGAAGCCTGAAGCGCCACTACATCCAGTGCACCCGCGACAATGCGATACGCCCAGCACTGCAAAAGCGCTTCATTGCGGAAGCAGATGCTTACGTCCCCCATAGGCCGACTCAGGTCCACACACTGGATTCGAGCCATTCTCCCTTTATGTCCCAGCCGGAGGCTCTGGGCGAGTTGCTTTGCCGGATCGCTGCCGGCTAGGTATTAGCACTATGGTCAATCAACGTGGCATCGGGTAACTTAGATTACCTGATGCCCGTTTTGACATGAAAGCCACTTGGAATACTGCCCTGATTCCACAAGGCCAACGCGCCGAGTTCTGGCGCAGCGCGGTGTGCGAAGCGTTCTTGTCCATGACCCCGCGAATCGATTGCGCACCAAGGTTTGAAGCCAGACTGGATCACCAGTCCATTGATGACATCGACCTCAATCGTGTAACGGCTCCCGCACATGGCGTATCGCGTACGAAAGGGGACATTGCTCGAAGCGGCAAAGATGTTTTCTTTCTGAATGTGAGCATGTCTGGTCGCTGTCACATTCGCCAGAATGGACGGGAGTACACAGCGCGGGCACATGAATTGGTGTTGATGGACAGCACGACTCCGTATTCAGTTGATCTCCCAGATGGCGGTGAAATGTTCTCACTGTCTGTGCCGAGCCAATGCCTCCTCAGGCTCGCGCCGCGTGCTCATGATTTGGCCGCCAAAAGACTTAGCGTCAGCACAGCGAGCCGACTGCTGCTTTCACAGATTCATGAGGTGGCGGCATTGGATGACATCACCACCGGCCAAACATCGATGGTCAGGCAGATGTTTCTGTCCTTGGTTGCCGGTTGCTTGAGTGAGGAGCAAGATGCAGAGGTCGCTGCCACAGCCCGGCTTCGTCGTCTGCGTAGATTCTTAGCCACCCATCACAGCGATCCGGACTATTCACCTGCAATGGCCGCAAATCAGGCGGGTATCTCATTGCGCGCCCTTCACGCCGAGTTTGAGCGTGCTGGCTCAGCCTTTTCTGCCGAACTGATTGAAGTCAGGTTAACCCGCGCCCGTGATCTTCTTCTCCTCAAGCGTGCGCCGCTAGCTGTGTCGGTGGTTAGCGAAATGTGCGGGTTCAAAAGCGCTGAGCACTTTAGCCGGAGGTTCCGCCAAAGGTTCGGTGTATCGCCTTCTCGTTTTGATGCGGCATAGGGGGCTGTGGTTTTACGTCCGTTTCCCGACATTCACAAAGATTTTAGATGATTTGGGAGCCATTGCGCAGGATTTTTGAAGCGGGCCGGCTATTTCCGCGCGCAACGAACGTGATAGTTATTGGCTTTATCTCCGGAATAGTAATTCCCGTTGACAAAGGCCACACCCCAAGCATTGGTCGCGCTTTGTTCGGATGACGAGTAATAGTACGAATCCGGCGTTGATGTGAAACCATGGTTTGGCACCGGGCCCAGATTGTCAAAAATCGTCCTTAATTCGTTGCGGGCCGGCAAATACCAATCGTCGCGACCATGGGCAACCAAATTGTAACAATAGGTCGCCGCATCGTGCGACTGAACTCCAGCCGTCACGCTGTCCGAATCATCAACAACCAGAATGGCGGTGTTCGCCTCACCCTGAATACAGCCCGCATTGGTAAAGGGGGTTACGCAATTGATCATCGATGTATCTGTCCGCGATGCACCCACATTCCCCACGTTGAACGGTTCACGCGATGGCCCGTTGGCCGCCGTTATATACATACGCACGTTTCCATCCGGCGTCAGACCCGCATAAATCGTTCCATCGCTACATGTATCCCCAATAACCGGACACCCCTTGGGCGCCATGGTGGATTCGTTGTAACGCCCGATCCCAACCCAATCATCCCCTTCGCAATATTGCAGGTAATGGTGCGTGGAATTATACACCACGTCCCCGGCATTACCGGATGGATTAACGCACCCGGCACCGCCATTGCCCGGCGGCCCAGCGGCACGCCAAGCGGACCCATCGCAATATTGCAGGACATGGTGGATCATATTGTAGAAAATATCACCAACCGCACCGGCGGGAGCAACACAGCCCGCACCAGACACATCCGGCACAAACGTGAACGCACGACCCGCACCGCTTGAGAAGCCATAACATTTCACCGCAAGCCCCTAACCCGACTCACAGCATCTAAGGTCAGCTGACCTTCACCCAGTCGGGGTGCGGGCGCAGCTTTGGCTGCATCCGCATGGCGAGCGTCGCGAATTCCTCGCGCAGGATCGGCAATAGCGCGGCAGTCGCGGCCCGGTCCTCGCCCCCGGTGGTGCCGGAAACAAACAGCCGCGCCGACCGTGAGGAGACCGAAACCGGTGAGAGGGACACACCATCATCGGTATAAAGACGGGTGTTCCAGACGGTCGAGAGCGCCTCGCGATGTCTCTTTGCATAACCGCCAGGACGCAACCCGTCTTTGACACAGATCACGGACCAGCCGATCCAGAGCCGCAGACGGACAAGCTGCCGCATTGGCCAGGACCAGGCCGAGTTGATCAAACCGAGCTCGAACGCCCAGCGGATGAAAAGTGCGGCCTCCTGGCGGTGGCGCTGCCTGCTGTAGCCGGGCAGCGCGGCAAGATCGGGAGCCGTCGCCTCTGCCAGCCGCTCCTGCGCTTCACGGGGCTGAACCCTGGCCCCGCTCATGGCCGAGACATTTCCGGCGCCGTCGTCACGACTCCACACAAGGCAAGTAATACATCGGCAAGCTGGGCGGGCTGCGCCCCCTCGCTCAGCTTTTCCTCCGCTCCATCCACGTCACCGGAAAGGCGCCATGGGTAAACGGGGCCGCCGCCATCATCTGGCCGCCAGGCTTCCCGCGCATGGGGTTCCACCGCCACCAGCCATGTTGCGGCTCGACCCAGCCGCCATCAACCGCCATGGTGATGGCGTGCACCTCGCGTTCGACCTCGGCGGGATTATGATGGCCCTTCGTATACGCCAGTTCCAGCGCAGCGGTCGCGTGAAAGGAAATCTTGAGCGGGTATTCGCGGGTCGGCATGGCTGCATTGTAGGAAACTTGCGACCGATGTTTCCAGCATGGCATGGCCGTACGTAGGGGACTCGTGAGGTTAGCCACGAGACTTAGTTGGCTCGTTCGATCGATTAGTGGGGGCCGCGAAAGCTTCACGCCTGAAGTCCATGGTGCATTAGCGACCCGCGCCTACGAAGCCACCTTCATGGCCGGCCAGCCGGCGCTGGCCCCGATGCGCTTCAGCGCACTGAATTTCTGCGGCCAACCGTGGGAGCCGCAGCAGGCGGAGTACGACGGCGGCACCACGCTCACGCTCTGGCACCACGACCTCTACTACGGCAACCGCGTCGGCGCGCGCTTCTCGTTTGCCGACCAGTACATGGGACTGGTCGGTCAGCCGTCGCGCGAGTAACCGGTGCGAATAACCGCCGAGAGTACACCCCGATCAAAGCCAGGCCAGACCAGCAGGCGCTGCTCAGCTGAACCCGCCGCGCATCAAAACCGCCACCTCACCGGCGAATAGAGGCGGTTCCTGACCAGCGTTCACACGGCTGAGGAGAAGTCTGCAAAATACTGTGTATTTGCGCAGTATTCATGCCAGCCACCGCCAAACCCAAGCGCTACAACCCCCGCCACCCCGAACGCACTCTGCTCTACCAAACCGTGGCCGAGCACTACGAGAGCTGGCTGGAGCTGGCTTGCGAGGGTCAATTTGAGGGCCAGGGCGACCACCACAGCCCCAGGCCCTACGTGCGCAAAGCGTTCGAGAAATATCTGGAGTGCGGCATCTTCGCCCACGGCTTTGCCCGCGCCCGCTGCGACGACTGCGGACACGACTTCCTGGTCGCCTTCTCGTGCAAAGGCAGGGGTGTCTGCCCCTCATGCAACACCCGGCGCATGGCTGAGACGGCGGCACACCTCACCGACCATGTGTTTCCCCGCCTGCCGGTGCGCCAGTGGGTGCTGTCGGTGCCCAAACGGCTGCGGTACTACATGCAGCGAGAGGGCCCGGTGCTGGGCATGGTGCTGCGCATCTTCCTACGCGTCATCGCGCAAACGCTGCAAGCCAACAGCCCTGGTGCGGCCAATGTGGACAAGGCAGCACTGCACATAGGCGCAGTCGCCTTCATCCACCGCTTTGGCTCCAGTCTGAACGAGCATGTGCACTTCCATGTCTGCGCAGTCGATGGCGTGTTTGAGGAAGTGGCGGGCGAGGAGGGCGATGCTGCTGATGCAGCTTCTCAAAGCTCACCATCGCGCATCATCTTCCACCCCGCCACCGGCGTGACTGCGGATGCCGTGGGTCAGGTGCAGGCCAGCTTACGCAAACGCATCCTGCGCGCCTTTGTCGGACGGGGCCTGCTGGAGAGTTTCGAGGCCCAAGAGATGCTGGGCTACAAGCACAGCGGGTTTTCGGCGGACACCAGCGTGTGCATAGCGGCGCACGACCGCGCCGGGCTGGAGCGGCTGCTGCGCTACTGCGCCCGCCCGCCGTTTGCCATGGAGCGGCTGCGCAAAGCGGGCAGCGAGCTGGTCTACCGCTGCGCCAAGCAGCACAGCGAGCCCGGCAGCCTGCCTCACAACAAGCGCGGCGTAAAGGCCGATGAGATCACCCTCACCCCGCTGGAGCTGATTGAACGTATCGCCAAGCTGGTGCCCCCGCCGCGCACGCACCGCCACCGCTACTTTGGCGTGCTGGCACCGAACTCACCCTTGAGGCCTGCCGTCACGGCGCTGGCGCGTGATGCAGCGGTGAAACCGGCGCAGGTGCAAGCCGAGCCAGCCAGCACGGCTGCAGGCGAGGGCGCACTTGGGGTAAGAAGCCCACTGCCAACCCAGACCGAGCCCGCCCAGCCGGTGCCACCCAAGCGCCCGGCGCACTATTTGTGGGCGGTGCTGATGGCCCGTATCTACGAGGTGTTCCCGCTGCTGTGCCCCATCTGCGGCGGGCAAATGCACATCATCGCCTTCATCACACACAGTGCCGATATCCGCCAAATACTGGAGCACATCGGGGTGGAGACGGAGCCGCCGCACATCACCCCGGCACGCGGGCCGCCACTGTGGGACGAGTGCGACGCGCAAGCCGCAGAGGGCGTGGAGCCAGCCCCAGACTGGGATGAAGCGACCCAACCGGCCCCGGACTTCGAGGTCGATCAGCGCGTCAGTTGGTAGGGTGGCAACAGCGGTTAACAGTGGTTTTGCCAACGTTGCGAGGCAGCGCTGCGCCTGTCACCGCCAAAAACGGGTCATACCGAAAAATCTCGGGCAACTGGCTTTGAGAAATCAACCCAGCAGTCCCCTGTGTGCATGCCTGAGACGCCCCAAACGTGTGCTATACTTGTGCTCACGCGGTTGGATTTCCTATCCCCTCGTGCGCGTCGATGCCTCCGCCCTGTTCCTGGGCGAGCTGGCCGGCGTGTCCGAGCCCGAGCAAAAGCGCAAGATCATCGGCCGCCTGTTCGTGGACGTATTCAAGGCCGAAGCCGAAAAGCTCAAGGCTGCCAACGCCGGCTCCAAGGGCGCCACCTTCCTGGCCCAGGGCACCATCTACCCCGACGTGATCGAGTCTGGCGGCGCCAAGAGCAAGAAGGCCGTCACCATCAAGAGCCACCACAACGTCGGCGGCCTGCCCGAGCAACTGGGCCTGAAGCTGCTGGAACCCCTGCGCGACCTGTTCAAGGACGAAGTGCGCGAACTGGGCGTGGCCCTGGGCCTGCCCCGCGGCATGGTCTACCGCCACCCCTTCCCCGGCCCCGGCCTGGGCGTGCGCATTCTGGGCGAAGTGAAGAAGGAATATGCCGACCTGCTGCGCCGCGCAGATGCCATCTTCATCGAAGAGCTGAACAACTGGATCGACGAAAAGACCGGCAAGAGCTGGTACGACCTGACCAGCCAGGCCTTTACCGTCTTCCTGCCCGTCAAGAGCGTGGGCGTGATGGGCGACGGCCGCACCTACGACTACGTCGTGGCCCTGCGCGCCGTGGTCACCAGCGACTTCATGACTGCCGACTGGGCCGAGCTGCCCTACGGCCTGCTCAAGAAGGTCTCCGGCCGCATCATCAACGAAGTGCGCGGCATCAACCGCGTCACCTATGACGTGAGCACCAAGCCACCAGCAACCATCGAGTGGGAATAAAGCGCTGTCGTGAACTGACACGCAAGCTTTAGACCTTTGCTCATGCAAGCCCGCGATATCGCGGGCTTTTTTCATTTCTATCTGGCTCTATCTGGAACTAGCCGGTCTTACGAAGTCGGCGGGTTTCGATGGCACTTTGCATGGCACCGAGCATCGCCAATACCATCCGCCTCGTCCATACCATCAGCCCTGCCTTCTGCAGTTGATGGCATCAAAATCACCTAATTATTTGATTTTAAAGACGATGCCATACACAAAAACGCGCTTGTTTGCTGGTGGTCTCGCGCATATGCCGCGAACAGTCACAGCAGGAGCGCGAGCAATACGAGTTTGCAGAGCAAGAGGCCAAGGCTCGAAAAGTTGGGCTTTGACGAGAGGCCGGGACAATCGCGCCGTGGGATTGGCGCAAAGCCTTATGCGTGCCTCGGCACAACCTAAGTCCGTAAACAACCCATTGCTGTCGTTTGAACTATGCCGCTCTATGCTTGCTATGCAGCGGTTGCTGTCCATCGGGCTCTTTAAATGAATGACTGCTCTATACCTATGAGTGGTCATTTAAGTCATTGATTTTTTTGAGCAAGCATGAGCGATGCAACATCAAAAACCGACGCATCCCACACGAAGCTGCTATACAGAGCAACGCTAGGCCTTATTGGCTTTTTCAGCTTTCCAAAGCCTTTAAAGCCAGATCGCCTGCCAACATTTATTCTGCGCGGATGCCCTGGCGCTTGACCACTTCGCCAAAGCGCTGGTGATCCTGCCGGATTTGGGTACGCAGCCGTTCTGGAGACAGCACCTGAACTTCGGCCCCTAGAGCATGGATTTGAGAAGTGACCGCAGGCGTTTGCACAATGCGATTGATTTCTTGGTTCAGGCGCTGGACGATAGGCTGAGGGGTTCCTGCTGGCAGGTAGAACGCATGGCTGGTGCCAGCATCAAAGCCCTTGAGACCTAGCTCATCCAGCGTTGGCGTTTGGGCAAACAGGCTGGAACGCTTGAGGCTACCCACGGCGATCAGCTTGAGTTTCTTGCTCTGAATATGGCTAATGGCAATGCCCGGGTCAAAGAAGACGTCGACCTGTCCTGCGAGCACGTCCTGCAGCACATTGGCAGCTCCCCGGTAGGGCACATGCAGCAGGTTGATCTTGGCCTGCTCCTTAAGCATTTCGCCGGCGATATGGGGAGCCGTTCCGTTTCCAGGCGAGCCATAGCTCAGTTGGCCGGGGTTGGCTCTCGCATAAGCGACCAACTCATCGAAGTTGTTGAACGGTGCATTGGCGCGCGCAACCAAAAACAGCTCTATGCGCGCTGCTGCGGCCACGGGGGTCAAGTCCTTTTCCGTGTCGTAAGGAAGCTTGCGATAGACATGGGGATTTATAGAGATAGCACTGCCCGAAGAGGCTAGCAGCGTATAGCCGTCGGCGGCAGACTTGGCTGCGGCATCGGCGCCCAGGCTGCCGCCAGCGCCCGACCGGTTGTCGATCACAAAAGGCTGGCCCAGGGCCTGTGCCAGGGGCACGGTAATCGCCCTAGCGACCACATCGGGCGAACTTCCCGGCGGGAAGTTGACAATAACCCGTACAGGCTTTTGCGGCCAAGCACCGACGTTGGATGCCATGGCCGGCGAGGTCAGTGCGGCCATGGCAGCAAGCGCTACGAGAATCGGGCGGCATGTGAGTTTGAAGTGGATGAACATGGTTTGTCTCCTTGTTGTTTGAAATTCAGTGATCGCAGCGGTGCTTAGAGTTGTGTGAGCAGGCCCTCGCTGTTAAGGGGAACACCTACTCAGTACCCAAGTGCCCAAAACTAGCTCCCCACTGAGGGACATCGAGCAGACTGTCCCCCTCCAGCTCTGCAGACAGCTCAAGGGAGTCATTCGTTTTCCAGCACCACGAGTCCATAAGCGGTGTTGGAGACGGGCACGTGGTAGAAGCGGTGCAAGGTCTTGACTCGGGCGTCGAGGCAGCCGCGCATGACCAGCCACATGATGGCTTCCACCCCTTCCGAGCCCGTCTCGCGCAGCATCTCGGCAACGCCGATTTCTGCAACCCGCTCGGGCTCGTGTACGAAGAGGTCCAGCCAGTGCTGGTCATAAGCCGCGTTGATCAGGCCGGCACGCTCTCCCTGCAATTGGTGCGATAGCCCGCCTGTGCCGATGACGGCGACCTTGAGGCCGCTGGCATGGCTTTCTATAGCGGCGCGCAAGGCCTTGCCTAGCGCATGGCAGCGCGCGGCTGTGGGCAGCGGGTGCTGTATCACATTCACGCACAACGGAATCACCCTGCAGGGCCAGACCGAAGGCTGGTCGTAGAGAATCGACAAGGGCACGGTCAGACCGTGGTCTACGCTCATCTCGCTGACCAGGGTGAGGTCGAAGTTCTGGGCGATCAGGGACTCGGCGATATGCCAGGCCAACTCGGGAGCGCCCTGGACCTCGGGCACGGGCCGGGGGCCATAGCCTTCGTCATGCGGGGCGAACTTCTCGCCCACACCCAGCGCAAAGGTCGGCGTCAGCCTCAGGTCGAAGCAGGATGCATGGTCGTTGTAGACGATGATGCAAACATCGGGCCGGGTCTTCGCTATCCAGTCGCGCGCGGCCTGCATGCCCTCAAACACAGGCTGCCAGTAGGGCTCGTGGCATTTGCCATGATCGACGGCCGCGCCAATGGCTGGCACATGCGATGTGCCCACGCCTCCAATGATCTCAGCCATGGCAAGCCTCCTTGCGGCTGCGCCAGCCTTCTATGCGCCGGCCTCCGCCGAGCATCATCTGGCGGAATTCCTCCACGCTCATGCCCGTGCCGGACATGGCCGCTCCCGCGTGCTGCATGCTCCATCCATCGAAGATGGCCAGCTTGAATAGGTAGTAGATATTGCCGCCCAGGCTCAACATGGCCAGCCAGTCGCGAGAGCGCACGGCGGTCAGTTGTTCATCGGACAGGGCATGGCCTGCAAGATATTGCTCGGGATCTTGGCGAAAGCGCTCACGGTTGTGTTTGTCGTCCAGGGACTTGCAAAACATGTTGAGCCTCAGGCCCAGGCGGTGTTGGGCACCGTCGAAGACATAGGTGCCAGGGATGTCGGCCAGGGCAGCCTTTGTCTCCATAAGTTGCTCCTTCATGAGCCTTCTCCTTTCGCTTTAGTTGCAGCTACGCCTGAGGTTTCCTCGAACGGCAGGCCTGCGTATTGCTCGGCCAAGGCCAACTGGGCCGAGGGGTTGGCGCGCAGGTATTCGAGCTCGTACTCCTGGGCGCGCTGGTCGAAGGCCGAGCTGTCCGGAAAGCGGTGCAGCAGATTGGTCAGATACCAGGAGGTGCGCACCGAGGCCCAGACGCGGCGCAGCGCCATGTCGCTGTAGCCGTCTATGAGCTCGGCCGAGCCCGTGGCATAGAAGCTGGCCAGGGCCCTGGACAGGTAAAACACATCGGAGACGGCGAGGTTCAGCCCCTTGGCGCCCGTGGGCGGCACGATGTGGGCCGCATCGCCGGCCAGGAACAGGCTGCCATGGCGCATAGGCTCAGCCACGTAGCTGCGCAAGGGGGCAATCGATTTTTCGATGGACGGGCCGGTGACGATGCGCTCGGCCATCTCCTTGGGATAGCGGGCCTTTAGTTCTTCCCAAAAGCGCTCGTCCGACCAGTCTTCCAGGCGCGTGTCCAGGGGCACTTGTATGTAATAGCGGCTCAGCATGGGGTTGCGCATGGAGGCCAGCGCAAAGCCACGCGGGTGATTTGCGTAGACGATGTCGTCCAGCGGCGGCGTCTCCGACAGAATGCCCAGCCAGCCAAACGGATAGACCTTCTCGAACTCACGCAGCACATCGGCGGGGATGGTCTTGCGCGAGACGCCGTGAAAGCCGTCACAGCCCGCGATGAACTCGCAGTCCAAGCGTTGTGCGCGGCCTTTGTGCTCGAAGGTGACGAAAGGCGCCTGGCCGTCCACATCGTGCAAGCTTACGTTCATGGCCTCATGCAGTATGCGCGCCGAGCGCGCATCGCTGGCCGCATGCAAGTCCTCCTGAATCTGGGTCTGGCCGTAGGCCATGAAGCGCTTGCCCAGGTGCTTGTGCACATCGATGAAGAAGCTCTCCTGGCCGGCCCAGGCGATTTTCATGCCGTCGTGCAAATGGCCTTCTTTGTCCATGCGCTCGCCCAGACCGCAACTGCGCAGCAGATCGACCGTTCCCTGTTCGAGCACGCCTGCGCGTATGCGTGCCTCAACCTGGGCGCGACTGCGGTGCTCCAGCACCACGCTGTCCACGCCGGCCTGGTACAGCAAATGGGATAAAAGTAATCCGGCGGGTCCGCCTCCAATGATTGCAACCTGTGTTTTCACTTTGAAACTTCTGAATTAAATGAGATGGCGAAAAGTGTTTTTGCGTAGTCGATGGTAGGGACAAGCGCTGCGCCGGATAAGCCAGGAGAGGCTTATAGTGATCAGGTTTTCTTATCGGTAAAGGCCATGACGCTGCAACAGTTGAGAGTTTTTCTGGCCGTGGTGGAGTGCGGCGGCTTCAGGGCGGCTTCGCGCCAGTTGGATATTTCACAGGCCGGGATCACGACCAGCCTCAAGGCGCTGGAAGCCACGCTGGGCGTGCAACTGCTGCGCCGTTCGGTGCAGGGCGTTGCGCTGACGGCCGAGGGCGAGAGGCTGCTGCCGCGCGCCAAGCTCATTACGCGCGAGGCCTACAAGGCCGAGGAGGATGCGCGCCAGGCCCTCACTTCCGAGGGCGGCAGCCTGGCCATTGGCCTGGGGCCCACGCCTACGGCGGTTTTGCTGCATCTGGTGGTTCCCGAGTTCCACCGACGCTTTCCCTCAGTGCAGCTGCGCTTGTTCAGCGGCTTTTATGAGCAGTTGCTGCCCGAGTTACAGCAGTCGCGCATACAACTGGCGGTCACCGCCGTGCCCGATGCAGGAGTGGCCGCGGGCTTTGAAGTGCGCAAGCTGTTTCGCAGCGCCCTGGTGGTGATAGCCAGGCGCGGTCACCCCCTAGCCGGGGCATGCCGTCTCAAAGCCTTGCAAGGCCAGGAATGGGTGCTGCTGGGCCCGCCCGGCGGCCCCGGGGGCACAGTGCTGCGCTTTCATGCCGAGCAAGGCCTGCCCATGCCGCGGGTGGCCGCCACCTGCGAGTCTTTCTCCCACCTCACGCCCCTGCTCCGAGGCACGGACTGGCTGGCCATGGTGCCCGTGGTCATGATGGACAACAATTTGCTGGGCAACGATGTCGTGGCCCTGCCCATAGAGGAGTCGTCGCCAACCTTCGACAACTGCCTGATCTACCGCAGCGACAGCCCGCTAAGCGCCAGCGCGGATACTTTCGCCGGCATGTGCCAGTCATTTTCCCGGGTACTGGCACGCGGGGCCAGCGATGCGGTGATAGGGATAACCTAGCTACATGTATGGGCCTCGGCCAGTTGGTTGTACTCGCTGCAGCTTGTCCAACGTCCACTGCAGTAGTGTTTGGAATGTTCAGTGAGCGGCGGCTGTGACATGTTCAACCGCTTGGCAGCACGGTCGAAATGCAGTTCCTCGGCAACGATGAGAAATAGCCTGAAGCCGACTTCTGACCACCTAAGTCGGCTTTGCAGCGGTCGCTGCCGGTCGTAATCAATACGTTTGGCGGCCACTTTCGCGACAGAAGCCGACACTGCCCCTACTATCGGGCCGTATCCCGAATCGCATCGTTCGCGAATGCAGATGCCGTCATGATCAGCTTGAAAACGCCTGGTCCGATCGACAAGCACAGCGAAGATGAACCGAACTTCTTGCCTTTTAGAAATCAATCAGGGCAGTCGCACAACTGATACCACTACGCAGCGGCAGGTCAGTGGATCTGTCGAACTCTGGATCCCAAGTAGCGCAGCACTTTTGTCGTTCGGCTATTAAGGATGGGGAGTTCTTCCTTGTTGCACCAGCCGATGAGTTCCTGAACGTTGGCCTTACCGAAAGCCTTAATCTTGCCGTCGCCATTGACCGCATCAGCCATCCTGTCTACTACGTCCCCACGCCCGAACACCAAATGCGCAAGCGCTTCTCTAGCGCGTTCGGGGTCGTTGCTATTGATGAACTCATCTCTCCAAGTTTCTTTCCCGCCGCGATAGAAGCGGAGGCGGTCGCCGAAACTGTGCAGAGTGGATAGGGCGTCAAACAGTTCATCGTCCGAGGCCGCGAGAATTGTCTCCTTTGACTTGAATACGCGCTGCAGGCGTGGATAGGTCTCGCCGACGATGGTGTTCTCGAAGTAAGGCCATGGTATGGATGACCACTCGTCAATGAGTGGTCGCAGGATGGTTCGCTGCTCCTCGACGGTTCGGTAGGGGGACTTCTGCCAAGACTCCCCGGTGGCGTGTTTTTGCCGAATGAAGCTCATGAAGGAGTCAACCTCGAGACGGAGTGGAACGTCCTGCTCGCTGACCTTCCTATAGCCGCTCGCTGCGTATGCATCTCGCACAATGTTGAATGCCGACACGCACTCTTGGTAGGACTTTCGAAAGCTTGAACGAAAGAGAGAATCGGACCTGGGCTTTGGCTGTCCGCGGGCGATGTTGTTCGGTGCGGTCTTGCCGAGCAACTCTGCGACCTCGTCAGCAAGCAATTCTGCAGCGTTGCTGTGCTGCTCGTACTTGCGGTACAACATCCTGTACTGTGCCAACATTTCGCCTGTGGGAACGTCGGCGCTTTCCCAGTAGTCTTGGAATATCGCTGCGAGCTCAGGCAAACGTTCGTCACTATCGTCAAGTCCCACAACGATTTCTTGATTCGCTGTGATGGCCGCTCTTGTTAGGTTGGCCGATCCCACCAAGGCCTTGTCATCGCCGAAAAGATAGAGTTTTGGATGGAATGAACGCGCCGTATAGACGCGAAGTTGGACATTCGGGTGGCTCATCGCCCACTCGACAGCAGCAGGACAGGTCGGAAAGCCCAGTCTTACCACCAGCTGTTGATTTCCACCCAGAAGTGACCCACTAGCCCCCGGTTTTTCCATCTCAATCTGACCCACGCATTAACCCTAGCCTGCTGCTTTCTTGTGCAGCAGGAGACCAGGAGTGATTGACGTGGCTACTTTGAGTGTCATCCGACGCTGGGCTCTGCGTGAGCACCTGTCCATCCGAGAGATCGCCCGCAGAACCGGGCTTTCTCGCAATACCATCCGCAAGTATTTGCGCTCCGACGTTGTGCAGCCTCGTCTTGCACAGCGCACCATCGTCACCAAGCTAGACCCATTTGCCTGCAAGCTGTCTGGCTGGTTGCGCACAGAAGCCAACCGCTCTCGCAAGCAGCGGCGCACGATCAAGCAGATGTTTCTGGACTTGCAGGCGTTGGGCTACACCGGCTCCTACAACCGAGTCGCTGCCTTTGCCAGAGTATGGAAGGCTCAGTGTCATGCCGCTGAGCAGACATCAGGGCGAGGCGTTTTTGTGCCTCTGGTCTTTGGCGCTGGAGAAGCCTTCCAGTTTGATTGGAGCGAGGATTGGGCTGTCATTGCGGGTGTACGCACCAAGCTGCAAGTGGCTCACTTCAAGCTCAGCCACAGCCGAGCCTTCTATCTGCGGGCCTATCCGCTGCAAACCCATGAGATGCTGTTCGATGCCCACAACCGTGCCTTTGCGGTGTTTGGCGGCATCCCTAGGCGGGGGATCTATGACAACATGCGCACAGCCGTTGATCGTGTCGGCCGTGGCAAGCTCAGAGAGGTCAACGCCCGTTTCAGTGCCATGGCCAGCCATTTCCTGTTCGAGGCACAGTTTTGCAATCCGGCCTCGGGATGGGAGAAGGGACAGGTCGAGAAGAATGTTCGGGACGCTCGCCATCGTATCTGGCAATCTGTACCAACGTTTCCAACACTCAGAGCCCTCAACGATTGGCTAGAGCAACGGTGTCAACAGTTATGGCAAGAGATTGCGCATGGCCAATTGCCTGGCTCACTTGCTGATGTGTGGGAGCAAGAACGCTCAACCTTGATGCCCATGCCTCGGCCGTTTGACGGCTTTGTCGAGCATGCCAAACGAGTCTCTCCCACCTGCCTAGTTCACTTTGAGCGCAATCGCTACAGCGTGCCGGCCTCTTATGCCAACAGGCCCGTGAGCTTGCAGGTTTATGCCGACCGCCTGGTTGTCGTGGCCGAAGGTCAGCTCGTCTGCGAACACCCGCGCATCATTGAGCGCAATCACCAAGGCTCTGGGCGTACGGTCTATGACTGGCGCCATTACTTGGCCGTATTGCAGCGCAAGCCTGGCGCATTGCGCAACGGTGCGCCGTTTGCCGAGTTGCCAGACGCATTCAAACGACTGCAAGCTTTGCTCCTGAAGCAACCTGGCGGCGACCGTGAGATGGTGGAGGTGCTTGCCTTGGTGTTGCAGCACGATGAGCAAGCCGTCCTGGCCGCTGTCGAGTTGGCACTGGAGGATGGCGTACCTCGCAAGACCCACATCATCAATATCTTGCACCGCCTCATTGATGGAACACCGGAACCTGAGCCCATCCACTCACCCCAAGCCTTGGCCTTGATCGTTGAGCCCCAGGCCAACGTCGTGCGCTATGACCAACTCCGACAGGTGCGCCATGCGTCATGACCCCGCCATCGCTGCGATCATCATCATGCTGCGCCAACTCAAGATGTTTGGCATGGCCCAGGCCGTGACAGAACTTGCCGAGCAAGGCTCACCAGCCTTTGAAGCAGCACACCCCATACTGTCGCAACTGCTCAAGGCCGAGAGTGCTGAGCGAGAAGTGCGCTCCATTGCCTATCAACTCAAGGCCGCCAGGTTCCCGGTCTACAGAGATCTGGCAGGCTTTGACTTCGCCCACAGTGAGGTCAATGAAGCCTTGGTACGCAGCCTTCATCGCTGTGAGTTCATCGAGAAGGCTAACAATGTGGTGCTTGTCGGTGGGCCTGGCACGGGTAAGACGCACATTGCTACGGCACTGGGTATTCAGGCCATTGAGCACCACCGTCAAAGGGTGCGCTTCTTCTCTACTGTGGAATTGGTTAATGCCTTGGAGCAAGAGAAGGTCCAGGGCAAAGCCGGACAGCTCGCCCACAGGTTGGTGCATACGGATCTGGTGATACTCGATGAACTGGGCTATCTGCCCTTCAGCTCATCTGGTGGAGCGCTACTGTTCCATCTGCTCTCGACGCTTTACGAACGTACCAGCGTGGTCATCACCACCAACCTGAGCTTCAGCGAATGGGCCAGCGTGTTTGGTGATGCCAAGATGACCACGGCTTTGCTGGACCGCCTGACCCACCACTGCCATATTCTGGAAACAGGCAACGACAGCTACCGCTTCAAGCACAGCAGTGCAGTCCAACAACCGCCCATGAAGAAGGAGAGAAACAAAATCTTATCCACATCTTGAGCCTTCCGGCTCAAGCTAAAGGGTGGGTCAGTTTGAGATGGAAATGGCGGGGATGCGGACAAAAACTTGGACTACCAGGAGGTAGTTCATGTATTCATACGCAGACAGGATTCGTGCAGTTGAGCTTTACATCAAGCTTGGCTTGCGTGCCAGAGCCACGATTCGCCAGTTGGGGTACCCAACCAAGAACGCATTGAAAGGCTGGTATCAGCACTACCTGAAGCATCAGGATTTGCCAGCAAGCCAAGCTCCAAGAGCACCAAAATATTCTCTGAAGCAAAGGGAGGTGGCGGTTGCTCATTACCTCGCCCATGATCGCTGTATTGCTGCAACGATGAGGGCTTTGGGTTATCCGGGTCGAGGAACGTTGACTGCGTGGGTTCGGCAAGACTGCCCTGACACCTGCAAATCGAGAGTAGGCAGATCTTGGCCGGCTACAAAGCCTGATACTTTGATGTGTGAGGGCGTGGTGCAACTGTGTACCCGTCAATCAACTGCACAGGAGATTGCGGACAAGTTAGGGGTGTGTAGGGGGACCTTGTACAACTGGAAAAATCAGTTGCTTGGCCCTTGTGCCCCTGCCTCGATGAAACACAGTCCAAAGCGATCGCCAGTGTTGGATGAAGCAGCACTCAGGCGCCAAGTTGAATCATTGCGCCAGGATGTTCGGCGGCTGAAGATAGAGCGGGAGCTTCTCAAACAGGCCCATGAAATCTTAAAAAATGGGGCTGGCATTGATCTGCATAGCCTGGCAAACAAAGATAAGGCTGTGCTGGTTGAAGCGTTGCGCGGTCAGTATGAATTGCCAGAACTGCTTTCTCTTGTTGGCCTTGCTAGAAGCTCGTACTTTTACCATCGTGCCCGGCTGAAGCTGGCTGACAAATACTTGGATGTACGCCGAAGCATCACAGAGATCTTCGACAACAACTACCGTTGCTATGGGTACCGCAGGGTACAGGCATCTCTGCTCAAGGAGTGCACGGGCATCTCAGAGAAGGTGGTTCGTCGGCTGATGAAGCAGGAGGGGTTGATCGTGGCCAAGCCCAAACGCCGCAGATATAACTCCTACCTTGGAGAGATAGGTGCTGCCCCGCAAAACCTCATCAATCGAGACTTCCATGCTGCTGCGCCCAATGAGAAGTGGCTCACAGACATTACTGAATTCCAAATCCCTGCTGGCAAGGTTTACCTGTCGCCAGTCATTGATTGCTTTGACGGGCTGGTGGTGAGCTGGTCGATTGGGACTCATCCCAACGCAAATCTCGTCAACACAATGCTGGATGCGGCCATTGATGCTGCTCAAGGCAGTGAGAGCCGCCCTGTGATTCATTCTGATCGTGGAGCTCACTACCGCTGGCCGGGCTGGCTCTCGAGGATCCATGATGCAAAGCTGATTCGCTCGATGTCTCGCAAAGGTTGCTCGCCAGACAATGCTGCATGCGAAGGCTTCTTTGGAAGGCTGAAAATAGAGTTGTTCTATCCCGGCAACTGGCAATCAACGACGATTGAGCAGTTCATCGAAGCTGTCGATGCGTACATTCGTTGGTACAACGAAAAACGTATCAAGGTATCTCTGGGACGTTTAAGTCCTGTGGAATACCGGCACAAACTTGGCCTAGCCGCATAAAACCAGTCCAAGTTTTTATCCGCACCCCCGGCGGGTCAGTTTTGCGTGGAAATTAACAGCCGCGAAGGCAGGATTTGGTCAGCATAGCGGTCAACCGGGAAGCGAAACACACCCCGCAAGTTGATGCTCTCCAGCCTGGTGGGCGCAATCTTCCCGATCAGTTCCGGTGGAATGACCTGGCGGCGGTTCGACCAGCGATCCAGGACCGCCTGCATCTGTGAGGTATTCCACGCCATCACGATGTTGGCCATCAGGCTCAACGCATCGGCCACAGCCTGCATTTCATCGACACGTTTGGCCTGCGCCGGGCTGATCCGGCCGGTATAAATGGCGCGCTTGAGGGCGTTAACAGCCTCGCCCCGATTGAGCACCCGGCGCAACTCGTTCCTGAAAGCGTCCTTGACAAAGTAGTCAGCCAAAAACGCCGTACGCAGCAACCGCCCCAATTGCACGCCAGCCTCATAGATTGGATCGCCCTGGGCGGCAGAACCGAACCGCGCAAGAGCTGCCACCGCACTGGCATGTCCGCTCATGACCGAGGCTGCCAGGTGCACCAGACTATCCCAATGCTTTTCGATCAAAGCGACGTCGACATTGGCTTCGCACACCGCAGCGATTTCTGCGGGCACTTTGGTGCCGCGTGGCACAAAGAGGTGGCGCTGTTTGAGTTCCTTCAACCGCGGGCAAAGATCAAAACCAAGCAAACGGGCATGTGACATGGCAAAGTCGGTGTAGCCATGGGTATCCACAGCAAGCTGGCTGGTCTCCAGCTTTTCTTGGCGGATGACACCTTCAATGGCCACGCCCGCCTGGCGCTCATTGAGCACAAAGGGCTGCGCATGGAAGATGCCCCACCGGTCTTTTACATGGGAGTAGATTCCAATGGAAGGTGTGTTGCGCCGAGGATCAAGCCGGGCTTGCCACACCCGTTTGGTGGTCTCCATGCTCATCATGTCAGAAGATGCCAAATCGGACCGCCCCCAGGTGGCGGCAATCGGGTGTCGCTGCATGAATTCCAGCACAGCCTGGCAGGCCTGGCTCAGACGCCGTTCGTCCCGCGCCCAGCGCATGGCCTGGCGAATGCTGGTGGCAGACAATTGCGGAATCATGCGCGCGCATTCGACCGCAGTCAGACTGGTGCCGTGGGCCATGATGCCGGCATAGACCATCAGCAGCTCGTCGGTAGAGCGCGGCTCACGTCCGAGCATGATCCAGCTAAAGCGCACCTGGGCGTCAACGGCCAGAATCACTTCCGGCAATTGAACCTCACCGATGCGGTGATCCAAAGCCGCGCGCAGCTTGGTCACTTCTGGGTCTTCGTCCTCTGCGGGCAATGGCGACAAATGGAGTTCATCATCCACGCGCAGTACGCCACTGCGGGCTGCAGCGGCCACCGCATCGACACCGGCAGTTACTCTGGCCAGCAAAGGCTTCAAGAAAGTGGCAGCCTTGCTGGGTAACGATAGACGGGCATAGTGTTTCTTGGACTCTGCCTGCCAACGCTCGTCCGTGAAGAACAAGCGCGCACGACCCCGAAAGCTCAGGCTGTGCTCAATCCAGACCGAGCCATTGCGCACCGCGCGGCGCAGGGCAAACAGGGTGGCCACCTCCAACGCCTGAAACGCCCGTTCCCGGTCTGGGCTGGAGATCGAAACCTGCCAGATCATTCCCAGACTTGGTGCCACCACTTCAACTGGCAGCTTTCTGGATCCTTTGAGATATAAAGCTTGCAGCTTGGCAAGGTACTCGATGGCAGGATGCTCGCCGGTGGCCTGCCAGGGCAGCTTTGCAATGGCGACGAGCAACGACCGCACGGGGCGAATTCCATCAATCAATCCCTCGCGGACCAGGGAGGCCCTGCTCGGTGGTTTGCGTTTCTGGGTTTCGGTGATCAAGGCTTCAAGACGGGCACGCAACTCAGCATCTGGCACCGCACCTTGCGCGCTCAAGGCAACAAGTTCGCCGAGCAGCGTTTTGTACATTGCGGCCCAATTGACGGTAGCGGGGACATCGGCGGCAGCCTGACGCCACAGATCGGCGATCCGGCGCTGCACCATAAGGATCAACTGGTCTGTGGTGGTGAACAGGCAATACCGAAGAAAGCATGCGACCTCCACGGTGCGCGCTGGCTCTTTGATCTTGGCTCCGGCTGAGGGCGGCCTGGAGACAAGTCGGCGCGCGTAGCGGCGCAAGATGAGATCGGGGATGTCTGCCAGGTGCTTATGAACGTCCAGCGTGTAAAGCAGGTCGATGCGCTCCAGTACCTCGCTGATTTGGCGGGTTGAGTGTTTCGCCGGTGCAGCCCATAGCCAACTCTGCTGGGTTTGTCCATCTGGGCGCAGCTCTGAAACTGAGGCTCGCCAGCGATCAAGTGTTGCTGGATCAACGCTGGCGGCGATGGCGGTGCCTGTTTCAACTTCAAGCTGGGCAAGTGCCGCCGCAATCAGTGTCCGAATTGCCCGCTCGTGCACGATCACCAGCTTGTTCTTGTACAGCCATTGACGCGCCCGCACGAGTACTGGAATTACCCGAAAGGCACCGAGCAAACGCCCACTCATGCGCAGGAAACCAATATGGAGCGCCAGACCAAGCTTGTGGGAATCACCTCGGCGTGCATTGATTGCGTCGCGCTCGGCACCATCGAAGGTGAAAAATGCCTTCATCTCGAAGTCGCTGATATCGCGGGGGAGCCCACGCATCCCCAAAAACGTTGTGTGCCAACCCTGCATCGTGAACCTCAAAAGTGGGAGGCCACCATACCCGTTTACAAAGCGAACAGGAAAGTCAATGAAATCAACGGTCTACCCAGACCACCCCCGCGCCAGTGCTAGCTTTGCGTACCGTCACTTATTGCACTGAAAACGAGGAGACCCCCACATCCGGCCGTTGGGAGACCGGAATCTTGGTCGCCGTCATGAAGCCGACGCCATAGCCTGCGCCGACTAAGGTAAGCATCATGTCCAGCGAGGACACTTTCTCCACGACGTTCAGCTTGTGCTCCACCGCTTGCAGGAGGCGTCCCAGCTCGCGGCAATAGCCCTCGCATGCGTGCGGGTTGCACAAGACAAGCGGATGCCCTCCCAGTTCGTGGAGTGGAACCTCCTTGTGGACGAGCAATGCGTGCCGGGCTGGCACCGCGATCACCAGCGGGTCTTGCCAGATTGGTTCGGCAACAACGCCGTCGCCGACGTCGGCCGTATGTGCGAACCCGATCATGAAATCGCCCGAGCGCAGGCCGCGCAACTGCTCGGCCAAAGGCACTTCTGATAGACGTATCTCGACCTCCGGCTCTTCTGCACGACAACGGGCAAGAAACGCCGACAGTCGGGGGTCGATGGCCCCGTCGGATATCGCGATGCGCAGACTACCTCGCAAGCCTGCCGCAACAGCCTTTGCGTTCTCTCGCGCCTGATCCAGAACGGTGAACAACCGACGGACATCTTGCAGGAAGGCTGCACCCGCTGCAGTCAGTAACGTCCCCCGGCGGTTTCGATTGAAAAGTACGACCCCCAGCTCGTCCTCAAGCTCCTTGATGGCCCGCGAAAGAGGGGGTTGTTCAATATGCAAGCGCTCCGCAGCACGGGTGAAATGCAACTCTTCCGCCAATACTACGAAGCAACGCAAATGCCGAATTTCCATGTTGGCCTGCTGCGGTGACCCGATGACTAACAGAAATAACGTATCTTCATCACGGCTCGCCCTCAGCGATTACCTCGTCAGCCCTCTCGCGCCGACTTCTTGCCGGCAGTTCTCGGTTGACTAGCCATAAAGCAAGGCCTATCAATATTCCGCCAGCAGCCTGCATCCAGGAAATTTCCGTGTCCAAGATGAAATACGCAAGGATGACCGTGAACAGCGGAGCCAAGAACAGAAATCCGCTGGTTCTTGTTGCACCACCTCTTTTAAGCGCCACGAACCAGAGGCCAAATGAGCCCGTTGATGCAGGGATGGAAAGCCAGAGAAACCATCCCCATTGCTCCCGCGTTACGTTATCGGGCCATTGCTCGCCATTGATGTAGGCGATGACTAGAATGGCGATCGCACCCACCAGCATTTGCCAGAAACTCAAGGCCCAAGGCGCGAACGGCAATGCCGCCCGTTTATTGATGAGCGTCGCGCTTGCCCAGCAAAGCGCAGAGACGATGCCGATGATTTCGCCAGCCAAGGTCATCCCGCCAGAAAACATGGATGGGCTGATACCAATGGCAAGCGCAACACCGACAACGCCAAGAAGCAACCCAAGGAGCCTCGCTCTGTGCAGGCTTTCGCCAAGGAAGATGCGACCCAGAACAGCAACCCAGATCGGATTGGTGAAAAGCAGGATGGCGGCCGTCGATGCGGAGATGAACTGCATGGCCCAGAACAGCAGCCCCATGACGGCGGCTGTCTGAAGCAAGCCAATCAGGATCACCAGCGCAACATCACGCAGCCCTGCTTTGGCTGGCAGGAGCGCGGCCACAATATTTCGCTCGCCGGCCAGAACCAGCGGCAAGGTCGCCAAGGCCGCGACAAAGAAGCGCCACCCGACCAAGATCATCGGCGTGAAGCCCTGCTGTAGCAGGATTTTTCCTGCGACGAAGCTGGACCCCATCAAGAAGGTCGATGCGAAAAGCGTGACAAGGAAGCCAGCCTGACTGGATGCAGGAGCGGGGGCATTTCGCGCCATCAGCGTGCTCCTTCCTGGGTACTTGTAAATTCAGCGACACGGGAAGCCAGCGCTTCCGGTACATCCTCTGGCAGGAAATGCCCAGCGTCATCAAAAACCTGGAGTTGGGCGTTGGACATCTTCCCTGCCAAACGCTCTGCGAAGCGCAATGGCTGGAATGTGTCGTGCAGCCCCCAGATGATGAGCGTGGGCAGGGCCAGCTTCTCGACGTCTTCCATGCGCGAAGAAAGCTCCTCTGACCTCAATGCCCGGGCCGCACGTAGGTAGGCACGCCGCCCTTCGACGCCACGGAACGGACGCTCATAGGCCTCGACCAGTTCAGCGGTCACCCGATCGGTATGGAACATGCCTCGTGAAAAGCCTTTCGCCAGACCCTTTCTCAGATCGAAGTCCGGTGCACCAAGAATTTCGTCCCACGCCGGCTCCTTCAAGCGGGCAATTCCTGGCTCTGGAAACGAGTCATAGAGGATGGAGTCAATCAAAACGAGGCGATCAAGGATTTCGGGATGGTTGATAGCCACGAGCTGGGCAATCCCACCTCCGATGTCGTGGCCCACCATGGTTGCGCGCTTCCACCCCAGGGCCGAAAGTGCCTGAAAGATGATTTCGGATTGCGCCTGGATTCCGAGTTCCGCGTCCGAAGGCTTGTCGGAATCACCATAACCGAGAAGGTCGATCGCAAGCGCTTCATGGCCTGATGCGGCGAGAAGCGGCATGACGTTGCGCCAAAGATGGCGGCTCGTGGGAATGCCGTGAACAAGGGCGATGGCACTCCCGTGGCCCTGGCGTGTGTAGGCGATGCGGTGACCGGCCACGTCAAGAAAGCCATTTTCAAGAATTTCGTTTTTCATGGCACTTCCTCATGTTGAAAGGGCAGAAACAATCACTGATGACTCACTGCGCTCCGTCCGCATGAACCGCAAGGATTTCGCAGACCACTGAATTTCGCGGCGTGGGCACGCCGAGCCGCCGGCCTCTGCTGCTGACGTCGCCGCTGAGCCACTGCACCTCCAGCCGGTTTCCGCGTTCCAGGTCGCGCAACATGGAAGCAGTCATGTCGGCGGGCAGTTGGTCGCAGAAGCGAAGCCGGTCCAGGGCAAAGTCAGTGGCGAGGTTGACGCCTTCAGCACGTCCGACGTCGACCACCTCCTGCATGACGCCTTCGAGCAACTTGCGGGAGGCCGGGTTGCCGCGCACCACGCCTATCGGGCGCCGTGTGGACGCGGTGGTCGCCGACAGGCCAACCAGGAAGACGAACTTCTCCCAGATCACTCTGGCAATGTCGTCGCTGATCTCGGCGTCGATCCCCGACTGGATGCAGGCTCGATGGAAGCGCTCGATACGCGCGCTGCGATGGCCGCCGTACTCGCCAAAGACCAGCTTCTGCAGGTTGTTGGCATGACCGATGACGCCCGGGGCCGCGATGGTTGCCGCGATGTAGCAAACGCCACCTGCTACCGGCTTTTCTCCGAGCGTGGCTCTCAGCAATTCGTCCTTGATCACCCCGTTCTGGAAGGAGATCACCATCGTTTCGGGTCCGATCAGCGGCTTGATCGCGTTGGCGGCCGTCTCGGTATCCCAAAGCTTGACACCGAACAGAACGACATCGACTGGCCCGACGTCCGACGGCGTGTCGGTTGCTCTGGGCGTGGGGACATGCATGTCCCCTAGCGGACTGCGCACAGTGAGGCCTTGGGACTTGATGGCAGCCAGGTGCGCCCCTCTGGCAATGAAGCTGACGTCGTTGCCTCCGAGGGCCAGTTTGGCTCCGAAATAACCACCTACGCCTCCGGTGCCCATGATCGCGATCTTCATCCACGGCTCCATTATTGAATATGAATTCAAGAAGATTCTAGCTTCAACAAGTCTTCATGGCAATGTATGCTTGAGTCATGTGAAAATTCTTGATTGATGAATCATCAAAAGCCATGGGCCGAGTACGAAACTTTGACCGCGATGCGGTGCTTGAAAGCGCGGTGGACGTCTTCTGGGAGCGGGGCTATGACGGGGCTGGCATGCAGGAGATCTGCCGGGTCACCGGGCTCAACCCGGGCAGCGTCTACGCCGCCTTCGGTGACAAGCACGGCCTCTTCATCGAGGCTTTGAAGAGCTACATGGCGTCCATGTCGCGAGAGACGATCGCGCGCCTGAACAGCAATCCGTCCGGTCGGGCCGGGATTGCCGACTACTACGCGGCGCTCATCGAAGCGATGCTGGACGGCAAACGGCGCTGGGGATGCCTTGTGACGAACTCGATCGTTGAGTTCGCCATGAATGATCCGCAGATCAGCGAAGCCTTCCAACTCCACCTGGCCAGGCTGGAAACGGCCCTATCTGGCGCGATCGAGCGGGCAAAGCAAGCGGGAGAACTATCGCGGGACGTCGATGCGGCCGAAGCGGCCGTATTTCTCGTATGCACGACGCAAGGACTCAATGTCCTGGCCAAGACCCGGCCCAGCCGGCGCACACTGGAGGCGATCACGCGGCATGCGTTCACGGCGTTGGGATTCGAGGCCTGAATCAGCCGAGGTCATCGCTTAGACGACGATGAACCGCCCGTGTGTGGGGGTTGGATGTCCGTGGTGGCCATGTTGCTCAATGCGATGCCATGCGATGGCGATACGCTCGACGGCATCCTGCAACTCGTTTGCCGGCCGAGTCCAAGGCAGGCGAACGAATTTATCCAGCCCGCCCCCCAGGGAAAAGACCGGGCCGGGCGAAATGATGACATTGTTGGCGGCCACCATGGAGGCCAATGCGGTTGCGCCTCGGCGTGGAAGCTCGCACCACAGCGCCATCCCGCCAGCAGGTGGGACGAAGCGCCAGCCCGGTAAATGTGATTCTACTGCGTGGATCAGTGCATCACGCTGTAGTCGCAAACGATGAAGATGTCCGGTAGCGGCCGGTCCACTTCGCAGCAGGTGCGTCGCCGCGAGTTGCTCCAGAACGGGCACGCCAAGATCGAGAGATAGGCGTGCCCTGGTCAGGCGCTCGACGAGGTGACGAGGGGCTCGAATCCAGCCCACGCGCAATCCTCCCCAGAACGCCTTGCTCATGCTGCCGAGCGTGATCGCATTAGGATGGAAGGCCGCAAACGGAGGCGGCATCTGCTGACCATCCAACGCCAGCGCGTAGTTCGTTTCGTCCACGATGGGCAGCGCGGCGTGTGCAAGAAGATGCTTCCCCAATCGCTTGCGGTGGTCTGCGGTCATGACGGCACCCGTGGGGTTCTGAAAATCGGGAACGAGATACACGAAGTCCGGCTTCACTTGCTTCACGGTTTCCATGATGCCGGCGATGTCCCATCCGTGGGCATCCAATGGCGCTTCGTGCAATCGCGCGCCGGATGCCCTCAGTGCTTCGGCCGCATTGGGGTACGTGGGGGACTCGACCAGTGCGCGCGTGCGACGCGAAGCAAGTGCGCGGGCCACGACGCTGGCGGCAGCCAGCGAACCCGGTGTGACCACGATCTGGTCAGGAGTGGTTGGCAGTCCGCGCATCGCGTAGGCCGCAGCAACGGCTTCCTGCAACACCGGCAAGCCTCCCGGAAAATATCCGTGACCGCCCAAGTAGGCGGGGAGTTGCGAAAGCGCGGCTGTGTAGGCGCTCATTACGTCGGCGGGCGCCGAGTCCGCAGTGCAGTTCAGGTCGATCCAGTCCTCGCCGACACCTTTCGGAGCAAGCACACGGTCATGGGCTCGTTCGCGCCCGCCGGGGACGGCGGTGAAGGTTCCTGCACCTTGTGTCGCGTGAGCGTAGCCGCTGTCTCGCAGCGCGGCATATGCACGCGACACGGGGTCTCCTCGTTTTCAGTGCAATAAGTGACGGTACGAAAAGCTAGCACTGGCGCGGAGGTGGTGTTGGTAGATCGTTGATTTCATTGACTTTCCTGTTCACTTTCAAATCTGCGATTCGTGGCGTCAAACCGTGGTCGGTTTCATCCATTGGTGCCAGTTATCGATGCATTTGGCCGCGAAGGCAGGATTTGGTCAGCATAGCGGTCAACCGGGAAGCGAAACACACCCCGCAAGTTGATGCTCTCCAGCCTGGTGGGCGCAATCTTCCCGATCAGTTCCGGTGGAATGACCTGGCGGCGGTTCGACCAGCGATCCAGGACCGCCTGCATCTGTGAGGTATTCCACGCCATCACGATGTTGGCCATCAGGCTCAACGCATCGGCCACAGCCTGCATTTCATCGACACGTTTGGCCTGCGCCGGGCTGATCCGGCCGGTATAAATGGCGCGCTTGAGGGCGTTAACAGCCTCGCCCCGATTGAGCACCCGGCGCAACTCGTTCCTGAAAGCGTCCTTGACAAAGTAGTCAGCCAAAAACGCCGTACGCAGCAACCGCCCCAATTGCACGCCAGCCTCATAGATTGGATCGCCCTGGGCGGCAGAACCGAACCGCGCAAGAGCTGCCACCGCACTGGCATGTCCGCTCATGACCGAGGCTGCCAGGTGCACCAGACTATCCCAATGCTTTTCGATCAAAGCGACGTCGACATTGGCTTCGCACACCGCAGCGATTTCTGCGGGCACTTTGGTGCCGCGTGGCACAAAGAGGTGGCGCTGTTTGAGTTCCTTCAACCGCGGGCAAAGATCAAAACCAAGCAAACGGGCATGTGACATGGCAAAGTCGGTGTAGCCATGGGTATCCACAGCAAGCTGGCTGGTCTCCAGCTTTTCTTGGCGGATGACACCTTCAATGGCCACGCCCGCCTGGCGCTCATTGAGCACAAAGGGCTGCGCATGGAAGATGCCCCACCGGTCTTTTACATGGGAGTAGATTCCAATGGAAGGTGTGTTGCGCCGAGGATCAAGCCGGGCTTGCCACACCCGTTTGGTGGTCTCCATGGTCATCATGTCAGAAGATGCCAAATCGGACCGCCCCCAGGTGGCGGCAATCGGGTGTCGCTGCATGAATTCCAGCACAGCCTGGCAGGCCTGGCTCAGACGCCGTTCGTCCCGCGCCCAGCGCATGGCCTGGCGAATGCTGGTGGCAGACAATTGCGGAACCATGCGCGCGCATTCGACCGCAGTCAGACTGGTGCCGTGGGCCATGATGCCGGCATAGACCATCAGCAGCTCGTCGGTAGAGCGCGGCTCACGTCCGAGCATGATCCAGCTAAAGCGCACCTGGGCGTCAACGGCCAGAATCACTTCCGGCAATTGAACCTCACCGATGCGGTGATCCAAAGCCGCGCGCAGCTTGGTCACTTCTGGGTCTTCGTCCTCTGCGGGCAATGGCGACAAATGGAGTTCATCATCCACGCGCAGTACGCCACTGCGGGCTGCAGCGGCCACCGCATCGACACCGGCAGTTACTCTGGCCAGCAAAGGCTTCAAGAAAGTGGCAGCCTTGCTGGGTAACGATAGACGGGCATAGTGTTTCTTGGACTCTGCCTGCCAACGCTCGTCCGTGAAGAACAAGCGCGCACGACCCCGAAAGCTCAGGCTGTGCTCAATCCAGACCGAGCCATTGCGCACCGCGCGGCGCAGGGCAAACAGGGTGGCCACCTCCAACGCCTGAAACGCCCGTTCCCGGTCTGGGCTGGAGATCGAAACCTGCCAGATCATTCCCAGACTTGGTGCCACCACTTCAACTGGCAGCTTTCTGGATCCTTTGAGATATAAAGCTTGCAGCTTGGCAAGGTACTCGATGGCAGGATGCTCGCCGGTGGCCTGCCAGGGCAGCTTTGCAATGGCGACGAGCAACGACCGCACGGGGCGAATTCCATCAATCAATCCCTCGCGGACCAGGGAGGCCCTGCTCGGTGGTTTGCGTTTCTGGGTTTCGGTGATCAAGGCTTCAAGACGGGCACGCAACTCAGCATCTGGCACCGCACCTTGCGCGCTCAAGGCAACAAGTTCGCCGAGCAGCGTTTTGTACATTGCGGCCCAATTGACGGTAGCGGGGACATCGGCGGCAGCCTGACGCCACAGATCGGCGATCCGGCGCTGCACCATAAGGATCAACTGGTCTGTGGTGGTGAACAGGCAATACCGAAGAAAGCATGCGACCTCCACGGTGCGCGCTGGCTCTTTGATCTTGGCTCCGGCTGAGGGCGGCCTGGAGACAAGTCGGCGCGCGTAGCGGCGCAAGATGAGATCGGGGATGTCTGCCAGGTGCTTATGAACGTCCAGCGTGTAAAGCAGGTCGATGCGCTCCAGTACCTCGCTGATTTGGCGGGTTGAGTGTTTCGCCGGTGCAGCCCATAGCCAACTCTGCTGGGTTTGTCCATCTGGGCGCAGCTCTGAAACTGAGGCTCGCCAGCGATCAAGTGTTGCTGGATCAACGCTGGCGGCGATGGCGGTGCCTGTTTCAACTTCAAGCTGGGCAAGTGCCGCCGCAATCAGTGTCCGAATTGCCCGCTCGTGCACGATCACCAGCTTGTTCTTGTACAGCCATTGACGCGCCCGCACGAGTAGCTGATCGCGGTCGGCGCAGCGCGCCACTTCGTCGCGCAGTTCACGTACCAGTGAGCGGCGCTGGTGCTCGCTCATCCACTGGAATCCAAGGACCGTGCAGGCTACTTGTTGGTGATCGAATAGCGTGCGCCCGCGTTCATACATGGCTCTCAGCGAGGCGACTTCTGGTGCTGCAATGCCAAGCTCGTTGCCAAGGTGGCGCCACAAGGCTACTGGAATTACCCGAAAGGCACCGAGCAAACGCCCACTCATGCGCAGGAAACCAATATGGAGCGCCAGACCAAGCTTGTGGGAATCACCTCGGCGTGCATTGATTGCGTCGCGCTCGGCACCATCGAAGGTGAAAAATGCCTTCATCTCGAAGTCGCTGATATCGCGGGGGAGCCCACGCATCCCCAAAAACGTTGTGTGCCAACCCTGCATCGTGAACCTCAAAAGTGGGAGGCCACCATACCCGTTTACAAAGCGAACAGGAAAGTCAATGAAATCAACGGTCTACCCAGACCACCCCCGCGCCAGTGCTAGCTTTGCGTACCGTCACTTATTGCACTGAAAACGAGGAGACCCCTGGATGCCCAGGGCCGCCAGTTCTTCGGGGCTGAACACCCGCGAACGGGTGTGGAAGGCCTTGCCCTCGGGCCCCTCCAGCGAGAAGGTGCCGCCGCCATGCCCGTCGATCACATCAATGATGAGCTGCGTGTGCTTCCAGGTCTCGTACTGGGCCTTGCCCATGTAGAAGCGGCAGCCCCCGATATCGCCCAGGTACACATCGCCCGCACCCATGGTGATCTCGCCGGGCAGGTAGCAGTTGGCGGCGCTGTTGTCGCAGCAGCCCCCACTTTGGTGAAACATCAGGTCCTGGCCATGCTTGGCTTGCAGCAAGGCCAGCAGTTCCAGCGCGGCGGGCGTGGCCACCACCCGTGGGGGTGGCGGGGTGCCGCTGGCGTGTGTGGAATCCACGGCGTCCATGGCCTTCATGGCGTCAGGCCGTCATGGCCCCGCGGAAGATGCCTTCAATGTCCGCCTGCGTGGCGGTGCGCGGGTTGGTCAGGCCGCAGGCATCTTTCAATGCATTGGTGGCCAGCAGCGGAATGTCCGCTTCCTTCACGCCCAGGTCGGCCAGACATTTGGGAATGCCCACATCCAGCGCCAGCTGGTGGATGGCGGCGAGGCAGGCTTGTGCGCCCGCTTCGGCGTCCAGCCCCGCCACGTTCACACCCATGGCGTGGGCCACGTCGCGCAGACGTGCGGCCGATGTGGGCACGTTGAACGCCTCCACATGCGGCAGCAGCAGCGCATTGCACACGCCGTGGGGCAGGTCGTAGAAACCGCCCAGCTGGTGCGCCATGGCATGCACATAGCCCAGCGATGCGTTGTTGAACGCCATACCGGCCAGGAACTGCGCATACGCCATCTGCTCGCGGGCGTTCAGGTCGTCGCCATGGTTCACGGCGGTGCGCAGGTGGCGGGCAATCAGCTCTACCGCCTTCAGCGCGCACGCATCGGTGATGGGCGTGGCGGCGGTGGACACATAGGCCTCCACCGCATGGGTCAGCGCGTCCATGCCGGTGGCAGCCGTCAGGCCCTTGGGCTTGGCCAGCATCAGCTCGGGGTCATTGACGGACAGGATGGGCGTGACGTTGCGGTCCACGATGGCCATCTTGATGTGGCGTGCCTCGTCGGTGATGATGCAAAAGCGCGTCATCTCGCTGGCGGTGCCCGCCGTGGTGTTGATGGCCACCAGGGGCAGTTGCGGCTTGGCAGAGCGGTCCACGCCCTCGTAGTCGGCAATCTCGCCGCCGTTGGTGGCGCACAGGGCAATGCCCTTGGCGCAGTCGTGCGGCGAGCCGCCGCCCAGCGAGATCACGAAGTCGCACTGCTCGGCCTTCAACTGCGCCAGCCCGGCGCGCACATTGCCCACGGTGGGGTTGGGCTGGGTGCCATCAAACACCACCGAGGCAATCTGCTGCCCAGCCAACTGGGCCTGTATGCGCGCCGCCACGCCGAGCTTGCTGAGCACGGCGTCGGTAACGATCAGCGCCTTGCGAAAGCCGTGACCCTTCAGGGCCACCATGGCTTCCTGCAGACAGCCTGCGCCCATGATGTTGACACTGGGCATGAAGAACGTACTGGTCATCGTGAACCTCCTTGGTATCGCTATAGGTATGGGGAAAGGGTTGGGTCGGTGTGTCGCAGCAGGGCGGGGCTGCCCTTGCCTTGGGGTGCTGCGGGCCAGCCCGCGCCCGCCATCGGTGCGGCGGGGCGGTCGGGCCAGAGGGCGAGGCGCTGCTGCCATCGCCCAAGGCTGGGGGTGCTTTGCCAAAATCGTACGCCCGGCACGCCTTGGCAAAGCGGGGTTTGAGGCTGCCCGTTGACCCCCATCAAACCGGCTTAAAAGAAGCCCAGCTTGTTCTCGCTGTAGCTCACCAGCAGGTTCTTCGTTTGCTGGTAGTGGTCCAGCATCATCTTGTGGTTTTCGCGGCCAATGCCCGATTCCTTGTAGCCGCCAAACGCGGCGTGCGCGGGGTAGGCGTGGTAGCAGTTGGTCCACACGCGCCCGGCCTTGATGGCGCGGCCCATGCGGTAGGCCACGTTGCCGTTGCGGCTCCACACACCGGCGCCCAGGCCGTACAGCGTGTCGTTGGCAATCGCCAGCGCTTCGGCCTCGTCCTTGAAGGTGGTCACGGCCAGCACGGGGCCGAAGATTTCTTCCTGGAAGATGCGCATCTTGTTGTGGCCCTTGAACAGCGTAGGCTGCACGTAGTAGCCGCCTTCCAGGTCGCCGCCCAGATGGGCCTGGCCGCCACCGGCCAGCACTTCAGCGCCTTCCTGCTTGCCCAGCTCCAGGTACGAGAGGATTTTGGTGAGCTGCTCTTTGCTGGCTTGCGCGCCCATCATGCTGTCGGTGTCCAGCGGGTTCTGGTGCTTGATGGCGGCCACGCGCTTGAGCACACGTTCCATGAACTTGTCGTAGATGCTTTCCTGGATCAGCGCACGCGATGGGCAGGTGCAGACCTCGCCCTGGTTAAAAGCAAACAGCACCAGGCCTTCAACGGCCTTGTCCAGAAACGCATCGTCCTTGTCCATCACGTCGGCAAAGAAGATGTTGGGGCTCTTGCCGCCCAGCTCCAGCGTGGCGGGGATGAGGTTGTTGGCGGCAGCCTGCGCAATCACGCGGCCGGTGCTGGTCGAGCCGGTGAACGCTATTTTTGCAATGCGCTTGCTGTTGGCCAGCGGCATGCCTGCCTCGCGGCCAAAGCCGTTGACGATGTTCAGCACGCCGGGGGGCAGCAGGTCGGCAATCAGCTCGGCCAGGATAAGGATGGAGATGGGGGTGCTCTCTGCGGGCTTGAGCACCACGCAGTTGCCCGCGCCCAGCGCAGGGGCCAGCTTCCACGCGGCCATCAGGATGGGGAAGTTCCACGGAATGATCTGGCCCACCACGCCCAGCGGTTCCTGGATGTGGTACGCCACGGTGTTTTCGTCGATCTCGCTGATGCCGCCCTCTTGCGCCCGCACGCAGCCCGCAAAGTAGCGGAAATGATCGACGGTGAGCGGAATGTCGGCGTTCAGCGTCTCGCGGATCGCCTTGCCGTTGTCCACCGTCTCGGCATAGGCCAGCAGCTCCAGGTTCTGCTCGATGCGGTCGGCAATTTTCAGCAGGATGTTGGCGCGTGTGGCGGCATCGGTCTTGCCCCAGGCGTCTGCTGCGGCGTGCGCGGCATCCAGTGCCAGTTCGATGTCTTCAGCGGTAGAGCGGGCGGCCTGGGTGTAGACCTTGCCGTTGACGGGCGTGATCACATCAAAGTACTGGCCCTTGACCGGGGGCACGAACTTGCCGCCGATGAAGTTGTTGTACTGGGGCTTGTAGGCGATCTTGGCGCCAGCGGCGCCGGGGGCTGCGTAAACGGTCATGCTGTGTCTCCTATCGATGTTTTGGACATCTGCTGCGCGTGTTGCGGCGGCAGATGACAGCAGCTATGCAAGACCCATGCCAGCCCTTGAGTGCCTGCTGGGCAAGGGCTGCTTCCGCGCTAAGTGGCTGATTTGTTTGGGTTTTGGTGTGTGAGGGCTCGGAGTTGTGACGCGTTGGCGCCATGCGTTACGTTCCAACACAGAACACCTGTCACGAAATGGAACAGTTGGACAGTTTCCCTGTGCAAACGCTATTGCTCCGGCTTTCGCACCCGGCCATACTGCCCCTTCGAAGCGGGTGCCATGACGCCCGTTCAGGAGACAGCGTGCGCACCACCCCATCCCCCCTGCTGGCCTTGCAACAGGCCCGGCGACATTTGCTGGAACATGGCCATTGCCCCACGGGCCTGGTGGATGAGCGCCTGGCCCGTTCGTGGGGGCGCAGCATGGCCGCAGGCCTGGCCCCTGCCGGGCGCGCAGCGGCCGATTTGCCCAGCCCCGGCGAGCTGCGCGAAGCCATGGCCTGCAACCACAGCCTGCTCACGCATTCGCGCCCCATCATGGAATACCTGTTCGACCAGGTGCGCCACAGCCACAGCGTGGTGGTGCTGGCCGACCGGGCCGGCATGCTCATGCACACGCTGGGCAGCCCCGGCTTTGTGGACAAGGCCGAGCGCGTGGCGCTGACCTGCGGCGCCTCGTGGCACGAATCCCACCGGGGCACCAACGCCATTGGCACGGCGCTGGCCGAAGGCACGGCGGTGGAAGTGCATGGCGGCGAGCATTTTCTGGAGCGCAACAGCTTTCTCACCTGCGCGGCCTCGCCCATCCTCTCGGCCACGGGCGAGCTGCTGGGCATCCTCGACATCTCGGGTGACCACCGCAACGGCCACGCCCACACCCTGGGCCTGGTCAGCACTGCGGCCCGCATGATCGAAAACCGCCTGCTGGTGGCCACCTGCAAGCGCAATGTCCGCCTACACCTGCACCGCGAGCCCGAGGGCATTGGCAGCGTGGCCGAAGGCATCGTGGCCGTGTCGGCCGATGGCTGGATCGTGGGCGCCAACCGCGTGGCCCTCACCCAGCTGGGCCTGCACATGGGCGACGTGGGCGCCACCCCGCTGGCACAGGTGCTGGACGTGCGGCTGGATGACCTGCTCTCGCACCACCACCGCCGCCCCCAGCAGCCCCAGGCGCTGCGCCTGCGCGGTGGGGCGCTGCTGTATGCGCAGGTGCAGCTCGACGCTGCCGCCTGGCCCGCCGCCCGCTGGGTGCGCGGCACGCCGGGTGCCCCTGCCGCCAACGAATCCGCCGATGATGCCCTGGCCCGGCTGGACACGGGCGACGCCCGCTGGCGTGCCGCCGCTGACAAGGCGCGCCGTGTGGTGGGCAAGCCCATTGCGGTGCTCATCCAGGGCGAATCGGGCGTGGGCAAGGAAGTGTTTGCGCGCGCCCTGCACGCCAGCGGCCCACGCCGCGCCGGGCCCTTCGTGGCCATCAACTGCGCGGCCATCCCCGAGCACCTCATCGAATCGGAGCTGTTCGGCCATGTGGCCGGCGCCTTCACCGGTGCCCGCAAGGAAGGCAGCCTGGGCCGCCTGCGCGAGGCCCACGGCGGCACGCTGTTCCTCGATGAAATCGGCGACATGCCGCTGCCCCTGCAAACCCGCCTGCTGCGCGTGCTGCAAGACCGCAGCGTGACGCCCGTGGGCGCAGGCCACGCCGTGCCGGTGGACTTTTGCCTCATCAGCGCCACGCATTGCCAGCTGCTGCAGGCGGCCGAGCAGGGGCGCTTCCGGCACGATTTGTACTACCGCCTGAACGGCCTGACGGTGCAGCTGCCCGCCCTGCGCGAGCGCACCGACTTCGCCGCCCTGACGGCGCAACTGCTGGCCGACCTGGCCACCGAGCAGGGTCTGCCCCACCCCGTGCAGGTGGCGCCTGACCTGCTGCAGCGCCTGGCCGCCCACCCCTGGCCCGGCAACCTGCGCCAATACGCCAGTGTGCTGCGCACCGCCTGCGCCATGCTGGCCGAGGGCGAAAATACACTGGGCTGGGAGCACCTGGGCGATGACATCGTGCAGGCGCTGCAAACGGCGGCTCCACCCTTGCCCGCAAGGCTGCCAGGGCTGACCACCGCCAGGCCCGTGCCTGCGGCAGCGGTGCTCAGCCTGCAAGAACTCTCCAGCGCCGCCATCGACCAGGCGCTGCAAAGCGCGCGCGGCAATGTCTCGCAGGCTGCCCGCCAGCTGGGCATCAGCCGCCAGACGCTGTACCGCAAGCTGGCTGCGCGGGTGCATTGATTTGCTATTGAATGCATAGCTGCTTGCGCTTATCCATCAAGCGCTACAGGCCATTTATGCTTCTTGGGGTCTCCTCGTTTTCAGTGCAATAAGTGACGGTACGCAAAGCTAGCACTGGCGCGGGGGTGGTCTGGGTAGACCGTTGATTTCATTGACTTTCCTGTTCGCTTTGTAAACGGGTATGGTGGCCTCCCACTTTTGAGGTTCACGATGCAGGGTTGGCACACAACGTTTTTGGGGATGCGTGGGCTCCCCCGCGATATCAGCGACTTCGAGATGAAGGCATTTTTCACCTTCGATGGTGCCGAGCGCGACGCAATCAATGCACGCCGAGGTGATTCCCACAAGCTTGGTCTGGCGCTCCATATTGGTTTCCTGCGCATGAGTGGGCGTTTGCTCGGTGCCTTTCGGGTAATTCCAGTAGCCTTGTGGCGCCACCTTGGCAACGAGCTTGGCATTGCAGCACCAGAAGTCGCCTCGCTGAGAGCCATGTATGAACGCGGGCGCACGCTATTCGATCACCAACAAGTAGCCTGCACGGTCCTTGGATTCCAGTGGATGAGCGAGCACCAGCGCCGCTCACTGGTACGTGAACTGCGCGACGAAGTGGCGCGCTGCGCCGACCGCGATCAGCTACTCGTGCGGGCGCGTCAATGGCTGTACAAGAACAAGCTGGTGATCGTGCACGAGCGGGCAATTCGGACACTGATTGCGGCGGCACTTGCCCAGCTTGAAGTTGAAACAGGCACCGCCATCGCCGCCAGCGTTGATCCAGCAACACTTGATCGCTGGCGAGCCTCAGTTTCAGAGCTGCGCCCAGATGGACAAACCCAGCAGAGTTGGCTATGGGCTGCACCGGCGAAACACTCAACCCGCCAAATCAGCGAGGTACTGGAGCGCATCGACCTGCTTTACACGCTGGACGTTCATAAGCACCTGGCAGACATCCCCGATCTCATCTTGCGCCGCTACGCGCGCCGACTTGTCTCCAGGCCGCCCTCAGCCGGAGCCAAGATCAAAGAGCCAGCGCGCACCGTGGAGGTCGCATGCTTTCTTCGGTATTGCCTGTTCACCACCACAGACCAGTTGATCCTTATGGTGCAGCGCCGGATCGCCGATCTGTGGCGTCAGGCTGCCGCCGATGTCCCCGCTACCGTCAATTGGGCCGCAATGTACAAAACGCTGCTCGGCGAACTTGTTGCCTTGAGCGCGCAAGGTGCGGTGCCAGATGCTGAGTTGCGTGCCCGTCTTGAAGCCTTGATCACCGAAACCCAGAAACGCAAACCACCGAGCAGGGCCTCCCTGGTCCGCGAGGGATTGATTGATGGAATTCGCCCCGTGCGGTCGTTGCTCGTCGCCATTGCAAAGCTGCCCTGGCAGGCCACCGGCGAGCATCCTGCCATCGAGTACCTTGCCAAGCTGCAAGCTTTATATCTCAAAGGATCCAGAAAGCTGCCAGTTGAAGTGGTGGCACCAAGTCTGGGAATGATCTGGCAGGTTTCGATCTCCAGCCCAGACCGGGAACGGGCGTTTCAGGCGTTGGAGGTGGCCACCCTGTTTGCCCTGCGCCGCGCGGTGCGCAATGGCTCGGTCTGGATTGAGCACAGCCTGAGCTTTCGGGGTCGTGCGCGCTTGTTCTTCACGGACGAGCGTTGGCAGGCAGAGTCCAAGAAACACTATGCCCGTCTATCGTTACCCAGCAAGGCTGCCACTTTCTTGAAGCCTTTGCTGGCCAGAGTAACTGCCGGTGTCGATGCGGTGGCCGCTGCAGCCCGCAGTGGCGTACTGCGCGTGGATGATGAACTCCATTTGTCGCCATTGCCCGCAGAGGACGAAGACCCAGAAGTGACCAAGCTGCGCGCGGCTTTGGATCACCGCATCGGTGAGGTTCAATTGCCGGAAGTGATTCTGGCCGTTGACGCCCAGGTGCGCTTTAGCTGGATCATGCTCGGACGTGAGCCGCGCTCTACCGACGAGCTGCTGATGGTCTATGCCGGCATCATGGCCCACGGCACCAGTCTGACTGCGGTCGAATGCGCGCGCATGGTTCCGCAATTGTCTGCCACCAGCATTCGCCAGGCCATGCGCTGGGCGCGGGACGAACGGCGTCTGAGCCAGGCCTGCCAGGCTGTGCTGGAATTCATGCAGCGACACCCGATTGCCGCCACCTGGGGGCGGTCCGATTTGGCATCTTCTGACATGATGACCATGGAGACCACCAAACGGGTGTGGCAAGCCCGGCTTGATCCTCGGCGCAACACACCTTCCATTGGAATCTACTCCCATGTAAAAGACCGGTGGGGCATCTTCCATGCGCAGCCCTTTGTGCTCAATGAGCGCCAGGCGGGCGTGGCCATTGAAGGTGTCATCCGCCAAGAAAAGCTGGAGACCAGCCAGCTTGCTGTGGATACCCATGGCTACACCGACTTTGCCATGTCACATGCCCGTTTGCTTGGTTTTGATCTTTGCCCGCGGTTGAAGGAACTCAAACAGCGCCACCTCTTTGTGCCACGCGGCACCAAAGTGCCCGCAGAAATCGCTGCGGTGTGCGAAGCCAATGTCGACGTCGCTTTGATCGAAAAGCATTGGGATAGTCTGGTGCACCTGGCAGCCTCGGTCATGAGCGGACATGCCAGTGCGGTGGCAGCTCTTGCGCGGTTCGGTTCTGCCGCCCAGGGCGATCCAATCTATGAGGCTGGCGTGCAATTGGGGCGGTTGCTGCGTACGGCGTTTTTGGCTGACTACTTTGTCAAGGACGCTTTCAGGAACGAGTTGCGCCGGGTGCTCAATCGGGGCGAGGCTGTTAACGCCCTCAAGCGCGCCATTTATACCGGCCGGATCAGCCCGGCGCAGGCCAAACGTGTCGATGAAATGCAGGCTGTGGCCGATGCGTTGAGCCTGATGGCCAACATCGTGATGGCGTGGAATACCTCACAGATGCAGGCGGTCCTGGATCGCTGGTCGAACCGCCGCCAGGTCATTCCACCGGAACTGATCGGGAAGATTGCGCCCACCAGGCTGGAGAGCATCAACTTGCGGGGTGTGTTTCGCTTCCCGGTTGACCGCTATGCTGACCAAATCCTGCCTTCGCGGCCAAATGCATCGATAACTGGCACCAATGGATGAAACCGACCACGGTTTGACGCCACGAATCGCAGATTTGAAAGTGAACAGGAAAGTCAATGAAATCAACGATCTACCAACACCACCTCCGCGCCAGTGCTAGCTTTTCGTACCGTCACTTATTGCACTGAAAACGAGGAGACCCCTACCGGCTGCAGTGGAGCACTCCGACAAGGCGCTGATTTTTGACAATTCGGGCACCACGCCCATTCGCGTTGTCACAAAGAACGGCCCGGACGTGGTGTTTGAGCCCAATGCCCCGCAATGGGTGGAGGCGCAGTTTGCGGCCCCATACCGGGCTCGCCAGGCCTCGCTGAAGCAGTTGGATGCGGTCGCCAAAGGCTCGGCCCCCAACATCACGATTTCAGAAGCCGCGGCCCAGCATGGCCGAAGCTATCGTGGCAAGGTTGTTGATCAAACGGCGCACCACGCGCTGCAGGAATCCGAAGATCGCGGATTCGTTATTCACGACAAAGCGCTCGGCCCCAAGCGGGATTTTGACAACGGCAGCTACGCCCAAATCACCTACGCTTACGACAAGGGGAAAATTCCTGCTGAGGAAATTGTTCAACGCATAGAGCGGGAAGCCCGAAGCAAAGCATTCAAAGAGCTGCCTCGCCAGGAAGCCGTCAAGCAACACCCGGAATTGCAAGCAAATTTCGTCCAGCTCGATGCGCTCAAAAAGCAAATTCAGGGTCAACACCTCACGGCTGCTGAACAGGCAACGGTCATGGATCGGTTGCACGAAAACATGGCCAGGGCCATTGAGCGCGGCCCGGTTCCAGGCCAAAGCGCTTCCACCGAAACCGACAAGTCAACGCCTCCCACCCCAAGCAAGGATCACGAGCGCTAGACGCCGCACCCCGCCCACTATATGATGCAATGTTATGTTGAAGCCATTTAACATAATCTATATCGTATAACACCGCACCTTGGGCCGCTCGGCGGCGACTCACGACGTAATTGCGAAATTGGGCCGCAGTGCCTTTTGCTCGTCGTGACAACATGATGGGAGGCATGAAACACGCAAACCGCCTCATCGTGCTGCTCGTGATTGCCTCCCTCGTTGGCCTTGCCCTCCAGCCCGGAAACAAAGGTCTGGCTGTGCGTGTCTTCGGCGTCCAAATTGAAACCAAGTGATCTGTCTTGATCCCGTGGACAAGCGGGGATCGGCATGGAAATATGGACAAGCCTGCGACTTGCCCACATTCCCACCCCTCGCACCCCCTTGCCCACAGGCGCCCACGGGCCTGACGCGCTGCGCTTGCCTTTTGTGATTTTCATCTCTTAGAACACTCGCTTTGCGGGCATCAAGGTAACCAGTTCGCCTCGAAGGATCTTTGGCCTGTCGACGGCTTCAAGCCAACTGATGACCGCGCAGTCGGCCACATTGCATTCTCGTACACCAACATTGCGCGTGCGCTAGAGAGGATGAAAGCGTCCGGCGTCACCATCGTGAGGGGCATCCAGATAGATGCGAAGTTCGGCCACAAGAGCTTCTTCGTTCGAGGACCTGACAACCTTCTCATCGAAATCGTTGAGGCAAAGCCCATTCCTGATGGGCGACCACTGCAGAAGCAGTCAACCCACAAGTCAAAGCCGTGACTCAAGCCAGGCGCAGCTGTGCAAATCGCGACGCCAACTCTCGCGGAAAATCAATCATCATGCTGCCTCGCGCGCAAGCGGCTTTGGTAGCAAGCGCGCGGCATGTCGCTCAACACGTGCACGCCTCAATGACGGATCACCACCTTGCCGAAGACGTCGCGAGCGCTGAAGTGGTCCCATGCCGCCTGCAGGCTCTCAAATCCGTACACACTGTCAATGACAGGTCGGATGTTGTGCTGCGCAATAGCTCGCATGAGGTCCTCAAACTCGCCACGGTTGCCAACCACGACGGTCTTCAGCACAGCTTGGCTTTGGAAGACAGACATGAAGTCAATACTCCCTTCGACGCCGGCGAGCACCCCAACGATCGAAATCTGGCCACCGAGCGCAACGGCCTTCAGGGACTGCGTCAAGGTCTGCGGGCCACCGACTTCAATTACTCGGTCCACACCGAGACCAGCGGTGAGAGACCGTGCCTGCAAGCCCCACTCTTCGACTGTCTTGTAGTTCAAGACATGGTCAGCTCCCAATTCAGCCAACCGAGCTGCCTTGCTCCAGCTCGACGTGGTAGCGATGACTCTCGCGCCCATCGCCTTTGCAAACTGCAATGCGAAGAGGGCCACACCACCCGTTCCTTGAGTCAAAACGGTGTCGCCGGCTCGGACTCCCTGCAGCGCCGACCAAGCTGTAACCGCAGCACAGGGCAAAGTCGCCGCTTCCTCAAAGCTGAGATGGTCTGGAATGCCAACCAATGCCTCAGCCGAAACGACCTTGTACTCGGTAAGCCAGCCCTCGTGATGCGCAACCCACTGCTGGGTTGCCTGGTTGAATTTGCCAGCGTAGAGGTTCGGGAAGAAGCTGTTGGCGACGCGGTCTCCCTTCTTAAATCGCGATACGCCTTCGCCAACAGCCACCACCTCGCCAGCGCCATCCGAGAGGGGAACTTGGTCGTCTGGAATCGGCAGGGGGTACCACCCGTTGGCGATGATCAAGTCGCGGAAGTTGATGGCGCTGGCGCGCACGTGGACCAAGACCTGACCGTGTCCAGGTGTCGGAATAGCCTCTTCAGTCAGTCGAGCCACGTTGGCGCTGCCTGGCTTGGTCAGTCGGTATGAATGCATTCTCTTATTCGTCATTTGATGAGCCTTTCGACCTGATTGGTTTGTAGGCTCAGAGAATGCCGTCACCCTTACTGTTTCACAATACAACGCAATTTGCACGGGTTGTTTAAATGAATTCATCAATAGACAAGTCGGCCTTCGATGGAATGGCCGTATTCCTGGTGGTGGCTGAGCTGCGCGGATTCAGGGCTGCTGGCAAGCGTCTGGGGCTTACACCTTCGGCTATAAGTCACGCGATCCGAACACTTGAAGAGCGCGTCGGTGCGCCTTTGTTCGTTCGAACAACTCGAAGCGTGAGACTGACGGAAGCCGGCGCTAGGCTGGCGTCACACGCGAAACCGGCGATGGAAATGTTGAAGGATGGGCTCGACGCAGCGGCGGGACTAGGGGCTGAAGTCAGTGGCCGTCTGCGCATAAACGCACCGAGAGCCTGTCTTCCGCTTTTGGTTAACCGCCTCCTGCCTGATTTTCTGGAGGCTTATCCGAAGCTGCAGCTCGAGCTGGTAGGCGAGGACAACCTCATCGACATTGTCAAAGACGGCTTTGATGCGGGTATACGGCTAGGGAACTTCGTCCAGCAGGACATGGTGTCACTCTGGCTGACTCCTCCCGAGCCATATGTTGTTGTCGGTACCCCTGACTTTTTTGCCAGACATGGGCGGCCCGTGAAGCCTGAGGATTTGAAGGAGTTTCGATGCATTGAACTTCGAAGAAACGATGACGCGGTTGCCCGCTGGCAGTTTTTGGTGGATACCGAGCCGGTCGATGTGCAGGTCGGTGGTGCGCTCATCGCCAATGATGTCGACACTTGCCTTCGAGCAGCGCTCAAAGGATCAGGGTTATTTCGTCTACCTAGATCAATCGCGATGAACTATGTGTGGGCCGGGCTCCTGGAGAGCGTCCTCGACAAATTTTCAACGGGGATCCCTGGACTGGCGCTGTACTACCCTAGCCGAAGCCAGTCGTTGCCAAAGCTCCGCGCGTTCATAGACTTTGCGACGCCTCGTATGAGACGTGACTTCCAGCGCGATGACTACAACATTTCACCTTCTGCGCTTCGCGAACGGGCAATTTCTCCTGGAAAGATTGCCACATGACGGGGCGTCAGATTCCCTAGCCAACTAGTGTTCAGAGGCGCCGGAACGACTGGTTCTGGCTAAACCGAGATTTGGGCCTTTCTGTTGCCGAACTGTGGGCATCAACGCTCGGAACTAGGAAACTTCAGCTATCCGCTGGTGTCATTTTCTTCCGTTCCGCGCGCCTCAACGGGTCGAGTACATATGCGCTTCAAGTAGTTTTTTCCGCAGTCGTGATTGCACTACGCTTTGGTCGATGACCTAGTACGCCGGCTGAATGGAGGCATCGGGCGGAGAGCCAGCTGGCTAGGCACGCTATCGACATCGGCACTGTTGGCTGCAGCGATCCAATCATTTCCACGACAAAGACCACTGCGTATATGGGCAATCGCAGCACGCCTGCGACTGCTGCGCCCATCCCGAGAAGTGCGCCGCTCTCAGCTGGTGCGCCGGTTTCTACCGCGAAGAATGCCCCCGCCATTGCACCGCCAAGCATTACTGGGGAGAAGTAGCCACCGGCGACAGAACTGCGAAGGCATACGGCCGCAATTAGCAGCGGTGCGGCGAGTAGTAGTAGCTCGCCCTGAGCAGTCGATGGCGCGTTCCCCATAAGTACGTGGTGAAGCCTTGTGTCTATAGGAGCTGACAAAGGCCAGAATGCAATCCAGGCTGCAACGTTTACCCCAATCGCCAACGCTGCCCTCGCGGGCGACCTCACTCTAGGAGTCGTGTTCCAAACTAGTGTGATGGCAGTGCACATCCAAGTGAAGCCAGCGGAAACAACCCCCAGCATGACGCCAGTGAGAAAAGCTTGACCCGGGAGCACTGGACTGTAGGCGACGCCCCAACCCGTGGGCCCAGTTGAGTCCAGCAACAGCGCGTGCACTAGAACTCCCGCCGCACTGCCTAGAAGCGCTGCAACTGCCGAAGATCTGGAGGGGAACGCCCGCAGCAGTTCTAGCGCCAAGACGATCGCAGAGAAAGGCATGCCAAACATTGCGGAAACAGCCGCGCTTACGGCAGCGATGGTCGCAAGTCGATGATCTAGCAACCAAGGTGTGCGTCTGCGTATCCATACGCTGACCGTCGTCGCAAGCACGATCGCTGGGCCCTCCTTTCCGACTCCAAGGCCAGCCCCGAAGTTCAGGGCACCCATGAGCGCACTGCAAAAACCCGTCTTGACCTGCCAGTGAGAAAATCCGCAGCACGCTTGTTCGACGAATGTCACTAAGCCATAGGGGGTTTGCGCACGGAGAAGTTGCAACGTCCACGCGTTTCCCACAACTAGCACCATGCCAAAGACAACGGCCCAGGTTGACGCACCCAAAGTCGCAGCCATAAAACCAGCCGCGCCAGTGACTCCAACAATCAGAAGCTGAAGTGCGGCGGCCGCAAACGCGGCGACTATTGCAACAGAGGCGAGCGCCGCCATTGCGCCGGCCCCAGTGCTCACACTACTGCCCCGGTGGTGCTCCGAACAACGGCGGTGCATAACCAGGCTGTTCGAGGGTCGGAATCTCCACGCCTTTGGTGTCAATGTCCTTCTTGGCATGGGTCCCCACAAGCTGTGGAAACGCAATGAGCGCACCCACCATCAAGAGCTGAATGACCAGATACGGAGCAGCACCCCAGTAGATGTCCGATGACGTTACCGATTTCGGGGCCACGCTGCGAAGGTAGAACAGCGCGAAACCGAAAGGCGGATGGATGAAGGATGTTTGCATGTTGACTGCAAGCACCACTGCGAACCAAACTAAGTCGATGCCAAGTTTGTCGGCAACCGGCGTGAGCAGCGGGATGAGGATGAATGCCAGCTCGAAGAAGTCGAGAAAGAATGCGAGCAGGAAGACCAATATGTTCACAACAACAAGAAATCCAACCTGACCGCCTGGCAAGCTAGCGAACAGATGCTCGACCAAGCGATCGCCGTCAATGCCACGGAATGTCAGACCGAAAACCGTTGAACCGACAAGAATGAAGATGACAAATGTCGTGAGCTTGACCGTTCCTTCGCTGGCCTGCCACACCATTTTGAAGTTGAGGCGCCGCTTCATTGCTGCCAGTGCAAGTGCCCCCACTGCACCCATGGCACCTCCTTCCGTCGGAGTAGCGATTCCGAAGAAGATGGTTCCGAGCACCAGGAAGATGAGTATGACGGGCGGGACCAGGACGAAGATGACCCGGCCTAGAAGTTGCCAGCCACGCGTCGTCCGAGCTTCCTCTCTCCGGGTGGAAAAACGCGTATCTGGAACTGCCCTCCAGTCAAAGCCTCCACGCGCTTCGCGACAATCTCTGCTGCTTGGTACATGCCGAGCGTGCGGGGGAACGACGACGCCATCCTCCAACGCACTTGCGCGCCCCCTTGCCCCCTGGCCGGCGAAACTGCGAGTGCCGCCGCTGCGGTCATCCCTGAACCTACTGTGAACTTCCTTCGATCCATGTCTTGTCTCCTTGCTTATGTAAGCCTGCACACTTAATTCACTGCCAATCTGCGCCAAGGGCGCGCACTGCCCATAATCTCCTTCGCAGTCAGACTCGCTGGGCGACAAACTTCACTAAGTCGTCCAACGAGCGTCCCTCTGCGTGAGCCCGCACGCCAAGTTGCTCCATCGGCTGGGCAGTGCGGTTGACCCAAAAGGTCGTGTAGCCAAACCACGTAGCTCCAGCGATATCCCAGCCGTTCGAGGATGCAAAGAGGATTTCTTCGGGCCTGAAGCCAAGCGCGTCAGGGCCTAGCTGGTACGCCTCTGGCGCCGTCTTGAAGCGTTGAACTGAGTCGACGCTCAACAGATGATCAAAGTGTGAGCCGAGGCCAGCGGCGGACACTGCATCGGCGAGCATCTCTGGGTCTCCGTTGGACAGGATTGCGAGGGGAAGTCCCATCGCATTCAGGCGCTTTAGAGCACCGCTGTTCTCGTCGTACGCCTTCAGTCGGCGGTATTGATCAAGTAGCTCTGCTCGTTGCGGAGGGGTCACAGTCAGGTTCAGGCGAAGACAGGCAAATGTGAGTGCGTCTTCGGTCACCTGCCAGAACGAGACGTACTTGTCGCAAAGTGTTCGGAGTCTCGTGTACTCGATTTGTTTGTCGCGCCAGAGCTGCGCGAGGGTTTCGCCTCGCCCGGGGAAAAATCGGTCGGCTGTGGCACCAACCGAGTAAACGTCGAATAGCGTGCCGTAGGCATCGAATGCAACTGCCTTAAGCGGCGGGTGAAAGTTCGCCATCCATGTCTCCTTCCTACCTGTGGGTGAACGCCTTTTGAAGACGCCCCGGAAGGTTGCCATAGCGGCTTTACATGAGTAAAGTTGAATCTTTTAACGAATGCATAAGCGGTTGAAACCTATGGCCAAGCATCTGGAGCTAGACGTGTTGCGCACTTTCGAGGCGGTTGTACGAGAGGGCAGCTTTGCTCGGGCTGCCGAGCGAATGTGTCTGACAGCGCCCGCCATAAGTTTGCAAATGAAGCGGCTTGACGCCGTGCTTGGGGGAGACGTTTTTTACAAGGACGGACGCGGGAAAAGTCTTACGGATAAGGGTCAACGGCTCCTTGAGCATGCGCGCCGCATGCTGCACTTGAATGATCTGGCACTCAGCGAGTTCACTCAGACCAATTTCCGTGGCAGGGTTCGCTTAGGCGTTGCGCAGGACTTTGCCGAAGGCGCACTGATCATGTTGCTACGCGAGATTCAGGATGCTCATAGAGAGGTACAGATCGATCTTGTGGTCGACCTAAACCGGCGCATTCATGCCGCGTTTGAAAGAGGCGAACTGGACGTGGCGATCGCAACGTCTGATCCGCTAGGGGAGCCCTTAGGCGAGAGCCTTTTGGATACAGAGCTCATTTGGATTGCCGCGCGGGATTTCAAGCTGACTCCTGGTGCGCCACTTCCGCTAGTCCTATTTCCGGAGCCCTGCATTGTTCGTGACATCGTGCTGCGTGCGCTTGTAGAACATGGCATCTCGTGGAGACCAGCTTGTGTCAGCACCAGCCTAGAGGGGTTACTCAGTGCGACCAAAGCTGGTCTGGGCATAACAGTTCGTTCACCTCAGCAGCTGACGCGAGACCTCGTGAAGGTATCGCCAGGTTTGGGCCTACCGATGCTTCCCGACGTAAGTGTCGCCATGCGTATCAACGATAACGGGCCGTCTTCACAAGCCTTAACTCGTCACATTGCAGAATTGGTTCGCAATGTGGTGCTAGTCGAGGCAGCTCGGGTAGTGCGACCGCTAGATGATGTTGTTGGTCACGACGCTGTTGAAGCTTTCTCGGTTCCAAAATGCGCTGTCAAAGACGATATGGGGCAGCCGATTGGTCGTCCGGACCGCGAACGAATGGGATCCCGTGGTGGGACCGCTGAACTTGCGTAGACCGTTGAACAAAGCTGCCATGAAGGTCCTTTTTTAGGCTGGTCTAAAAAGGTAGTAAGCGCTTCATGCGCCTCTAGCGCTGCGCAATCGCTGATTCAGTTGAGTAGTTTCAAGTTCCAATCGAGCCGCTACGGCGTCGGGGTTGGGCATCAGAGCCTTGCTTCAGTGAGCCAGCTGGAAGTTTCGCAAGCGCGCGGTGCCTAAGGATGCGTACATCTCGTTGGTGATGTGCCTTCGTCTTCTCTGGCCGCGCAGTGGTCAGAGTGAGAACAGCGTTTTCTCTATAGATGTTGACGTGCCTGCTCATGTCTCCTCCTGGGTGTGTCTGGGCGTTCTCGCCTTGTGCGAAAATATTTCGTATGCGAGTTATATGATTCGTATACGAAATACTTTAAAGTTGCGGCCATCAGCGCGGAGTTCAGATGAAACAAAAGAAGACTCGTTTGGTCTTTTTGCTCAACATTGCCTACAGAGCTGTAGATCGCTGGCTGGAGAACGAGGGTGGAGGAGCCTCGGCACTGTCTGCCGCGCAAGCGGGAACGATGTTCTATTTGGCTGAGAACGACGGAGCTCTAACGGGCGACGTGGCCGCAGCGCTCAATATCGGTGCTCCTGCGATGTCAGGGTTGGCCAATCGACTTGAGCAGGCTGGATTTTTGACGCGTCAGCGCGACGAAGAGGATGGAAGAGCGATACGTCTCTACCAAACTGATGAGGGCAGGCTTGCCGCCCAGCGTACAAAAAGTGCTCTCACGGCACTGAATTTTCAGTTGACGGATGGCTTCAACGAGCAAGAAATGGAAGTCGTAGGGCGATGGCTTGAAGCGTTGCCGAAAAAGCTAGCAATTGAGGGGCCTCGGTCGTCTGGCCAGCGCCTCAACTGAAGCCGAAATCGGGCATCAAATTGTGCTCACCCGAGATGCTTCTTCCGCACCGCGCGCAGTCAGTTTTTATGATCGTTAGATTTTTGGGGCAAGTGGATTACCAGTCAACGGTCGCGGCCATGCGTGCATTCACCGCCGCGCGCGATGCAGATACATGTGACGAGCTATGGCTCTGCGAGCATCCTCCAACTTTTACTCAGGGGCTGTCTGGAAAGCCTGAGCACCTACTCTCACCTGGGGACATACCTGTGGTTGCAAGCGATCGCGGTGGGCAAGTGAGTTATCACGGGCCGGGACAGGTTACTGCTTATCCCTTAGTCGACCTGCGGCGAATCAACATATTCGTCAAGGAGTACGTGGCTCGTCTGGAGTTGGCAATCGTCGAAACGCTCAGTAGTTTTGGCGTCGATGGCATACGAGTGTCAGGCGCTCCAGGTGTCTATGTGCACTCGAACGTATCAAGGGACCCGAAAATTGCTGCAGGGTCGCGCAAGTTGGAGGAAGAACTCCAGCGGGTGGCAAAGATTGCAGCTCTTGGCATCAAAGTAAGTCGGCATTGCACCTACCACGGTCTTTCACTCAACGTGGCAATGGATCTGCGCCCGTTCGAGCACATTAATCCGTGTGGGTATGTTGGGCTGCGAACCACCTCCCTTCAAGAGGTAGGTGTGGCCACTGACTGGTCAACTGTGGCAGAGAGGCTTGCTGACAGACTGTTATCGCAACTCGTGGTGAGTTCTAGAAGCGATGCGACGCCAGCGCCGGCTTGACACCTCGAAAACCTGTCCAGCCAGAGGTATCGAACTCCTCACCATGAGGCGCACTCTATGCGCATCGCCTTCAATCACATTCAGCCTGGCAGGCCTATGCAGAACCCCTATGTCGAGCCGAGGGGACTTCAAGCAGCCTAGCGAGAACATTTGCGCGCTTTCGGCAATTTTTCCATCACGGTACTTTTTATACAGCCCGTATGCTTGACCGCACGCGAACGTACAGGCGGCACCACATTGAGTGCAATGGAGGAGACAGAGGATGGCAACAAGTCAAAAAATCAGGATCATGCTGTCAAGCCGGTGTTTGGTGGACTTCTCTGAAGGAGAGAGCGTCGAACTCACCGAGATTCGACGAGCGCTCAAAAAGGACATTGAGAAGCAGAAGCTGTTCAAACTCGAGCCTTTTGAAGTCTGGATCAATGAAGACGCCGAGGCGCTTGACCAATCGGCAGATAGTTGGGAAGCGTGCCTCAAGCAGGTTCGAGACTGCGACATCCTCATCGTTCTTTACAACGGTGATGCGGGATGGGCCAAGACGGGCGAGGACATCGGCATATGTCATGCCGAGTACGCTGAAGGCATCAAGTACTCGCCTGGCAAGGTAAGGGTGCTGGTTTTGCCCAAAAGTCCGACCGCTGTCGACAAGCTCCAGGAGGCGAGAAACGCCCGGTTCGCAACATTTATGGACGGCGCCTCCCCGTTTCGGGGAGGTGAGATTCACACGGTGGCTGATCTCACCACTGCCGTTCGAAAGACTGTTGTTGACGCCGTTCTGACGCAGACCAGACGAGGAGCGGAGGGCTCGAAAGTCGGGCGCTTCGATCTTGGTGCATCCCTTGAATGGAGCCGCATGGACTTCGTCGGGCGCAAGGCCGCGATGGAAGGCGAAGTTCGTGCGTCCCTCGAAGGGCGAGCCGGATCCACGATGAAAAAGGGCGCACTCAGCGTATCCATCGCCGGAACCCCTGTGCTGGTCAAAGTCCACGCCGTACCAGCTGCGATGAGCGTTGCGGCAGCTCGCGAATTGGTTGGCCGTCCTCACTTGAATGACCACCGTTTGGCTGGTGAGCTAGGTTCGCTCGGTGGCCCTCTCCATGTCATCGCTTGCCACCGAACGGTGACTGAGACTCAAGCGACCAACCTGCTTGGCTTTCCGGATGCGACCGTTGTGAGCAGCCCGTTTGGAATTTACCTTGCCGACAACGTTCAGAAGATGCAGTTTGTCTTCCTGGCCAATTGCAGGGACTCTGTGCAAACGAGGTTAGCAACGCAGCGCTTCTTTGAATGGCTTGTCCAGGCGGGCGAAGCTGAGTTGCTCGCTACCAGGGCCAAGGCGCGAGCTCGAATCATCAGCGCGATTGCCAAAGAGCAGTCTTCACCAATCTAGTACTCAAACAAACCAACTAGGGGAGGTTCAAATGGCCAAGCTACATCTAGGGCCGGTACTGTCTTTTCGTGGGACCAGTGCCGCAGGGGATTGGAAGGTGTCCGCGCTCATCGGCATTGACAGCAATGCCAAGATTCCCGTCTTGACGTTCGACGGCACTCAAACGAAGCCGCCGATGGTGCTTCTTGAGCACGCTGGGAAGACATACCTTCGGTATGACTTGTCGTGCAAGCAAAAGAAGGACGAACGACGTGTTGAGTACAAGATCAAAGGGGTAGCACAGTCTTGGACCTTCACTGTGCCTGGAAAGGGATACGCGCCGCGACTTGCCTACGTGTCTTGCAACGGATTCTCGGACCCCAGTGCGTTGCGAAAGCTCATCAAGTCGGAGCACGCTGTGTGGGAGGACCTTCTGTGCAATCACGACAAGGAAGTTCGACCAGTCGGCTATCAACTCGACAAAGAGCAACTGTGGCATGAGCCGCGCACGCACGGCAAAGGGAATCAGCGCTTCCATCTTCTTTTGATGGGAGGAGACCAGATCTACTTCGACTCCATCTGGGAAGACCTCAAGGAGCTTAAGGGCTGGATAGGTCTGCCTCGCGACAAGCAACTGGCTTTCGACGTCAGTGAAGATCTGGACAAGAAGATTGAGGACTACTACCTGGGCCTCTACAGTACACGGTGGCTGCCCGTTGAGCGCCAGCCTTGGGGCTCTGTGGAACGCTCTCTGGATGCGCCTCTCGGTATGGCCAGCATGCCCACCGTCATGATGTGGGACGACCATGACATCTTCGACGGGTGGGGCTCATACAGCGTCGAGATGCAGCGCAGTCCGCTCTTCCAGCGCTTGTTCTTCCACGCTCGTCGTGCCTTCTGGGTGTTTCAGATGCAGCACGCGGCCGAGATGCTGCCTGAACTGAAGCTGCGAACCGATATCAGTGTTCGCTCGGACGATCCGCTGTTCGAATCCATCGAGTGGTCGAAGGCGCTCAAGGCGGACAAGCTGGGTCTTCCACTTCTGGATAAGCAACCGGGCTTCACGTTCACGCATTCGTTGGGCCCTCTCCAGCTGGTAGTGGCGGATCTCAGGACTGAGAGGTCGCATGAGCAGGTCCTTGGGCCGCACACCTGGGGCGCCGTGCATCAGTACCTGAATGCGATCGCGCAGAACGACCGTAAGCACCCTGGCGTGGGGTGCCAGCACTTGTTGTTCATGTCGTCTGTTCCGGTCGTTCACCCAAAGTTGTCGCTTGCTGAGGCATTCATGGACAGCTTTGGTTCAGAACACGTGTTGGACAGCAGCGCGGACGACCTAAAAGACCACTGGACCAATGACAGCCATGAGGGCGAGCGTAGGCGCCTTATTGAAACGCTGCTCAAGACGGCGCAGCAGAAGCAGCTTCGGGTGTCGTTCGTGTCTGGTGATGTGCATGTGGCTGCTTGGGGGACTGCCTACAAGGCGGATGTCGGTACGAAGGACAACTGGGCACACATTCAGCAGTTCACCTCCACTGCCGTGGTTCACCCCTCATTGGTCTCTGTCACTGAGAGGCTCTTCTTCCATGTCCTCAACACCGTGGCCAGGTCGAGGCAATCCCTGGATATCAGTCTTCATGCGGAGATGATGCTCTTCCCAGGCTCCAACAAGTACGTGATGGCGGCCAGGAACTGGTTGGCGCTGGAGCTTGATCTGGGCACTGACAACCCGAGTGGGTCAAAGCTGTGGGCCACTTGGCGGTGTGAGACCAAGGACGCTTTCACGAACCATTTGCTCGCGACCGACCCGGTGCACCGAGTCGATTGAACCGTCTTGGTTTTGCCGGAGATAGGACGGGTCGCGTTTCAGTAGGCGGGACCAGCTTGGGGTTGGTTTTGCCCTTGGTTCGACCACAAACGCAGGCTTGTGCGCGCCGGGCGCTCTGGTGTCAAACGAGCAAATTGCTGTCTTCAGGATTGAGCCGAGGCGGCAAGCCGCGATCTCCTTTGGGTGGACATCGTGCATACGGAACAACAGTTACAGAGGGAAGGGAAAGCAGGTGGCAACGCAAACAACTCCAGCGGGTGCAAATTTTTTGGAGGGATTGGCTAAGGACATAGACGTCCCCCCCTCACTCTATGAGGAGGCAAACTCACGCTACCTATCCGTCGGAAACTGGCTTGGTCGGCCTACCTCCACGCTGCTGAAGTACTCCCCTGATGTGTACGTGCAGGGCTCGTTCCGTCTTGGAACGCCTATAAAGCCTAGCAACGACAACGAGCACTACGACATCGATCTGGTCTGTGAATTGAAGCTGGGAAAGAGTCAAGTCACTCAGAGCCAGCTTAAAGAAATGCTAGGCAAAGAAATGAAGCTCTATGCCAAAGCCCACAACATGAAGGAACCGGGTGAAAGCCGCAGATGCTGGACTCTTGACTATGCAGAGGGTGCGCAGTTTCATCTCGACGCGCTGCCGGCGATTCCTGATAGCTCTGGAAAGCGACTTCTGCTTGAGGCTTCTTTGCAAAGGAGCGAATGGGTAGGCACGGCCATCGCGATAACCGACATCGATCACGCTCACTTCAAGCTTCTGTCGCCGAACTGGCCGCACAGCAACCCGAAAGGCTTCACCAACTGGTTCAGGTCGCGTATGACGGAGGTGTACAGAAGTCAGCGTAAGGCGATGGCGATTCTTGAACACGCGAGCGTGGAGAACATCCCTTCATATCGAGTCCGTACTCCGTTGCAACAAGCCGTGCAAGTGCTCAAGCGCCATCGGGACATCATGTTCTCCGCAGATCCCACGAACAAACCCATCTCCGTGGTGATTACGACTCTTGCAGGTCAGGCGTACGGAAATGAGCCGACCGTGGCTGAGGCGCTCGAGGGATTCTTCAGTCGCATGCATGAGTACATCGAGGACCGGCACGGCGTTGTATGGATTGGAAATCCCACCGACCCACAAGAGAATTTTGCAGACAAATGGGAGAAGAACCCTGCGCTGGGAGTCGCGTTTCGTCGTTGGGTGCAAAAAGCGCGTGATGACTTCCGAGCTATAGCGTCCGAGAACAATCGACAGCGCATCGTAGAGGCGGCGTCTACGGCATTCGGGGAACGCAGCGCCCAATCTGCCGAGCAGAACTCGCAGCTAAAAGGTGGGAGAGGGGGGGCGAGCTTTCGGCAGCGACTGACCTCGGTCTTCGCGCCCGCCCACAAGAAGCCTGTGCCCTGGAAAGTGAACGGTAGCGGAAGCGTGCGGATCGCGAGATGCGTGGTGCGTCAGAGGGGTCGATTTGTTTTCGTTGTCAAAAGTGACGGTAGGAGATCGAGCACTGGCGTAGGGGTGGCCTGCCAAGCCATTGATTTCATTGGGTTTCCTGTTGATTTTTTTGATCGCCGTTTGAGGGCGCAAAAGCGTGCTCGGTTTCAACCGCCGGTCCCGGTTTTCGGCGTGGTCTGTGACGGCAGGATTTCACTGGCATAACGCTCCACTGGAAAGCGGAATACGCCCCTCAAATTGATACCTTGCAGCCGCGTCGGCGCAATTTTCCCCGTGAGCTCCGCCGGGATGACCTGACGCCGGTTGGCCCAGCGGTCCAGAACGGCCTGCATCTGGGTTGTGTTCCAGGCCATGATGATGTTGGCCAACAGACTCAAGGCGTCAGCCACCGCCTGCATTTCCTCGGCCCGCTTGGCCTGAGCCGGGCTCACTCTGCCGGTATAAATCGCCCGCTTCAAGGCATTGACCGCCTCACCCCGGTTGAGTACCCGACGCAGCTCATTCCTGAAGGCGTCTTTGACAAAGTAGTCGGCCAGGAACGCAGTTCGCAGCAAGCGCCCCAACTGAACACCCGCTTCGTAGATGGGGTCTCCCCGCGCCGCCGATCCAAATCTGGCCAGCGCTGCAACTGCGCTGGCGTTGCCGCTCATCACCGAGGCTGCCAAATGGACCAAGGTGTCCCAGTGCTTCTCAATCAAAGCGGTATCGACGGTAGCCTCGCAAACTGCTGCGATCTCCGGTGGAATGATCGTGCCACGCGGCACGTACAGATGACGCTGCTTCAATTCCTTCAGTCGTGGGCATAGATCGAACCCCAGTAGCCGGGCCAACGCCATGGCAAAGTCGGTGTAGCCGTGGGTGTCCACCGCCAACTGGCTGGTCTCGATGGATTCTTGGCGCACGACACCCTCAATGGCGACCCCTGCCTGGCGCTCATTGAGCACAAAAGGCTGCGCGTAGAAGATCCCCCATCGGTCACGCACATGGGAGTAGATGCCAATCGAGGACGTGTTGCGTCTTGGATCCTGTCGGGCCTGCCACACCCGTTGGGTGGTTTCCATGCTCATCATGTCGGACGACGCCAGGTCCGTGCGACCCCATGTCGCTGCAATGGGGTGCCGTTGCATGAACTCCAGCACCGCGTGGCAGGCTTGACTCAAGCGACGCTCGTCCCCGGCCCAACGCATGGCCTGACGGATGCTGGTGGCAGACAACTGCGGAATCATACGGGCGCATTCGGCCGCCGTCAGACTGGTGCCGTGGGCCATGATGCCGGCGTAGACCATCAGCAGCTCTTCTGTCGAACGTGGCTCGCGGCCAAGCATGATCCAGCTGAAACGTACCTGAGCGTCAACGGCCAGGATCACTTCTGGGAGTTGCACCTCACCGATCCTCAGGTCAAGTTTGGCCCTCAACTTAATCACCTCTGGATCTTCATCCTCTGCCGGCAATACTGAAAGGTGGAGTTCTTCGTCCACGCGCAGCACACCGCTGCGCGCGGCGACGGCCACTGCCTCCACGCCGGCGCGTACCTTGGCCAGCAACGGCTTCAAAAGTGTGGATGCATTGGCTGGCAGTGACAGTCGGGCATAGTGCCGTTTGGCTTCTTCCTGCCAGCGCGCATCAGTGAAGAACAGGCGTGCGCGGCCACGAAAGCTCAGGCTGTGCTCAATCCACACCGAACCGTTGCGCACGGCACGTCGCAATGAAAACAGGGTGGCCACCTCCAAGGCCCGAAACGCGCGCTCCCGGTCGGCACCCGCAATCGCGCCGCTCCAGACCGAACCCAAGCGAGGGGCGCTGACATCAGCAGGTAGTTCGCGAAGTTTGCCCGCGTACAGTTTCGTCAATTGGGCCAAGGCTGTGGTCACCGGGTGCTCGCTATTGGCCTGCCAGGGCAGCTTGGTGATTTCGGCCAGCAAAGAGCGCACGGGACGTATGGCGTCAAACAAACGCTCACGCACCACCGAGGCCCGGCTGGGTGGTTTGCCTTGCTGGCTGGCACTGAGCAGGGCAACAATTCGAGCCCGCAACTCCGCGTCTTGAAGTTCACCCTGGGCGACCAAACCAGCCAGCTCTGCCAGCAATGTCTTGTACAGGTCAGCCCAATTGACCGTCTCCGTGACACCTGCTGCGACCGTGCGCCAAAGATCGGCAACGCGCCGCTGAACCATCAAGATAGCTTGGTCTGTGCTGGTAAACAGGCAGTGCCGTAAAAAGCAGCCAACCTCCACTGTGCGAGCGGGTTCTTTGATCCTGGCCCCCACCGAGGGAGGCCTTGAAGCCAGGCGGCGTGCATAGCGCCGCACAATGAGACCGGACAGGTCGTCCAGGTGTTTGTGGACATTCAGGGCGTACAGCAGTTCGATTCGCTCGAACACCTCGCCAATTTGTTTGGTTGAGTGTTTGGCCGGTGCCGACCACAACCAGCTCTGCTGGGTTTGCCCATCCGGGCGCAATGCGGCCATGGCATCCCGCCAGCGCACCAGTTGTTCGGGCAGCACAGATGCCGCAATCGTTTTGGCTGTTTCTTCTTCGAGTTGTCCCAGCGCCGCTGTGACCAGGACACGGATGTCACGGTCGCGCAGGATCAGGATCTTGCTTTGATACAACCAGCGCCGAGCGAATACGAGCAATTGATCCCGATCGGCGCAGCGGGCCACCTCATCGCGCAGGGTGCGTACCAGGGCGCGACGTTGGTGCTCCGTCATCCAATGAAACCCCAGGACATCACAGGCCAGTTGTTGATGGTCAAAGAGGGTTCGACCGCGAACATACAGGGCTCGCAGGGATGCCAGTTCAACAGCAGTGATGCCGATTTCGTCACCCAGATGGCGCCACAGGGTTGTCGGAACGATGCGCACCGAATTCAGCAGGCGCCCGCTCAAGCGCAAGAAACCTATGTGCAGTGCCAGACCCAGCTTGTGGGCGTTGCTTCGGCGGGCGTTGATGAGCTCGCGCTCAGTACGGCTGTACGTGAAAAACGACTGAAGCTCGAAGGTGCTGATTTCCCTTGGCAGCTCTCGCAGGCCAAGGTAGGTTGTGTGCCAGCTTTGCATCTTGTGTCTCCGGTGATTGGGGCAGACACAATACGCCTGAAAAAGTGAACAGGAAAACCAATGAAATCAAGGGCTTATCAGACCACCCCTACGCCAGTGCTCGATCTCCTACCGTCACTTTTGACAACGAAAACAAATCGACCCCTGTCAAGGAAAACGGGCCTGCAGCATCGCCAGGAACGGCGATGGAGGCCCGCTAGGGGACGCCAGCAGCGCAGTTAAAACGTCGCGTCTTTCAGCGAGATCGAACACCCGTTGTAGTCGTAGCTCACGTCCGACACGACACCCGACACCCGAGCGGTTTTCCCGGTTGAAAGCTGGGTGACGTTGAGCTTGTTGGGGTCGTCTCAGAAAACGGAAAATAAAGCACGCTAAGGCATAGCCGAACCTGCCAAGCTTGCTCCACCCTGTAGTGACGCGATCAGCGGGCAGGAAACGTTCCCCCTTCGCGCATGGCAGGCGCACACCAACTCAGACAGCACGGCCTCCATGCGCGCCAGGTCAGCCATTTTCTCGCGCACGTCCTTGAGCTTGTGCTCGGCCAGACTGCTGGCTTCCTCGCAATGGGTGCCATCCTCCAGCCGCAGCAGCTCGGCGATCTCATCCAGGCTGAAGCCCAGCCGCTGGGCTGATTTCACGAAGCGCACCCGCGTTACATGGGGTCTCCTCGTTTTCAGTGCAATAAGTGACGGTACGAAAAGCTAGCACTGGCGCGGAGGTGGTGTTGGTAGATCGTTGATTTCATTGACTTTCCTGTTCACTTTCAAATCTGCGATTCGTGGCGTCAAACCGTGGTCGGTTTCATCCATTGGTGCCAGTTATCGATGCATTTGGCCGCGAAGGCAGGATTTGGTCAGCATAGCGGTCAACCGGGAAGCGAAACACACCCCGCAAGTTGATGCTCTCCAGCCTGGTGGGCGCAATCTTCCCGATCAGTTCCGGTGGAATGACCTGGCGGCGGTTCGACCAGCGATCCAGGACCGCCTGCATCTGTGAGGTATTCCACGCCATCACGATGTTGGCCATCAGGCTCAACGCATCGGCCACAGCCTGCATTTCATCGACACGTTTGGCCTGCGCCGGGCTGATCCGGCCGGTATAAATGGCGCGCTTGAGGGCGTTAACAGCCTCGCCCCGATTGAGCACCCGGCGCAACTCGTTCCTGAAAGCGTCCTTGACAAAGTAGTCAGCCAAAAACGCCGTACGCAGCAACCGCCCCAATTGCACGCCAGCCTCATAGATTGGATCGCCCTGGGCGGCAGAACCGAACCGCGCAAGAGCTGCCACCGCACTGGCATGTCCGCTCATGACCGAGGCTGCCAGGTGCACCAGACTATCCCAATGCTTTTCGATCAAAGCGACGTCGACATTGGCTTCGCACACCGCAGCGATTTCTGCGGGCACTTTGGTGCCGCGTGGCACAAAGAGGTGGCGCTGTTTGAGTTCCTTCAACCGCGGGCAAAGATCAAAACCAAGCAAACGGGCATGTGACATGGCAAAGTCGGTGTAGCCATGGGTATCCACAGCAAGCTGGCTGGTCTCCAGCTTTTCTTGGCGGATGACACCTTCAATGGCCACGCCCGCCTGGCGCTCATTGAGCACAAAGGGCTGCGCATGGAAGATGCCCCACCGGTCTTTTACATGGGAGTAGATTCCAATGGAAGGTGTGTTGCGCCGAGGATCAAGCCGGGCTTGCCACACCCGTTTGGTGGTCTCCATGCTCATCATGTCAGAAGATGCCAAATCGGACCGCCCCCAGGTGGCGGCAATCGGGTGTCGCTGCATGAATTCCAGCACAGCCTGGCAGGCCTGGCTCAGACGCCGTTCGTCCCGCGCCCAGCGCATGGCCTGGCGAATGCTGGTGGCAGACAATTGCGGAATCATGCGCGCGCATTCGACCGCAGTCAGACTGGTGCCGTGGGCCATGATGCCGGCATAGACCATCAGCAGCTCGTCGGTAGAGCGCGGCTCACGTCCGAGCATGATCCAGCTAAAGCGCACCTGGGCGTCAACGGCCAGAATCACTTCCGGCAATTGAACCTCACCGATGCGGTGATCCAAAGCCGCGCGCAGCTTGGTCACTTCTGGGTCTTCGTCCTCTGCGGGCAATGGCGACAAATGGAGTTCATCATCCACGCGCAGTACGCCACTGCGGGCTGCAGCGGCCACCGCATCGACACCGGCAGTTACTCTGGCCAGCAAAGGCTTCAAGAAAGTGGCAGCCTTGCTGGGTAACGATAGACGGGCATAGTGTTTCTTGGACTCTGCCTGCCAACGCTCGTCCGTGAAGAACAAGCGCGCACGACCCCGAAAGCTCAGGCTGTGCTCAATCCAGACCGAGCCATTGCGCACCGCGCGGCGCAGGGCAAACAGGGTGGCCACCTCCAACGCCTGAAACGGGGTCTCCTCGTTTTCAGTGCAATAAGTGACGGTACGCAAAGCTAGCACTGGCGCGGGGGTGGTCTGGGTAGACCGTTGATTTCATTGACTTTCCTGTTCGCTTTGTAAACGGGTATGGTGGCCTCCCACTTTTGAGGTTCACGATGCAGGGTTGGCACACAACGTTTTTGGGGATGCGTGGGCTCCCCCGCGATATCAGCGACTTCGAGATGAAGGCATTTTTCACCTTCGATGGTGCCGAGCGCGACGCAATCAATGCACGCCGAGGTGATTCCCACAAGCTTGGTCTGGCGCTCCATATTGGTTTCCTGCGCATGAGTGGGCGTTTGCTCGGTGCCTTTCGGGTAATTCCAGTAGCCTTGTGGCGCCACCTTGGCAACGAGCTTGGCATTGCAGCACCAGAAGTCGCCTCGCTGAGAGCCATGTATGAACGCGGGCGCACGCTATTCGATCACCAACAAGTAGCCTGCACGGTCCTTGGATTCCAGTGGATGAGCGAGCACCAGCGCCGCTCACTGGTACGTGAACTGCGCGACGAAGTGGCGCGCTGCGCCGACCGCGATCAGCTACTCGTGCGGGCGCGTCAATGGCTGTACAAGAACAAGCTGGTGATCGTGCACGAGCGGGCAATTCGGACACTGATTGCGGCGGCACTTGCCCAGCTTGAAGTTGAAACAGGCACCGCCATCGCCGCCAGCGTTGATCCAGCAACACTTGATCGCTGGCGAGCCTCAGTTTCAGAGCTGCGCCCAGATGGACAAACCCAGCAGAGTTGGCTATGGGCTGCACCGGCGAAACACTCAACCCGCCAAATCAGCGAGGTACTGGAGCGCATCGACCTGCTTTACACGCTGGACGTTCATAAGCACCTGGCAGACATCCCCGATCTCATCTTGCGCCGCTACGCGCGCCGACTTGTCTCCAGGCCGCCCTCAGCCGGAGCCAAGATCAAAGAGCCAGCGCGCACCGTGGAGGTCGCATGCTTTCTTCGGTATTGCCTGTTCACCACCACAGACCAGTTGATCCTTATGGTGCAGCGCCGGATCGCCGATCTGTGGCGTCAGGCTGCCGCCGATGTCCCCGCTACCGTCAATTGGGCCGCAATGTACAAAACGCTGCTCGGCGAACTTGTTGCCTTGAGCGCGCAAGGTGCGGTGCCAGATGCTGAGTTGCGTGCCCGTCTTGAAGCCTTGATCACCGAAACCCAGAAACGCAAACCACCGAGCAGGGCCTCCCTGGTCCGCGAGGGATTGATTGATGGAATTCGCCCCGTGCGGTCGTTGCTCGTCGCCATTGCAAAGCTGCCCTGGCAGGCCACCGGCGAGCATCCTGCCATCGAGTACCTTGCCAAGCTGCAAGCTTTATATCTCAAAGGATCCAGAAAGCTGCCAGTTGAAGTGGTGGCACCAAGTCTGGGAATGATCTGGCAGGTTTCGATCTCCAGCCCAGACCGGGAACGGGCGTTTCAGGCGTTGGAGGTGGCCACCCTGTTTGCCCTGCGCCGCGCGGTGCGCAATGGCTCGGTCTGGATTGAGCACAGCCTGAGCTTTCGGGGTCGTGCGCGCTTGTTCTTCACGGACGAGCGTTGGCAGGCAGAGTCCAAGAAACACTATGCCCGTCTATCGTTACCCAGCAAGGCTGCCACTTTCTTGAAGCCTTTGCTGGCCAGAGTAACTGTGCCGGTGTCGATGCGGTGGCCGCTGCAGCCCGCAGTGGCGTACTGCGCGTGGATGATGAACTCCATTTGTCGCCATTGCCCGCAGAGGACGAAGACCCAGAAGTGACCAAGCTGCGCGCGGCTTTGGATCACCGCATCGGTGAGGTTCAATTGCCGGAAGTGATTCTGGCCGTTGACGCCCAGGTGCGCTTTAGCTGGATCATGCTCGGACGTGAGCCGCGCTCTACCGACGAGCTGCTGATGGTCTATGCCGGCATCATGGCCCACGGCACCAGTCTGACTGCGGTCGAATGCGCGCGCATGATTCCGCAATTGTCTGCCACCAGCATTCGCCAGGCCATGCGCTGGGCGCGGGACGAACGGCGTCTGAGCCAGGCCTGCCAGGCTGTGCTGGAATTCATGCAGCGACACCCGATTGCCGCCACCTGGGGGCGGTCCGATTTGGCATCTTCTGACATGATGAGCATGGAGACCACCAAACGGGTGTGGCAAACCCGGCTTGATCCTCGGCGCAACACACCTTCCATTGGAATCTACTCCCATGTAAAAGACCGGTGGGGCATCTTCCATGCGCAGCCCTTTGTGCTCAATGAGCGCCAGGCGGGCGTGGCCATTGAAGGTGTCATCCGCCAAGAAAAGCTGGAGACCAGCCAGCTTGCTGTGGATACCCATGGCTACACCGACTTTGCCATGTCACATGCCCGTTTGCTTGGTTTTGATCTTTGCCCGCGGTTGAAGGAACTCAAACAGCGCCACCTCTTTGTGCCACGCGGCACCAAAGTGCCCGCAGAAATCGCTGCGGTGTGCGAAGCCAATGTCGACGTCGCTTTGATCGAAAAGCATTGGGATAGTCTGGTGCACCTGGCAGCCTCGGTCATGAGCGGACATGCCAGTGCGGTGGCAGCTCTTGCGCGGTTCGGTTCTGCCGCCCAGGGCGATCCAATCTATGAGGCTGGCGTGCAATTGGGGCGGTTGCTGCGTACGGCGTTTTTGGCTGACTACTTTGTCAAGGACGCTTTCAGGAACGAGTTGCGCCGGGTGCTCAATCGGGGCGAGGCTGTTAACGCCCTCAAGCGCGCCATTTATACCGGCCGGATCAGCCCGGCGCAGGCCAAACGTGTCGATGAAATGCAGGCTGTGGCCGATGCGTTGAGCCTGATGGCCAACATCGTGATGGCGTGGAATACCTCACAGATGCAGGCGGTCCTGGATCGCTGGTCGAACCGCCGCCAGGTCATTCCACCGGAACTGATCGGGAAGATTGCGCCCACCAGGCTGGAGAGCATCAACTTGCGGGGTGTGTTTCGCTTCCCGGTTGACCGCTATGCTGACCAAATCCTGCCTTCGCGGCCAAATGCATCGATAACTGGCACCAATGGATGAAACCGACCACGGTTTGACGCCACGAATCGCAGATTTGAAAGTGAACAGGAAAGTCAATGAAATCAACGATCTACCAACACCACCTCCGCGCCAGTGCTAGCTTTTCGTACCGTCACTTATTGCACTGAAAACGAGGAGACCCCTACCGGGCTAGCGGCCTCAATCTGGTAACGGCTGCCGTCGTGTTGTGGAACACGGTCTATCTGGAACGGGCTGCGCACGCGCTGCGTGGCAACGGCCATGCCGTTGATGACGCGCTGTTGCAGTACCTGTCGCCGCTCGGTTGGGAGCACATCAACTCACCGGCGATTACCTCTGGCGCAGCAGCGCCAAGATCGGCGCGGGCAAGTTCAGGCCGCTACGACCGCTGCAACCGGCTTAGCGTGCTTTATTTTCCGTTTTCTGAGGCGACCCCAAAAAATCCTGTTGCGATTTTCTATCGTAATACGATAATTATGGTAATACGGTATTACATAGAGTGAGGATTGCCATGGCCAGACGCATAGCTACGAAAGAGGACGTATTCACTGCCGCAAATGAGCTTGTGAAAGCGGGAAAGCTTCCGCGTATTACAGCTATTCATCAAATCATCGGCGGTGGCAGCTACACAACTATCTCCAACTTTCTGAAGGAGTGGGAAAGCGCAAATCTGCAGGAAGCTCCAACTGAGGAAATGGTCCTGCCAGATTTCATGGCTTCGGAAGCTGATTTTCTCGTCCGCAAACTATGGCGCACCGCGTTGGATGGAGCTGAGATGCGGGTCCAGTCCGAGCGCGAGCAGCTGCGGAGCCGCGAGGCAGTTATCAATGAAGACATGCAGCAGGCCATCGACATGGCCAACAGCAACAGCGAGAAAATCGATCAACTAGAAGACCAGCTGGCAAAGTGCAAAGAAGAGGCCGAGAAGCTTGAACATGATCTTCAAGCTAAAGAGCGTGCGCTTCAAATGGTGGAACATGACCAGCAGGCTCTCCAAGACAAATATGACCAAGCAGCCCAAAACGGTGCCTCTTCGCAGTCGCAGATCGATGCCTTACGCAGGCAGACTATCGAGCTGGAAACGACTATCAAGGCCCAGGAAGAGCGGGCTGCTGAGCTTCGGGATGAATCGCTGGTGCTGAAGGGTGAAGTGCGTGATGCACTCGATAAGCTTAGCTATGCCAATGGCCAGTTGAGCCTCAAGGACAAACAGATTGGCATGCTAGAGCACATGCTGAATGAAGAACAGAAGCGCAACCGCGATATCGAATCTTTGATTCTGAGACTCAGGCAAGGCACCCTCTTCCCGGCTACTACAAAGACGCCTAGGAAGAAAACCGATGGTAATCAGACCAACCGCTGAACAAGCGCGCATTATTCAGTTCCCCGGCTCGCGCCTTGTCGTGAAAGCGAGGGCCGGATCTGGCAAGACGACAACATTTTTTCAGATCGCCCAAGCTTACCCCCGCGAGCGTATGCTCTACCTGGCGTATAGCCGCGCCATCCGCGACGCAGCTGCACAGCGCTTCCCTAAGCGACAGGTTGACTGCAAGACATCACATCAGCTTGCTTTCCCCAAGTTCGGAAAGCTGCTAAGACACAAGATCTCACATCACGGGAACATTCCCTTACGCGAGCTGGCCAACGCTCTGGACACAAGCAACTGGGCATTCGTGAAGGATGTCTTGGATGTCCTGACAAATTTCATGTGCAGTGCTGACATGAAGTTCTACAGCGATCATTTCACTCGATTCAACGGTAAGCCTAACCTCACCACCAAGATGGTTCAGTACCAGGCGGAAGTGGTTGATGCAGCTGAGAGAGTTTGGGTTCGGATGTGCGACCCTGACGACCCATTTCCAACAGTTCACGACTGCTATCTGAAGCTCTATCAGCTTTCGATGCCAGACCTCAGCCTTCAATACAAGCGAATACTTTTTGATGAGGCTCAGGACGCGAACCCCGTCACTAGCCAGATAGTCCTTTCTCAGAGCTGCAAACTCACCCTTGTGGGCGATGAGCACCAGCAGATTTTCAGATATCGCGGCGCGGTGAACGCCCTCGACCACCCTCTTCTCAATGATGTTCCGCGCTTGTACTTGACCAATAGTTTCCGGTTCGGTCCCAACGTCGCTATCGTTGCGAATGCGCTGCTTGAGCTGAAGGGGGAAACAGTTCCTGTGGTTGGTCGTGGACAGGCAGACACGGTTACTTTCCACGTTCCTATGGGCACTGAACATCGATGCTTAGTCTCCAGAACAGTGATGGGCGTACTCGAATCCGCTCTTGCAGCTGCAGCTCGCGGCGAATCAATCTTCTGGGTCGGAGGCATTGAAAACTACAAAGTGCAGGATCTACTAGATCTGCACCACTTCAGCCGTGGTGAACTCGGAAACGTAAAGAACAAGAAGCTCAAAGCCGACTACAAGGACTATGAGGAATATAAGGAAGCCGCAGAGCAGACCAAGGACCATGAGATGCAACGGTCTGTGCGAATTCTGGAAACATACGCAGCCGAAGACATCCCTGCAATGATTGATCACCTCAAGAGCCTTACTGTTGAGGAAGAAATGGAGGCCTCAATCACTGTCACCACAGCGCATAGGAGTAAAGGTCTGGAATGGGACACAGTGCAACTGACTGATGACTACCCAGATATCTTCGATCCAGATATGGAACCAGAGGCTCGTGAAGACGAAATCAATTTGTTGTACGTTGGCTCCTCTCGCGCCATGCGAGTGCTGATCATCAACGCAATCATTGAAATCATCCTCAACCAAGTCGCTCAAAGACGGCGAGCACGGGCAAGAATCGAGATGGTGACAGCATGATTTTTTCGCATGCGAAAAAGTACACCATCGTCACCTCTGCCGAGGTAGCAATAGCGTAGACATCTGGTTTGAGCCTAATGGGGTGCACACAGAATAGCTATGGCGCTTGTACAGCCCTATAAGGGCAGAGGCCGATGCATGCCTAGATAGCCATATCCATACGATCAGTCACAAGAGGATTTGTGACTGATGAATACCACTGCATTTCAACGTAGCTGCATTCTGATTGCCCTGGCCAACGCAATCTGTATGGGGGTTGGGCAAGCATATGCACAGCAGATCGAAGAGACCCCTGTTCGCTTCTACGACCGCAAGAGCGAAGGATGGTTCTGGTATGCCCCAGAGCCTGAGGATGATGAAGAAGAACCTCCTAAGCCACCACCCAAGCCTCAGGTAGCACCAACACAGTCACCGCCTGCAAAGCCTGCATCTGTTCCTCCAGCAGTGGAGAAAGGGCCAGCACCTTTCTCAGCTGCTTGGGTGCGCGAAAACCTCCCCAAGTACAAGGATGCGGCCTGGGACAACCCGACAGTGGAGAACGTTCGCGCATTCATGTATCTCCAGCGATTCGCAATCGATAGGTCGGAGCAGTTTTCAAATGCTACTGAGATGGCCGTTCTGGGTGATCCATATCTGGATGAAATTTCACGGCGTCCTGCAGCGACGTTTGCGTCTCAAAAGCTAGATGTTGAGGCAGGTAAAGAGAAAAGCGCCCTCATTGACTCTATTGCTCAACGTGCTGGCATCTTTTTCTTTTTTAAAGATGACGAATATAGCAACCTTCAAGCCTCTATTGTGAAGATGCTAGAGGCTCAAGGATTCACCATCGTTCCAATCTCGGTAACTGGACGACCACTCAAAGACAACATATTCCCAAATTTCAAGACAGATAGTGGTCATGCAAAAACTCTAAATATCGTCAATTTTCCAGCAACGTTCTTAGTTTCACCAAGTGGAAAATTTGAGCCAATTGGGCAAGGGGCACTCTCTCTTCCTGAGATGAAGCACAGAATTATTATTGCAGCCAAACGTAATGGCTGGGTTTCTGAAGAAGAGTATAAAAAGACGAAACCAATCTACACGACAGATAACAACATTGCAGAGAAATTAGATCCCTCGATTTTTGGTAAAGACTTAGAAAGGATTCAGCAAAAGACAAATGGCAAATCCAACTTTGTTGAACCAAGCAAACTGATGGACTACATCAGAACCCGTCTGAATACCAAGTAATTAATATCATGAAACTCAAATTATCTGTTGCAGCTGTTGCTCTATCGCTATCCCCTACTCTGTTAAACGCTGGTGGCCTGCAGTCACAACTCGATGGCGTCTTCGGCCAGATGACTAATGTGACCCCTCCTGGTGTTTATGAATCACAACGTCGTGGCGTTCTTTCTGGGGGGAGGTTCACTACCAAATCAAAGATTTACGATACGAATTTGGTTGCGTTCACCCCCCCATCATGGAAAGCCGGATGTGGAGGTGTTGATTTATTCGGCGGATCTTTCAGCTTTATTAATGCAGAGCAGTTGGTCCAACTATTGAGAGCGGTTGCAGCCAATGCCAAAGGCTACGCATTCCAATTAGCACTAGACAATGTATTTCCTGACGGAGCGAAGTGGATTGAATCATTCCAGAAGAAGATTCAGGAACTTAACCAACATCTTGGTAATTCTTGCCAACTTGCGCAAGGGTTTGTTAATGACTTGACTTCAGGCATGGATCTCAAGAACAAAACTGATGCTTCGCTCATGGGTTCTGCCAATGGTCTATTTGAAGACTTCTTTTCTACAAAGCAAGAAACAGGCGGAAAAACACCAATTAAAGAAATCAGGGATCAATCGCCTGAGGTTTACAAAAGAATGACCGGCAATATTCTGTGGAAAACCATGAAACAGAATTATGCCAGCTCTTGGTTTACATACGGCGATACAGAGTTATTAGAAACCATCATGTCTATGACAGGCTCGATTGTTGTTGGTGACATGGTGAATGACAAAACAGGGACATCTTCCGGCGAGGAAAATACCAACCCGATCATAACTCTCCCAGGCGGACTCATTACTCTTAAAGACCTTATCCAAGGTGGAAATCTTGAGATTTATACTTGTAATGGTGATGATCAATGCTACTCCCCTACCACCAAGAGAGTAACCATCAAAGGTATGAGAACCAAGATTGTTGATTTGCTTCACGGAGGGGGCACAACTCCGGGCGTAATCTACAAGTATGCGACCAATAGTGGTGTTCTTTCTGAAACCGAGAAAGCATTCACAACTTCCATGCCCAGTGGTATGGGAGCGATCATAAGAAACCTATCAATAGTTTCTTATGACTCTGCCGTCTTGTTTGCCAATGATTCGGCAGATGCAATTTCATTAGTAATGATGAAGAAAGTTGTCGATGACTTCTTCAGAGTTGCGCTCGCTGTAATTAGCTCTTCTGACTCCGCTAACAAAAAACAACTACTTGACGAAATAAACATTTCCAAAAGCAAGTTTGACAGTGACTATTCGGCCTTACGCGGCGAATACGGTGACTTGTCAAAAATTATTGACCGATATCGCTCGATTCTGGAGATTTCAAGAAAGCAAAAGTATGCACTCTCCACATTAACCTCTGCTCCGAAGCCATAAACATCATGATGTCATTTACGATTTACTCAATAGGTGACTCGACGTTCCTAGAGCAAATACTTATTGGCATAGCAATGATCACAGGGGCGGGTGATCTAGAAAAGGCCGTCATGATTGGGATGCTATTTGGCGTTCTAATAATATGTGTCAAGTCGTTGTTACAAGGTGCCAAGCAAATCGAATTCCAGCAAGTTTTAGTTTGCTGGGTTTGCTACATGTGCTTCTTCGGACCAGCTACAGTCGTGACAATTGAAGATGCATACGATGGGAATGTGCGTGTAGTTGCCAACGTCCCCCTAGGTATTGGATTTACAGGAGGAGTAATATCCAATGTCGGCTACACGGTGACCGATCTATTCACGACCGGATTTAGCATCATCGCACCAAGCATTACAAGAACGGAGTTTGCAGAATCATTAAAATTGCTCAATGACACCCGACGAAATCTCGATAAATCGGGAATCTATGTCGCAATGAATGATGCCATGGGTGGCGGTTCTGTTGATATTAGAAAGAGCTGGGACAACTATATCCGTGAATGTACTCTGACCAAAATTGACTTGGGATTAATGTCCGTCGAATCGATGATGACGGGCAAGGTGACAGATGTTCTTCCCTTCATGTCATCACTGTACGGAACAAGAATTTTTTTAAATCCTGGGGAAATAGACGGCGAAGAATATACCTGCTCTGAAGGCTGGTTTTATCTAAGCGCTTCATTAGACTCCCTATCAGACATGCGTGTTCAACAGGCCATTTCTGCAGCAATCGGCTTGAACAGACCTGATGTTGGACAAGCTACATCACGCATTCAAGACTCTATCCAGGCTCTAGGGCAAGCGTCTACATCTGCGAACGAGTATTTGAAGGCTTCTATATTGGAGCCACTGTACAACGATGCTGTTGTTGGGAAATACAAGGACATGCTTGACTTTGGCTCAGCGGCCATGGTGAACCAAGCAATACAGCAGCGCAATACGCAATGGGCTACTGAACAATCAATGTTCGTCACGGTAGCTCGGCCAATGATGGCATTCTTTGAAGGTTTTGTGTACTCGCTGACACCCATAATGGCCATGCTCATGGTTATGGGAAGCTTCGGCATAAGCATGTTGTCTAAATATTTTCTTACTGTTCTATGGATTCAGCTTTGGATGCCTGTCCTAGCAGTCGTCAACCTCTACATTCATGTGATATCGACAAATAAGATAGCACAACTTAATCTACCTGGGCTTGATTCATTCTATGCCATAAACACAGCTGGTGAAATTCTGCAAAACTGGATTGCAACAGGCGGCATGCTTGCTGCTTCCACGCCCATTATTTCTCTCTTCATCGTTACAGGCAGCACTTATGCATTTACGAGCCTTGCTGGTCGTGTGAACGGAAGCGACCACATTAACGAGAAGATGTCGAGTCCTGATGCATTGCAAAGTGGCCCACTTGTAAACATGATGCCGATGCATAGCGGGAATTCATTCAGTGGAATACAGAAAACTGGCACAGAGAACTTAAATTCAAGTATGAATTTTGGTGATGCCGTTTCAAGCGGGATATCTTCAGCTTCTGCAATACAGCAATCTAAGTCTGATGCATTTAAGCAAGATGTTTCGCGTGGCGTTACCGAAGGTGGTAGTGCTCAGCAACAGTCCCAGAGAATGCAATCCTTAGGGCGCTCAGTCTCGTCGATGGGCACAAAACAGAGCCAAATGATTGATAACAAGGCTAGAGAAATTGGTAAGCAATATGGGCTAAGTGAGTCCACGGTAGACGCAATTAAAGGTGCTCTTACTCTATCTGCAATGGGCGGCGCTGGTGCAAAGGGTACAGGCCTACAGGGTGCATTAAGCGCAGCACTCTCGGCAGATAAGTCAAACACGGCTAGCGAAGGAGGAAGATTAGATAGCGTAATGAGGGCTGTACAAGGGGTAACATTCTCCACATCCGATTCTCAAGCCCTGACAAGTGGGCTTACCCATCAGGCGGTAGATTCAGGTAGCAATTCATTCACAAAAACATGGTCTGATAGCTCATCGAGGCAAGTTGCCCAATCAGCTCAGGAAAGTATTGCCGCAACTGAAAGTCTTACCTCTCTCCAAAGCATGCAAAGTTCACTGGGACAGCAAACCAGCACAGATATGAAAACTCTTGGGGGTGCTATATCTGCATCTCCTGAAGCAGAGAGCAGGTTGAACAATGCTGTGCAAAATGCTCCTCAAGCGGTTAGGCAAGAAGCGATTGCGTTGGAAAATCGATTTGCGAATAGCTACAACATGGACAGAAATGTAGCTCGTAATGCAGCACAACTTCAGGCACTGACAAACTCTAGCAATTATGCAAATGGAAATGGCAGTGCTGGGTTAGCTGAAGGCATGCGTATCATCGGTCAAGCTACTGGTAGGAGTCTTGATTTCACAGGTGATCCAAACAGAAATAAAGATCTCCAAAATCAAGCGCCTACAGGTGTCAATACTGAAGAGATCCGCTCACGAGTAGCCGGTGCACCTGATTTTAATGATGCGAAGTTGTCCTCAGTCACAACACAAGCTCAGAGGCAACCTGGTGGGCCAGGTTCTGTCATAGCAGATCATCAAAGTAGGACAGGAAAATTGGTTTCAAGCGGAAACCGTGCTCTTGAAGGAGTTGCCAATGATCAAAGCGACTTTATTAAAGATCAGATTATTAATAAATCAAGCTCCACAAGTTTTGCTCAACGCGACATGGGAACACTTGATCAAATTAAGGATCTGAGCAGTTCATTCATGGAGTTCGGGAAAAGCACTGCCTCCAATATACAGACATCGAATGATCAGAATGACCGAATTCTTGCCGATCCTAAGGGCGAAGGAATCAAACAGTTCCAAGAAGACTTCAAGAATCGCAGCACAGGCGAACGAGCAGTAGGCTATCTCGGCAATACCTTGCTGGGTGTCTCGGCCAAAGCGACCAATGCGTTCAATGAATGGCGAACTGGGAAGTCTAATTTCTCAGAGCACACCAAGAATATGAGCATTGAGGAAACAGGTGCATTCATGGCCCAAGGCCTCGCCCAAGCGTACTCAGGCGGCGCTACGACTGCAGCAAGGTTCTTGGACGATCATAAATCGGAGATGAAAGGTCTTACGAAACGCTTTGCCCAAGAGAAGCACGGTTTACCAGGATATCAGGCTGAAATTTTCGCTTCTGCAAAGTTCAATGATCAAGCCGGGCTTGATGCCGGTTATAAGGGTCTTCGTGAAAGTTTGGCGCAAAGGGATTCATCAGGAGAAATCCTCAGAAATTCGAGCGGTGAAGCAATCTTGTCGGAAAAGGACAACCGATTCGCACTCAGCATGTATAAGGATATATACAATGCCGGAGTGCACCAAGGATCGAAGGATGGGCAATCGGGTCCTATTCTTAAAGATGTGAAGGCCTGGAACGCAACTCAGAATACTCCCGGAAAGTAATTACCTTAAAAAAAACCGCTTCTGTTCGAGAAGCGGTTTTTTTATTGCCCTGGAAATATTCTTTTCCGCAAGTGTGGATTTGCGACTACAGGGTCTAGCAAGTCCAGATCGCTGGTAGAAACGCCACCTTTGAGGGTTGCAAATATCCCTCGCATTATTGCGAAGCCGAATAATGCCAAGAAGCCACCGATGAAGTAAGAGGCTCCGACCCACATCAGAATCGTGGCGACCATGGACTTGTTGATGAACTTCAACAGCATGAAAGCCAGATACAGAGCAGACGCACCCAGCGCGTAGATGCTCAGCAGGGGCGCAACAGGTAGCGTCAGCAAGGCGATTCCGGGGACATACACCAAGAAGATCTTGTTGAAATTCAGCATTGGTTCCTCTCTCTCTTCATGTACATCTAATTTACTACAGCTTCTAAAAATGCAAGCTCGGGAGCCGCCTTGCAGAACTTCATTACATGAATCTGACCTCAAACAGTCACTTGCCCATATAGGGCCATCTGTGCTTATAATGAACTCACGGCCACCTCACGCTGCTTGCTCAGCTCAACTGGCTGCTACTGCCGAAGTGCAGTCCCTCAAGGCCTAGTGCCACACATCACCTGCATTGCAGGTTCTCTCTGCCGAACAGGCTTCCCTACTGGGTAGGGATCAATCTGTGGCCTTGCTGCCACCAGCTTTGCATCGTTGGCCATTTCGCCTTCCTTGCTGCTTTCTCCTGCGCATCTTTTACATCTGAGATCTCGATTCAGCCGAATCGCGCCTTTCATCGCCTCGGGTACGGGCAACTGTGTACCTTCGTAACAAAACGTCTATCCCAAAAAAGACTAACTGTTGCATTACAAGGATTTGACATTCTGATACGATTTTACAGTATCGGAAAATGAACTTCTAAACGCATTTTGGATAACCTGCATTCATGCCCCAGTCTCTGCACTTGTGCCGACCGACCTCCTCCCTGCCCAGTCGTCGCCATATCCTTTCACTTCTGACTTTTTCCCTGGCCAGCTCAGCTGGTGGTGTTCTCGCGTCCACCAACACTACTTCCGTTGCTGAATCCTTGCGAGGCTCGCTGTTTGAGCAACAAGGAGCCAGCACAGGCACTGACCCTCTGCTGCTCTACACAATTGCTCTCGTTGAATCCGGTTTTGGGCGTGGCAAGGGAAACATCAGCCCCTGGCCATGGACACTGCGCTCCACCCAATCCCATTACGCCAAGACCAAAGCAGAAGCAGAAAAGAAGCTGGCGGAATGGATTGAAGCTTATGGTCGCAAGATTGATATAGGAATGTGCCAAACGAATTTGTTCTGGCATGGGCACCGGGTCAAGCAAGCTGCCGATTTGCTAGACCCCCCCACGAATTTGAGGGTCGCAAATCAAATTCTCATCGAGTCACTGAAATCTTCACCTGACGACATTGAGCTGGGCATTGGCCGTTATCACAACTGGACTGAGCCTGAACGTGCGCGCAACTACGGCTCACGCGTCTTGGCCATCTACAGAAACTTGAAACGACTGGGTTAATGACATGTTGATGTTTCAGACGAACATAATTCAAGAGCTGGATGACCGAGCTGAAGACCTGACATTCGGGGAATCAGATCCCTCAGTCAAAGAGCTGGATGCCTCGCTGTGGGGCATCCTGAGAAAGGTTTCCATCCAGAACCCAGAGCTGGCTGGCAAGCTCTTCAACCTGAAAAGCCACACTGTTGAACTTGCTGCCCAGCTGTCCGATGAAGCAATTTCAAACCTTTCATCTGGCACAGTTCTGAGCTTCAAGCTCGTCGCAAACCAGCACGAGATCTGCCAGTGGATAGAAGACAGGGACTACAAGCAGACGTTTGAAATCACTGACACCAGCAATTGCACAGATCTCTACTGGGTGCAGCTGGGCGTCCAGGCACGCAAAGATGTGGAAACAGCTTCACAGACCTTTGGCGTTGGCCTGAACCTGGTGCGTGCGTGCGCTAACGCTACGCTGATTCAGCTTTCCGGTATTTCCACAAATTTCGCAGTGAGCTTTGCTCTTCGTTTCGACGAATCAATCATTGCCGAAATCATTTCCGGGAGGCGAAACCCTCAGTACATCCTGCTGAAGAAAATCCAACAATCGATAACTGCATAAGAGGAAGACATGTCCAGAACCACACAGATAGCACCCAAAGCGCAGATGGCGTCGCTCACACAGTTGCTTCTCGCTCGGCAGATGACTAAAGCTGGATTCATTACGAAGATCATCATGATCGAAACCGGCCTTACGCACAAACAACTGCGCCGCATCTATAGTGGTTTTGAGCAAGATGAAGGTACTGGAGCAAGAAAAAACCACGGCACCATGCGGAGCGGCACGACACTGATCCACAACAGCGCGACAAAGATCCAGGCATCTTTGCTCATGCAGCTGTACTACAACCTGGGAGGGGACGATGTGACTATCTCTGTACAGATCCCTGAGCTGGTCAAAGCGTTCCGCCTCTATCACACCCTGCGCAATGAAATTCCCAGCATGAAGAACGGGCGCTGGCCATCTTTCACGATCACGGATGCCTGGTGCTTGGCCTCTGAACTTCGTAGTGAAATGGCCTCTCTTTCAGTGTGCAGTTCCTGCAAATGCTCGTATTTCACTAGCGTCAATCAGCGCACATATATTGAATGTCCGTTTTGCCATGATGCAGCTCGCCTTCCAATGAATGAATCAGCAAAGATGATTGCAGCCTGATCAACTCCTAAAAAAAAGAGCGCTAGATTTTCTAGCGCTCTTTTTTATTGTACTGCCCCATCACAAGCAGCATCATTCCAGCAGTCTTTGCGCCATTTCCATGGGGCTACTTGATTAGGCAGAGCCCAAACCCCAACTGCCTGCTTCTTGGCAACTGACTCCGCCTCATAGACCCGCGTGTCACGCACATACTTTGGGTTGGCTCTATTCGCCCACGCAAGGCCAGCACGCACCATTTTTAGGTTAACTGACTCACCATCAATGGTGATGGTGCATACGCCTCTTTTATAACGGTCATACTCATAACAATGAGCATTGACGATCTTCCCATGCACCAGTGACTTCAAATAGTCTGTGGCCTTTTGACTGAGCGGCTGCCCTGGCCGCTTGTGCCCATGCATCGACTCTGGAGCATCAATATCACTGAGTCGTATCTTTATCCGCGAGTTATCTGAGCGATGCAGTACAACTGTATCTCCATCGTCAACGTAGATGACTTTTCCAGTTTCAGACCAATTTTGTGCATTTCCCTGCAGTGGCAGAATGGCAAATGCAAGACTAGCTAATACACTGATCCTCATCATCACATTGAACCAAGTAAGGCGTCACGACGGCTTTTATTAACGGTCACTCTCTCCACGGTACGATTTGATGGGGGTTGATTGGTATCTTCAGATGCATGCACATTTTTCACCGCCGAACCAGCATCAGCATCAGCATCAGCATTCTTCTCCGGTTCCACAGTTCTGGGTACAGCTAATGGTTCACCAGTTACCAAGGCCGAGAGGTTTAGCGATTGAAGGCCAAGCATTGCCAAGGTGCGCAATCTTTCCCCTCTGTCGCGTTGATTGACTTTTACCAAGTCCCCGTAAAGCTCGGGATGCGAGAACTTGGAAACCTTAATATTTGATAGTTTCCCATCCCAATCATTTTGATCTGCTTTAGACACTATCAACTCCTTTTAACCCAGCATCCAGAAGCCGCGAGCGTTGGCCAACTCGGGATTCGCACTCATGATGATGTGCGCCTTTGGGAAAATCCGCTTGGCAGCTTCTTTATAAAAGGTTGCGCCGCCACCAGCCAAAAGAATAACGTCAGCATCTAGTCCTTCTTCTCGCATGGACTTCTTCATTGAAGTAAGCGCGAGGTCTGGAATCTTCTTGATGGCCTCTTCAACATAGCTCTTGATAGGAACCATCTTCCCATACAAAGGGATTTCATTCTTACCAGAGACAATTGCAGATTCTAGCTTTTCAACACTCAGTTGGCCTCCGAACTCTTCTTTGATTCGGCTTGCCGCATCATCCAAAAGTACAGACATCGCTTTAAGTGATGTACCGGATGAGTTATAGCGCATTTCACCTGCGGCGATAGATACCCAGTCAACCGAGAAGAATCCAGGATCAATCACTACTGTACGGCCCTCATTGATGACAGCTTCGATTTCATCTTCCTGCACGCTTTCACTGATGTCCATATAGGCTCCAGCAGGCTGAGGAACAACTACAACTTTTTTAACTTCAATCGTTGTTTGATTTGCAATTTGATGAGTGCCAGTCAGCTTATCTTTCAGTCTTTTACGGGTGTTTTCATCTTTAAACTGATCTACAGGCAGGCCTGTCACAAGCACATCAATCACTGGTTGCTCTGTCAGAGCCAGCGCTGCATAGAACAAAGCCTTATATTGGTTCGTACTGGGATAGTCTGCGTGCAATTCCCGCTCCCAGCCTTGGATGCGTCCAGGTTCAACACAAGCAGCCCATTGCTCATTGTTCACCAGGACCTGTACAAAGTCGGAGCCGTGACCGCCTCCAATTTTTTGAGGCATCAGCGACAGAGGGGCAGCCCCAACTGGTCGGACTAATGTCGTCATATCCGATTCACGATGGCCAAAGGCCAGCTTGAAATTCGAGTAGCCAATATCCATACCGAGGATAAATTCAGAATTCTCCGCTGCTTCAATACCTTTTTTCGCCATGTTCCCTCCTGTTGATACGACTTCAAAACGACTTGTAACGCATGGCATCATAGCATTACAGATGCATAAAATGGAACTATCAACGGAAAATTTTCTTCTCTAAGTCGCTTTGAAGTCCGAGACTTGCCCAGAGGATAACGACCAGGATCTCTGCTCTGCTCCTTCGAGGCTCGAATTCTTCGCGCCTGAAGCACACTCAAAGCCCTGAGAGTAGATAGGGATTTTTTCTGAGCTTCCCATAGAAGAAGGGAACAACGTAGTTCTTACCCACAAATGATCGCTTAGATTTGGTCAGATGCCTATAGATGTTCAACTCAACGCATCCAATCAATCACAGCCATCCTTGTTCGCTTCCCATAGAATATGGAGAGCACATAATTTTTCCCACTCTTTGAGTGCTCGTGAAAAGCTGAACATACCAGCACCTGGCACGTAGTCTAGGACCTTCTCGGTGATCTACTAGAAGGCCTTAGCAGGGAAGATTTCTTGCACCGGCCCTCTTCTATGGGAAATAACTCTCCCAGCCCATAGAAGATAGTATCTTGGGAAGGGACACATTTTTTTCCCAACAACCTCTATGCCCTCTTTCAACTCACTGCCGCCCAGCGCTCATATCGCACACCTCCGTTCTGAGCTTGAGAAGCCCTGGGAGCATCGCGTAGACATCGACTTTGAGGCCGCAGCCAAGACCTTCATGCTCAGCACTGCGGAAGGTGTTGAAGCGCAGCTGCTCCTTCTTGCTCTTGAAGCAGATGTGATTGCGGCCAACTTCCATCAAACTTCGCTCACTGCCCGAAAGGAAATGCCCAAGGAGCAGCAAACTTACTTGGGCTGTCGTGTCCGTATAAAAGATAGCTCTTTAGAAATCTCTTGGCATCGAAATAACGTAATACCTAAAGAAAAATCAAAATCTAGTATTCGAGTTCTTTCGAAGCATATAAAAAAGGGAAAGTCTGATTGCTACGACATGTCTTCATTCCAGCGTGAACCGGCATGGGTGCAAGCTGTTGTCGCTGACGCCGAGAAGACGTTTGCAAAATTGCGTACTCGTGCGAAGATACTCACGAAGTTTAGAAAAGCTTTGAGAGAGTATGAATCCTTGTGCAGCTAACCAGGTGATTACATGAGCCGACACAATCTAATCTATGGTGCTTCTGAGAAGACTAACCTTACCCTGTCACCTACCAAGATTGCGAGCAAGGTTAAGCCTTCTAATGCCACTCGTGCAATTTCGCAAGCCAGCCAACGCTCCTGTGAACTTCGCGGTGAAATTGAACACAAGGCTTTCGAAAGGCACGTAGGCACATTCCAGACACATGAATCCATCAATAAAACGAACTCCGCACATATAGCAGTTTTTTGGGCTACATGCTTTATGCTCGCTATCGTCGGCTTGGTCCTGATTAGCTAATTCACCCCATCAAACTTATGCCCGTGCAGTTAGACAAGTTTCCAACAACGATCAAAGATGCAGTTGCATTCACGAAATTGGTCCTTCCAGAGAATTATGATTATTTCAAAAAGGTTGATTATCATAATATTTTAGATCAGTTGCGTAAAGATTACAGTGGTCATGCTCGAACTTTCCTTAAAGTTCTTCTCAAAAGAATTCGCTCAGATTCAATTGAAGATACTGAACAAAAAATTGATTTAGCTCTTAAAGAACTAAGTGAATTAGCTCCTGTAGAGTGGGTACTTGACAGAGGTAACAAGACAATACTCCGTGATGGATCATGTCGCTACGCGCTTATCCACCTGGATCTTTTCATCAATCCCAATGGGGCATTTGCATGTATCGACAATAAAAAAATGGTTTGGCTTGAGCAGCCATCTAAAAATGGGACCTCGTTCGTACAGCCACCAATTTATTAATATTTCATTCACTTAGCTTGCTGTTATATGAGTCTAAATCGTGTCTGTTCATCTTGCTTTTCCGACAAAGACTTGCGTAGCTGGATACGTGAGAAAAATGGTCCTCGCGGATGCAACGCATGTCGTAAATATGACTCGCCTACCGTGGGTTTTGACGTTCTTGTGGATTACATTGAGGAACGCCTAAGGCGCTACTATGGCAGAGCAGTTGACCAGCTTCCATATTGCTCAGCTGAAGGTGGCTACTTAGGTCCACATTGGGATTCTTGGGACATGCTCGACAAGATTGGCCTAGATTTTCCAAGAGACTATACAGGCAGCCTGCGCTCGGATATTGCGAGTTCCATGACTGACGAACCATGGACTGATAAGGACGTTGCCACACTTGATCTTGACGATGCCCTGTGGAGCAGCTGGGAGTCATTTTGCTCGACAGTGAAACACAAACGGAGGTTTTTCTTTCATGCTACAGGTAGCGATGATAGAGACTCCTACACCCCAGCATCGCTGCTGAATAAAATTGCTCGTTCAATTGATTTTCACGAATTGATTACAGAGCTACCAGTTGATATTCGCCTTTGGCGTGCAAGAACAGATATACCCAAACGCAAGCGTGTGACAGCGACCGATTTTGGACCTCCTCCGCCCCAATTCGCGCTTCAGAGCAATCGCCTGAACCCATCTGGGATTCCAATGTTCTATCTCGCGTCTTCCACCACAACAGCACTAAAGGAAACACGCGAAGACAAAGGGAAAGTGGGACTATGGCGCTCGGCCCGCCCAATTCGAGTACTGGATCTGCGATCCTTGCCGGATATTCCTGGGATATTCTCTGATGAACCGCCAGAACTAGCCCAAACTTTGAGCTTCTTGCACGACTTCACGAACGACATCATGAAGCCCGTACCGCGAAGCGATAAAGTACAAATTGACTATCTTCCCTCTCAAGTCGTCACCGAGTACTTTCGTGACTATGAATTCGTAGACGGTGCACTGGATGGTGTTGCATACCGTAGTACCGTACATCGAAGTGGTTGGAATGTTGCACTCTTCCTGGGACCAGAAGATCTCGGACTTGCAAAACGTGAGTGGGGCGTTACGCCCACTCCTGCTTTCGAGTTCGAAAAATCGGTTTGGGCAACTTCCGCTTAGGCGTTATGCCGGATACACAGGGGAGATGAATGGGTAGCGGGGATGGGGTGTTGGCCACCAACGGGCATCATTCCGCTACCTTATGACCTAACTGGCTTCCTGAACAGGAGCTGCAATCCCCCCATAGTTACCGATACCAGGTATGGGATAGCGTCTTTCAACGCTCGGCATGTGAGGCCGGGGCAGCTCTTGCGGACATCTGCCCTCCAGTTCACAGAACCAGAACTGACCAAACTTTTCCCAATTGAAGGTGTATGACCGCGCGAGCTGGATGTTTACATCTTTCCCTCCAACCGGCACAGTGAAATGCCCGCCCTGAAAAGTGTGCCCGTGCGATGTGTCATAAGTCCAGCACTTACCATCTTTGGCTTTTGGATTGACAAACCGTTCCAGGTCGTTCATCACTAGGGCGACGCCGCGCGATGCAACACCTTGAGCTACATACTGCTCCAGTACATGTAGATCTTCATAGACATCTTTCATGAATATGTCGTGTGCACCACGCGTGCGACCCGATGCGGCTATCTTTCGATAGCACTTCATCTCTATGGCAATCTTCGTCTCACCGCTTGCGGACGCGCCGTGGACGAGGATATCGATATTGTTTGAGCCTGTGCCCATGTTGACGCCTGGTTCCAGCTCTATCTCCGCTCGTTCGTCCGGGTGTTGGAGTGCCATAGGTAAGAGCTGCTTCAACACAAAGGCGTACTGAAGCTGCATTGAAGCTTCTTTGTTGATGGGTATAAGGGTGCTGCCAACCTTTCGAGCGAAGACGGCCCAAGCTGCCGAAATGGTTGATCGAAGGCGGCTGTCAAATGATGTGTCGGTGATAAATGCGTGCATTTCCGCACTGTATCCGACCGAATCCAGCTGGCCCAAAGCCATGTATTCGGAAGACCACTGTTCAGTTTTAATTCCTCAGACAGCATCAAACGGGGCGCTGTTACTTGGCACAAAAAAGCCCGCAAGTGCGGGCAAAGATAGCAAGCGTTGAAATCACTCAGGTCTGATCACGCCTTGAGAGGTTCTGCAGCTCAAAGCTCACACCGGAATATGAGTACCAACACTCAGTATCAAAGCGCACCCGCTGGAGCATGAAATGTATCGACCGTACAGCCTGCCGGCCCACATGCCGCTTGAGCGCCCTGTGCAGAATCTGGTCTGAAAGCGCAGCCGCGCAGTCTTGTTCGCTCATGGTTTCAGAGCCTCGAAGAGCGCACTCCACAATCACGGCCTCCATCACAATCAGTGCTTTGTAGTTCACAACACCACCACGGTGGCACACCAACTCGGCCAGCTCCAGATGGTCCAGCCGCCGTGGCCAAGCTATAGCTGGCTGCTTCCAAAACGTCTTAGGCCGCGCTTGCCAAGCAAGAAAGCCTCGCACGAATGATGTGCTCGCCAGTCGAAGCGCACGGAATGTACGTCCGCGAGAATTTGAAGTGCTCTGCATAGTTCAATGCCCTTCAAACTCTGCTCTGGACACGATTGTCAGATCTCCAGCGAAATCACCACTGCCCACGCCTGACCCGATCAGGATCTGCGACTCGTCCCAGCTCCACACCTTGCCTGTGTACTTGGGACATTCACCCCCAAAGGTCGGCAGCTGTCCGAAGTCAACCTTTGAACGCACCTGGTAGTCCATAGTGCGCAATTCGGTGAGCAATTCATGAAGATTGTTGGCCGTGAGCTGGATCATCACCATCCCCTTGTTGATCTGCCAAAAATCTACTGTTGGCACTTCATCAACCAGGAATGCGGACTTGTCCAGTTTGGGCAAATCAGCAGTGAAGGTTGCAATGGCGTCGCTCCTAGAGTCTGGATACCTCAACAGACCGTCAATAGGTGCCC
>NZ_CP101745.1:0-39872 GCF_024496285.1 Comamonas sp. C11
ATGATCGTTAAGAAGGTTCCAAGCTCCAAGGTCAAGAACAAGGCTGCGAGCATCCGCGACTTGGCCGACTACATCCGCGAGCCGCACAACCAGAACCCGGATGAGAAAGTACTGTATGCCAATGGGCGCGGCTTCCTCTGCGACAGCCACGCCGCGCAGCGGGAGGAGATGGTCGCGCTTGCCGCTGAATCCGTGCGCAGCAAGAACCCTGTGAACCATTACATTATGAGTTGGCGTGAAGGCGAGCAGCCCAGCCCGGAGCAGGTCGAGGAAGCGGTAAGCATCTTCATGGAGGAACTGGGGTGGAAAGACCACCAAGCCATCTACGGTTTGCACAAGGACACGGACAATATCCACCTGCACATTGCCATCAACCGGGTGCATCCTGAAACGCTCAAGATCGTTGAAATCAACCGTGGTTTTGACATTGAGCTAGCCCATCGCGCCATCGCCAAGATTGAGCACGCCCAAGGCTGGCAGCGTGAGCAGAACGGGCGCTATCAGGTGTTGGAGAACGGGGAGCTAGGCCGAGCGCCCTACGACCCGGACAAGCCACGCCAGCCCGACCAGAAGAAGCGGGACATGGAGAACCGCACCGGGGAGAAGTCAGCCCACCGTATCGCCATCGAGGACGGCGCAGCCATCATCAAGCAGGCGCAGACGTGGGAGCAGTTGCACCGCGAGTTAGCAGCCAAGGGGATGCGCTACGAGAAAACCGGCAGCGGGGCGACCGTGTTTGTCGGGGATGTTGGCGTGAAGGCGAGCGACGTAGACCGCAACGCCAGCCTTGCCAAGATGCAGAAGCGGCTAGGTGAATACCAGCCTGCACCACAACGGCAGCAGGTAGCACAGCGGGAGCCGGAGCCGATCAAGCCAGACGTGCCGGGATGGAAGGACTACATCACCGGGCGCAAAGCGCACTACGCCGAGAAGAACGCTGCCAAGCTGGCGATGGACAAGCGGCACGAGCAGGAGCGCAAAGCATTGCAGGAGCAGCAGCAGGCCCGCCGCGATGAACTCATGCGCGGCAACTGGAAGGGCAAAGGCGAAGTGCTCAACGCCATGCGCAGCGTGATTGCCGCCGAGCAGGCGGCAGAGAAGGCGGCCTTGAAGGAGAAGCACCAGAAAGAGCGCGAGCAGCACCGGCAGCAGTTTCGCCCTTATCCCGACCTGGAGCAGTGGCAGCGGATGCAGCGCAGCCCGGAGCTTGCCGAGCAGTGGCGGCACCGGGCCAGCGAGCCGCAGCGCATCGAGGGCGACCGCAGCGAGCCACCGACGCCGCGAGACATCCGCGCCTATGCCCCGGAGATCGTGGGCCAGCAGGTGCATTACAGCCGCCGCGACGAAGGCGGGGCGGGGCGGGGTGTGTCTTTCGTGGACAAGGGCAAGAGCATCGACATTCACGACTGGCGCAACCGGGACAGCACCCTTGCCGCCTTGCAACTATCGGCGCAGAAGTGGGGCAACTTCACCGTGACAGGGAACGATGAATACAAGGCCATGTGCGTGAAGTTAGCAGCCGAACACGGCTTCAAGATCACGAACCCGGAGCTACAGGAGAGCATCCAGCAGGAGCGGCAGCGGATACAGCAGGAGAGGGCGCAGGCGATGAAATCGGAGCAGCTAAAGCAGTTTGAGCGGTATGCGGAAGCGGTAGGCGCGGAGCGTTACCGGGTGACAAGCATCAAGATGCGCGAGGATGGCACCAAGCAAACCTTCATCCTAGACAAGAAGGACGGCATCACGCGGGGCTTCACGCCGCAGGAGATCGCGCAGCGCACGCCGGAGATGCAGCGCTTACAGCGCCGGGGCGAAAACCTCTACTACACGCCGCTATCGGACACGAAGCATCACATCCTGATCGACGACATGAACCGGGAGAAGCTGGAACGGCTTATCAAGGACCGCTACCTGCCCGCCGCCGTGCTGGAATCCAGCCCCGGCAACTATCAGGCCATCATCACCGTGCCGAAACTGGGGACGCCTCACGATAAGGACGTGGGCAACCGCCTAAGCGATGCCCTGAACCGCGAATACGGCGACCCCAAGCTATCGGGAGCCATTCACCCGCACCGCGCACCGGGCTATGAAAACCGCAAGCCCAAGCACCAGCGCGAGGACGGCAGCTATCCCGAAGTGCGCTTGCTCAAGGCCGAGCGCCGCGAGTGCGTCAAGGCGCTGGCCCTGTCCAGCCAGATCGACGCCGAGTATCAGCGGCAAGCCGCCTTGAAGGCGCAGGCGCAGCAGCCGACGCTAGCCAAGGCCAAGCCCGCCTTGGAGCTTGCAGCGGCCAGCGGCAGCGCGATCGACGCCTATCAGCGGCATTACCGCGACGTGCTCAAGCGGCAGCGGGGCGGCGAAGTGGACTTGTCCCGCGTGGATTCCATGATTGCCGTGCGGATGCGCGTCACCGGCCACGATCAGGCTGCCATCGAGGGCGCTATCTGCCAGTGCGCCCCGGCCACCCGGCAGAAGGACGAAGGCCGCGACTGGAACGACTACGCGCAGCGCACCGCCCGTTATGCCTACAGCGCCGCAGGCGACCACCAAGCCGCCGAGCTTGGCAAGTACCGCCAGCAGTGGGAGAAGCTGGAAGGCCGCGAGCCGCAGCGGCAGCAGGAGCAGGCCAAGGCGCAGAAGATCGAGCGCGACAACTCACCGGGGATAAGTCAATAACTTCTGCAGCCTTGTGTGCTAGGCACAGGTAAACACCCGAGTGACGATCAAATAAGCTTCACGGCTGGGTCGAATGGATTGCCTCAACGAACTGCTCCATGCTCATTGAGGCAACTCTTTCGCTACCGTAGCAAGAGCGTGGGAATGGTCGATGAGCGCAACAGGTCTGTGGTCTTGCTGCCAAACAGCAGGCTGCGCAGCGGTGAGTGTCCGAATGCACCCATGATCAGCATGTCGATAGACTGATCCTTCACCGTCTTGGCGATGACGCTTTCCGCATCTCCGGGGATCAGCGAGGCGCTCACCTCGAAGCCAGCCGCTTCCAATGTGGTCTTGGCCCAATCAAGCTGCTTGGGGGCATCCTGACTTTCCTTTCCCGACATCAGCAGCGTGATCGGCAGGCCACAGAACAGCGGGCTGCTGGCGACCATCTCGACACCTCGGCGGGTGACAGTTCCACCATCGAAGGCGATCATCACGCGCTGCGGCTCCTTGAAGCCATCTGTCACGGTCAGGATCGGCTTATGCAGGGCGCGCACGACGCGCTCGACGCTCCGGCCGAGGTCGCGTTGGGTCGTTTCGGCGGCTTCTCCACGGCGACCCAAGACCAGCAAGCGCACGCGCTCTGCTTGTTCTGCAAGCGTTTCCTCCAGTTCTCCGTGCCGCTGGCGAACATCGACCCGTTCGACCCCGGATGCGGTGGCCCGCTCACGCAGTCGGTTGAGGAAGATGCGACCCCGCTCGCGGGCATCCTTGGTGCGGGCCTCGTCCTCGGCGGATAGCTTGGTCAGCAGGTTTTCTTGAGCGTCGATGCCGATGGCCCCGCTGTGATCCTCGCCCGATCCCAACTCGGGATGGCGGTCAATGACGTGCAGGAGCTCCAGCGGCGCGTCCATGCGCCGAGCGGCCCATGCGGCGTAGTCGGCCACGTAATCGGCGAAGTGGGACTGATCCACGCAGGCCAGCACTTTGTTTTCGTTCTTCATGATCCTGTTTCCTCTCAGTGGCCCATCAGAATGTCGTCGGCACCGTCTTTGTCATGTACGGCGAACTTGTCCACCATCGTGGCGCTGGCTTCGTTCAGGCCGATGACTTCGACCTCGGTGGCTTCACGGCGGAACTTGATGACGACTTTGTCCAGTGCGCTGACGGCGGTGATGTCCCAGAAGTGGGCGCGGCTCACGTCAATGCGCACTTTCTCAATGACTTCCTTGTAGTCGAAGGCATTGATGAAGCGATCTGCCGAAGCGAAGAACACTTGGCCGGTGATGGTGTAGGTGCGCACGCGGCCTTCGTCCTCGGTGCGTGAGGCGACGCGCAGAATCTGGCCCACCTTGTGTGCGAAGAAGAAGCCTGACAGCAGCACACCAACCAGCACGCCCTTGGCCAAGTCGTGGGTGCCGACCGTCACCACCACGGTGGCCAGCATCACCACGCTGGAGCTTTTGGGGTGCTCGTGCAGGTTGCGGATGGAGGCCCAGTTGAAGGTGCCGATGGACACCATGATCATCACCGCGACCAGGGCAGCCATCGGAATGCGGGCCACCCAGTCGCCGATGAACACCACCATCAGCAACAGGAACACGCCAGCGGCCAGCGTGGAGAGACGGCCACGGCCACCGGACTTCACGTTAATGACCGATTGGCCGATCATGGCGCAGCCTGCCATGCCGCCAAGGAAGCCGGTTGCGATGTTTGCTACCCCTTGTCCCACGCATTCGCGGTTCTTGTTGCTGTTGGAGTCGGTCAGGTCATCAACGATGGAAGCCGTCATCATGGATTCCAGCAGGCCGACGACTGCCAAGGTGGCCGATACCGGGAAGATGATCTTGAGTGTTTCGAGATTCAGCGGCACATCAGGCAGCAGGAAAACCGGCAGACTGTCTGGCAGCTTGCCCATGTCGCCCACGGTGCGAATGTCGAGGCCGAGGAAGATCGCGACGCCGGTCAGCACGATGATGGCGACCAGCGGCGACGGCACGGCCTTGGTGATGTAGGGGAAGCCGTAGATGATGCCGAGGCCTGCCGCCGTCATGGCATAGACGTGCCACGTCACATTGGTCAACTCGGGCAACTGCGCCATGAAGATCAGGATGGCCAGCGCATTGACGAAGCCGGTGATGACCGAGCGCGAGACGAAGCGCATCAAGGCACCGAGCTTGAGCCAGCCCGCAATGATCTGAAGCACGCCGGTCAGCACGGTGGCGGCCAGCAGGTATTGCAGGCCATGATCTTTGACCAGCGTGACCATGACCAAGGCCATTGCGCCTGTTGCCGCAGAGATCATGCCGGGGCGACCGCCTGCGAAGGCGATGATCGTGGCGATGCTGAAGGAGGCGTACAGGCCGACCTTGGGATCGACACCCGCAATGATCGAAAAGGCAATCGCCTCGGGGATGAGCGCCAGCGCGACGACGATGCCCGCTAGTAAGTCGTTTCGGACATTGGAAAGCCAGTCCTGGCGTAAGGATTTCATCATTCTTCTATTCCGTTGTGGTTGCCAGCCAGTGGTGGCGGTTGGGGCGAACGCAAATGCGTCTTCCCGGCCAGCGGAATAGAGAACGAACCCCGAGTGATCCGGGGCCAGCAAGACGCAGTGAATCGGACGTGCAGCCTCGTGCGAGCGTGGTATGTGGTTGAAGCTGGCTCGCAGCGAGAAAGAGGCTTACACGGGTAGGAACTCCGAAGGTGCTTGCTGGTTCTTTGGGGAGGGGCGATTTTATCTGTTTTGCGGCGGCGCAGCAAGGCGAGAAGTCTGTGTCATTTTTTGGTGCCCCAGCTGCGACAAGGTGTCGTGAAAGGTTCCCGAACGATTTGTATCGTGGAATGCGTGATCTCAAAGCGCTCGTGCAACGAATCAGCGATGCCTTTCAAAAACAAATCGTCTTGCCGCCAAGTCGGCATCACCAAGTGCGCAGTCATCGCTGTTTGGGTTGTGTCAAGCGCCCAAATGTGCAGATCATGCACTGCCTGCACACCGTCCAGCTCGGCCAGATAATCATGCACCGCCTGCGGGTCGATGTCGTCTGGAACACCATCAAAGAGAAGGTGTAAAGACTGCTTGAACAGACTCCAAGTGCCCCAGACGATGACGGCTGCGATCAGCAGACTGACTACAGGGTCCAGCCAGTGCCATCCCATCCACAAGGTGAGCGCGCCAGCCACCACCACGCCGGCAGATACCAAGGCATCCGCCGCCATGTGCAGGAAAGCCCCCCGGATGTTCAGGTCGGTATCGCGACCGCGCATGAACAGCAGTGCTGTCGCAGAATTGATGAGAATGCCCACGCCAGCCACCGCCATGACCGTCGCGCCTTCGTGGCCAGTCGACACGTCCGGTGACGTCAGGCGTCCCATCGCTTCCCAGCCGAGCGCACCCATCGCCACAAGCAAGAGCAAGGCATTGGCAAAGGCAGCGAGGATGCTGCCCTTCTTCCAGCCGTAGGTGTGACGCGGGTTAGGCTGCAGCCTGCCCGCCAGCACGCCACCCCATGCGAGCACCAAACCGGCCACATCGCTCAGGTTGTGACCGGCATCGGCCAATAAGGCCAAGGAATTGACCGTCCAGCCATAAAAGGCTTCAACGCCAACAAAGACCAGGTTCAGCGCAATGCCGATGGCAAACGCCTTACTAAAGCCAGCGGGCGCATGATTGTGGTCGTGGCTCATTCAGGCGCGCCCCTGTGGGACGCGAAGCGCCTGATTGAGTTGATCAACCAGTTCCGCCCAATCGGAATCCTGCTGCAGGGCTTCACGAAGAAAGCTCGATTGAGCAGGGGTCCAAAATGGCGCATCGGGCAAGGCGATGTCCGGCCCGAGTGTCCGATGTGCGGCAAGGAACTGTTCAATCTCGTTCTGATGGTTCGGCAGACCCAACTGGGCAAACAGCTCATGAAAGTGGTGAATGGCAAACTCCATGTTGAACTCCTTACGCCCGGCGCATGACACCTGAGAGATCGGTGCCCGGTGCCACCGTGTTGAACACGGTACCGTACTTTTTTACATTGTCGTGCAGCAGTTCAATTCGGCGGTCAATCTCATCGGTGTCCACGATGATTTCGTAGCGGATGATTTCCATCTTGGGCGGCACGTCCTGGCGCACACCCTCCACAATCACCTGCACACCGCGCAGCTCGAACTTGAGGATGGGCACCACACGCTCAATGCCCTTGATCATGCAGGCCGATAACGCTGCCAGCAGCAGCTCGGCCGGGTTGAAGGCCTGAGGATTGCCTGCCAGGTCGGTGTCGAGCGTGATGCGCGCCAATTTGCATGTGGCCTCGCTGCCGTGGGCATCGATGCGGCGCGCTTCGACATGAAATCGCATCTTGGCCGGAGTGTCGCTCATGCCGCTACTCCTTCGTCGAAGATGGGGTGCAGCAGCCTGTTGACGATGCCACCGGCGCGGGGCCACCACAGCACGAAGACGTGGCCGCAGCGGCAGGTGCCTCGTGGCGCTTGCCAATGACCGGGAACCCTTTGAGCATCCACTTGAGCAGACCGCCCTCCATGTTGCTTACGCGAGTGAATCCCTGGAACTGCAGGTAATAAGTGGCCTTGAGGCTGCGCTCGCCACTCTCGCAGACCAGCACGATCTCGCGGTCCTTGGGTAGTTCGCTCCAGCGCTGCTCCAATTCGAACAGCGGAATGTTCACGATGGCGGGCACATCGAAGGCGAGACTTGCTACTTCGTTGCGTTCGCGCACATCGAGCAGCAAAGCGCCCTCGCTCACCAAACGTCGCGTTGTCGTCGGGCAAACTTGCTTGGCTTCTTCCAGCGTGGTGTGGTCGTTCATCACTCGCTCCTTCAGGCCGTCAGCCACTGTTCGATCTTGTCGCGGCTGGGCACGCCACCCGCATGCACGACCTTGCCATCGATCACCACGCCCGGTGTGGACATGACGCCGTAACCCATGATGTCGCGCAGCTCTTCCACCTTCTCCAGCTTGACTGCGACACCCTTGGCTTTCGCCACCTGGTCGATCAGCGCGATGGTGCTTTTACAGTTGGCGCAGCCCGTGCCAAGAACCTTGATCTCTTTCATCTCTATCTCCTCACAAAACCCAGTTGAAAACAAAGCCCACGATCAGAATGCCGGTTGCAACGACGCCGATAAAGGTGGCAATCAGGCGGACTTTGAGCACCTTGCGCAGGATCACCATTTCAGGCAGCGACAGTGCGATCACGCTCATCATGAAAGCCAGTACGGTGCCCAGCGCTGCGCCCTTTGCCAGCAGAGCTTGCACGATGGGGATAACGCCCGCTGCATTGGTATACATGGGCACGCCGATCAGCACCGCCAGCGGCACCGACCACCAGGCGTCCTTGCCCATGAAGCTGGCCATAAAGTCCTCGGGCACCCAGCCGTGGATACCGGCGCCGATGGCGATACCGGCCAGGATGTAAGGCCAGACCTTGCCCACAATCTCGTGCACCGAAGCGAAACCTGCCTGCACCCGGTCAGCCAAGGTCATCTCAGCGGCTTCAAATCCTGCCGACATCTTTGGCATGTCGCGCACCCAGTCTTCCAGGTGCGCCTCCATCTTCAGACGGCCGATGATCCAGCCCGCCACGATGGCGACCGACAGGCCCAGGCCCAGGTACAGCGCGGCGATCTTCCAGCCAAACATCCCGAACAACAGTGCCAAAGCCACCTCATTGACCATGGGTGCGGAGATCAGGAACGAGAAGGTGACGCCCAGTGGCACACCCGCCTGCACGAAGCCGATGAACAGCGGCACGGCCGAGCAGGAGCAAAAAGGGGTGACGATACCCAGCGTGGCGGCCATCACGTTGGCCACGCCTTCGGTGCGTCCTGCCAACAGCGCGCGCGTGCGCTCGGGCGTGAAGTGGCTGTTGACCATGCCCATGACGAACACCACGCCGGTCAGCAACAGCAAGACCTTGGGGGTGTCGTAGAAGAAAAATTGCAGCGCACCGCCCAAATGGCTGTCGCGCGCGACCGGCAATGCAGCCACCAGCGCTTCAGAGGCGGGTATCAGCGATTGGTACAGGCCCCACCACAGCAGGGCAGCTACAATCAGGAACAAGGTTGGGTTGCGCTGAGTCCAGCGCATGGCGAGGGCAGTCATTGGTCTTCTCCGTTGCGTTCTTCAGCGAGGCGTCGGCCTGTGCTGAAGGATCTACAAAGAAGACGAATGAATCGATATAAGGATTCAGGCAGGCGGGCGAGGCGTGTGGCAGCACACCTGCCCGGTGTCGTCGAATCTGATCTGGCAGTTCATCACCAGGGTATCCCGGAGCCGCTTTCTGGCGCGCAGCAGGCGGGACTTTGCGGCGGCCAGGGTGAGCTGGTTGGCTTCTGCATAAGCCCGCACGGTCTGCCCTTGAAGGTCACAGGCTTCGATAATGTGTCGGTCTTCGGCTTCGAGCGCAGGAAGGTTCCGTTCCACACACGCATCCAGTTCATCGACTGGCACCCGCTCTGAAGCAGGGGCAGCGGCCAACGTTTCGGCCAATTCATCCGACAGTTCTGTATGGGGCTTTGCCAGGCGGGCTGCATCGATCAGGGCATTGCGCGCCACTTGGAACAACCACGCCTTCGGGTTCTCCAGTGAACAGAAGTCTTTGCCTTGACGCATGGCTTTGAGGAAAACCTCTTGCCGCAGGTCTTCGGCGGCATGGCGGTTTGGGGCGCGAAGAATCAAGAAGGCAAGCAACGCTCGTTCGTGCATTTCCCAGGCACGCAAGACGCACTCAAAAGCGTTGCTTTCTGCCATCTTTATCGGGCCTCGTACCAGGGTTTGGAGGCATTCACCACGCGCACGACCAGCAGCATCACCGGCACCTCAATCAGCACGCCGACCACGGTGGCTAGCGCCGCCCCGGAATGAAAGCCAAACAGGCTGATCGCTGCCGCGACGGCCAGCTCGAAGAAGTTGGATGCGCCAATCAAGGCCGAAGGGCAAGCGACGTTGTGTTTCTCGCCGACCAAGCGGTTTAGCCAGTAGGCCAAGGCCGAATTGAAGAACACTTGAATCAAAATTGGCACAGCCAGCAGTGCGATGATCAACGGCTGTTTCAGGATGGCCTCGCCCTGAAAAGCGAAAAGCAAGACGAGGGTCGCCAACAGGGCCGTGATCGACCACGGGCCGATTTTCGCCATCGTCGCCTCGAAGGCATCCGGGCCTTTGGCCAAAAGCTGCTTGCGCAAGAGCTGGGCCAAGATGACGGGAATTACGATGTACAGCACGACGGATGTAATCAACGTGTCCCAAGGCACTGTGATGGCCGAGATGCCCAGCAGGAGGCCAACCAGCGGCGCAAAGGCTATCACCATGATGCTGTCGTTCAGAGCGACTTGCGACAACGTGAACAGTGGATCGCCATTGGTCAGCCTGCTCCACACGAACACCATTGCCGTGCATGGTGCAGCGGCAAGTAAGATCAGACCAGCGATGTAGCTGTCGAGCTGGTCAGCGGGGAGCATGGGCGCAAACAGGTTGCGAATGAAGAACCATCCGAGGAATGCCATCGAGAACGGCTTGACCAGCCAGTTGACGAACAGCGTGACCCCGATCCCCCGGACGTGTTGGCGCACTTCGTGAAGCGCGCCGAAGTCCACCTTCACCAGCATCGGGATGATCATCACCCAGATCAGCAGGCCCACCGGGAGATTCACCTGCGCGATCTCCATGCGGCCGATAGATTGAAAGGCTGCGGGGAAAAATTGGCCGAGGGCAATGCCAATGACGATGCAGAGGAAGACCCAGACGGTCAGATAGCGCTCAAAGACGCTCATCGGCAGACCTGCCGACTTTTTCAGTGTGGCTTCACATTGTGCGGACAAAGCGGTGATCTCCTGTTTATGCGTCACGCTGCTGCCCCAGCTCGCGGAGCTTGGTTTGCAGCGATATGCGGTCGATTTTTTCGATAGGCAGGCTCATGAAAAGCCGGATTCGATTGGCGATCTGGAACTGCAGGTTGGAGAACGCACGGAGCTGCTTTTCCCGGTCGCCTTCGAGCTTGGTGGGATCAGCAAAGCCCCAGTGCGCCGTGATCGGTTGGCCGGGCCACGCCGGGCAGGCCTCGCCTGCCGCCTGATCGCACACGGTCATGATGAAATCCATCTGCGGCGCATCCGGCTCGGCAAACTCCGTCCAGCTCTTGCTGCGCAGACCGCCCAAGTCGTAGCACTGCTTGGACAGTACTTCCAGGGTCATCGGATGAACCTCACCGCGAGGATGGCTTCCCGCGCTGTACGCCTTGAAGCGCTCTCGCCCAAGGTGGTTCATGATGACTTCCGCCATGATGCTGCGGGCAGAGTTTCCGGTGCAGATGAACAGCACGTTGTAGATTTTGTTGTCCATGTCAGGCTTCCTCGGTGATGGGGTGTGCCAAGTCGCGCAGTCGATCCACGCCAACCGGCTCGTTCTTCAAGAGGGGGACAACGGCAAAGCGCTTGGCATGGTGTGTGGCTACCGAGTCGATTTCCCTCAGTTCGTTGAAGGCGCGTTGGCGCAGCAGTAAAGAGTTGGGGCGAGCGGCTGCGACGCTGTTGTTGACGATCCATGCCCACGGTTCGATGCCCGCTCGGCGCAGGTCGGATTGCAGGTTTGCAGCTTCCAAGACAGGGGTGGTTTCGGCCAGCGTGGCGATGAGCACCTTGGTCTGTTTCGGGTCTTGCAACTGCATCATCGGCGTCGTGTAGTGCAGGCCCGTGTTGCCCATCTGCCGGGTCACTTCGCGGTGATATGCACCAGTGGCATCCAGCAGCAGCAGCGTGTGCCCGGTGGGCGCGGTATCCATGACAACGAACTTCTTGCCAGCCTCTCGAATGATGCGAGAGAAGGCTTGAAAGACCGCGATTTCCTCAGTGCAAGGGGAACGCAAGTCCTCTTCCAGCAGGGCGCGCCCTTGCGCATCGAGCTGGGCACCCTTGGTATCCAGTACGTGCTGGCGATAGCGTTCCGTTTCCGCGTGAGGATCAATACGGCTGACGGTCAGGTTAGGCAGCGAGCCTTCCAAGGTCTCCGACAGATGGGCGGCCGGATCGGAGGTCGTCAGATGGACGGGCAATCCTCGGTGAGCCAGCTCCACGGCGACGGCTGCCGCCAAGGTGGTTTTTCCGACGCCGCCCTTGCCCATGACCATGACCAAGCCATGTCCATCTACAGCAATGTCATCAACCAAGGAGGACAAGCTGGGTGCGTCGAGCTGGGCAGGCAGTTCGATGGAGCTTGTGGGGCTCCCGCTGTTGGTGGCCACCAGCAAGTGACGCAAGGCGTCGAGTCCGACCAGGTTGAACGGTTTCAGGTCAATCTGATCCCGAGGCAGCGCCTGGAGCACGTCCGGCATGGCCGCAAGAGCCGCTTGCTCGCGTTGATGGATCGCTGCGGCCAGCTCATCGTGCGCGGCTTCGCTGGCGGGAAGCACGCCATTGACAACGAGGTACTGCTGAGACAGACCGATGGCAGCCAGCTCTTCGTGCGTGCGTGCCACTTCTCGAAGGGTGGCGCGCTGCGCGCGGGCGACCAGAACCAAGCGGGTGCGCTGCGGATCGGCCAAGGCGTCAACGGCGGTCTTGTACTGGGTACGCTGCTTTTCCAGCCCGGCCAGAGGCCCGAGGCAGGACGCATCACCTTTGCCTTCTTCGAGGAAGCCGCTCCACGCACCGGGCAGTTGGAGCAGGCGGATCGTGTGGCCCGTGGGGGCCGTGTCAAAGATGATGTGCTCAAAATCCGCGGTCAACGTCGAGTCGATCAGCAGTGCAGTGAACTCATCAAATGCTGCGATCTCGGTGGTGCAGGCGCCGGAAAGTTGTTCCTCGATCCCTTTGACAACGGTCTCAGGTAGGACGCCCCGCACGGGGCCGACGATGCGATCCCGATAGGCTTGCGCTGCTGCCTGCGGATCAATTTCGAGTGCCCAGAGGTTGGGTACGGCGGGGATCTCCGTGATGTGGTTGCCGATGCTTTCCCCAAACACTTGCCCCACGTTCGATGCAGGGTCGGTGCTGACAAGCAGGACGCGCTTGCCCTCTGATGCGAGTTGTACCGCCGTAGCACAGGCGATGGAGGTCTTGCCGACCCCACCCTTGCCCGTGAAAAAAAGGTAGCGCGGAGGCTGATTGAGGAAGTGCATGGACAATTCCTCCGCTCAGCAGCAGCGGCTGCCGGAGCAGCAACCACCTTGCGGTTGTGTACCGCCTGCAGTGGCGATGCCTGCCCAGCGAGCCAGCTCGGCGCGGTTGGGGTAGCGGCCAGCCAAGGCGACGTCGCCGTCCACCAGAATCAGGGGCAGAGCTTCTTGTCCAGAGCGCTCCAAGAATGCCTTGACAGTCGCGTTCTCGGCGAAGGCGAGCGGCTGTTGCGCCAGATTGAATCGTTCGACCTGTGCGCCATTTTGTTTGGCCCAGTCCACATCGGCCGCGAAGCTCACCAGCGCTTGGTCAACTTCAACGCCGCACACACCAGTGCTGCAACACAGAGCAGGGTCAAAAATCTGAATGGTTGCCATGATGGGGTCCTCCAAGTTCAGGCATTGGGATACAACTGAAGCAGCGCTTCGCGCTGATCAGGCTTGATGTTGACGACGGGGCGAATCGCCTTGGCATGGGCCTCGGCCTCTGCAAAGGTGCTGCACAAGCCAAGCTCTAGCAGGACGCCAGCAGCCACGGTGCCCGTTCGGCCCTTCCCACCGCCGCAGTGGAAGGCCACTTTTTTGCCATCGCGGTAGGCCGACACGACCGCTTGGATGGCGTCTTTGAACAGTGGCGCTTGTGGCTGGTCGGCGTTGTCGCCGAGCGGGATTTGCTGCCAGATCAGGGCGGGGCTCGACGCCGCGCAACCCGTGGACTCTTCGCGCAAGTCCACCACCACGTCGATGTGTTCCTCCTCGGCGATTTGTTGAATGTCGTTGGCTCCGCCGAAGTAGATGTGGCCCGCGATCAGCTCGTGATATTGCTTTTGCATCGGTAGCTTGCCCCTCTCTCGGTTTCAGGCCAGCAATGTGCCGATGCGATCAAACTCTGCCTTGAGCTTGGGTTTGTCTTGCTGCAAGTCGGCTAGCGGCAACGCGAGGAAGGCCTCGATGCGTGCTCGAAGAATGCGGTAGGCAGTCACGAAGGCCGCGTCGATTTCCTCATCGGTGCCTGTGGCATGGGCGGGGTCTTCGACACCCCAGTGGGTGCGCAGAACTGGCCCCAAATAGGCCGGGCAGGTCTCTCCAGCAGCGCTGGAGCAGACCGTGATTACGATGTCGGGCGTAGTGGGCAGGTTGTCCCACGACTTGCTGTGGTAGCCCTCGGTCGAGATGCCTTCGCGTGCCAGCAGTGCCAGCGAGCGAGGATGGACTTGGCCAGTGGGCTGACTGCCTGCGCTCATGGCTTTCCACCCTGCCGGGGCAAGGTGGTTGAAGGTGGCTTCAGCGAGGATCGAGCGGCACGAGTTGCCGGTGCACAGAAACAGGATGTTCATTTTTTAAGGGCCTCTTGAGTTGAAGAAAGGGGCGGCAGCACAGCGTCGGAACACTTGGATGCAGCGCGCATGTCTGCACACTGTTCGGGGTGCCCTGAGCAGCACTCTTCGGTCAGGTAGGCGATCAGGTCCAGCATCAGCGGGAGGTTGGCCCGGTAACGCTGGAAGCGCCCTTCCGCCTCGACGGTGAGCATCCCGGCCTGTGTCAGTGCCTTGAGGTGGAACGACAGGTTGGTCGGCGGTACATCGAGGGTTGAAGCGATCTCGCCCGCAACCATGCCTTCTGTGCCCTTGCGCACGAGAAGCCGGTACACATCCAGCCGCAGGCCGGATGACAGCGATTCAAAGATCGTGGTGGCTGTGTGTTTTTCCATACTTGAATAATACAACAATAGTTGAAATAACAAAATGATGTTTTTATGACCGTCCAGTAAACAATGGTTTGTTGGATGAGCTTTTGGTAAAATCGATGAAAAGGAGATGGCATTCCTCCTTGAACCGCCCTTGGGGCTGATGATGCCTACACGAATTCCCGGACTGGGGAGGTGTAGGTGCGCATTCGATCAGCCTGCCGTATGTCCGGGTTTGTGCCCACAACACAAACAATTGGACATGCATGAAACCTTCCAAACGTCCTGAGCAAATAGACCTGCTGCCTTATATGGGCAAGTGGCTTTTGCTCGCCAGCGCAGTAGCTGTACTCGCTGGCTCTGCCTCTGCTTTTTTTCTTTTTGCCCTCGAATGGGCTACCGAGACTCGGGTTAGTCACCGCTGGTTGCTTTGGCTGTTGCCCATTGCTGGCTTTGCCGTTGGCTGGCTTTATCTGCGCTTTGGCCAGCATGTCGAGGCAGGTAACAACCTGCTGATCGACGAGATACACGACCCCAAAAAGATCATCCCGCTGCGCATGGCCCCGCTGGTGCTTGGGGGAACCGTTGTCTCCCACCTGTTTGGCGCATCGGTCGGCCGCGAGGGAACTGCCGTGCAGATGGGGGGAGCGCTGGCAGACCAGTTCACACACCTGTTCAAGCTCAAACACGAAGATCGCCGCATCATCCTGATGGCCGGGATCAGCGCCGGTTTCGCTTCGGTATTCGGTACACCGTTGGCAGGGGCCATCTTCGGGTTGGAAGTCCTCGCCATCGGGCGTTTGCGCTACGACGCCATTCTTCCTTGCATGGTGGCGGCCATCGTCGCCGATCAGGTTGGGCTGCTCTGGGGCGTCCACCATACCCACTACGTCATTCCTTTCATTCCAGCCATCTCCACATGGCTCTTGGTGGTCATGGTGATCGCAGGGGCAATTTTCGGGCTAACAGGGAAAGTATTTGCCGACGCGACGCATGCCATCAGTGCTTGGATGAAGAGGCGCGTGAGTTACGCCCCGTTTCGTCCTTTTCTGGGCGGTGTTTTGGTGGCGAGTGCGGCATGGTTTTTGGGGGCAGACCGCTATATCGGTCTGGGTATTTCAACCATCGTCGATGCCTTCCAACAGCCGCTGGCCCCTTATGACTTTGCGGGGAAGATGGCCTTCACCATTGCATCACTTGGTACGGGTTTCAAAGGCGGGGAGGTCACACCGCTGTTCTACATTGGAGCTACCTTGGGCAATGCTCTTGCTCCGTTGATGAATGTTCCGTTCCCACTGCTGGCGGGGATTGGCTTTGTTGCCGTGTTCGCAGGTGCTGCCAACACACCTATTGCATCAACCTTGATGGCGATGGAATTGTTTGGGGCCGAGATTGGCGTCTACGCGGGCGTGGCCTGTGTCGTGAGCTACCTATTCTCTGGCCACACAGGCATCTACCGCTCCCAGCGCGTCGGGCATGCGAAGCATCGCCACGCCCCGGAAGGTATCAAGCTCGGAGAGCTGCACGCGTACCGTCAGGCGCAGTCACAGCAAGCCAAACCAGAAACCACGGAAATTTGAGGCCCACCATGCACAACATGACTGCCTTGCGCTTGTATTTTCCCCAATCGGCGCGTGCCAAACCTACCCGTTTTTGGCATCGCCTGTCCGCACCCGCGTTGAGCCATCACTTACTGAGTGCGGCTCGGCGTTCCGGCATTCATCAGGCGTTGCTGCATAGCGTGCACGCTGGCTACTTGCCGGGCAAGAAACTCAGCCACCATCACATTGAGGCTACTCCTGCCCATCACCCGCTTTGTATCGAATTGATCGATGGCGAGGATAGGCTGCGGAAGTTCCTTCATGAGCACGCTGACGAGCTACGACACGTACAAGCGGTTTTGTTTCGCTGCGAACTGGCGTTATGACCGGGAAGGGGACGACATCATGATTCGCGCCTTGCTGGCGATCTCCATCGGCGCTTCGATGGGAGCCGTCCTGCGTTGGGGATTGGGTGCTGCCTTCAATGCGCTATTTCCAACGGTTCCGCCGGGTACGTGGCTGGCGAACATGCTGGGAGGCTATTTGATGGGTGTGTCGCTCGCGTACTTTAGCCAGCATACGGGGTTGTCACCGGAATGGCGTCTGCTGGTCATCACCGGCTTCTTGGGTGGATTGACGACGTTCTCGACGTTTTCGGCAGAAGTCACCACCCTGATCCAGCAAGGGCGAATGGTATGGGCGGGCGTGGCCATCACAGCTCATGTTATTGGTTCGTTGCTGATGACCCTGTTGGGACTGGCAAGTGTTGCTGCCGTTAAACCTCTGTGATGTAAAGGAGATTGCCATGCAAGGTTATCAACTCACATTCTTCACTCAGCAAGACCGCAAGCACGGCTGTTTGCCTTTGGGGGACTGGTTGGTTCAGGAAGCCCGCAAGCTCGGTGTTGGTGGCGCAACCATGATTGCCGCCACCGAGGGCTTTGGGCACCACCACAAGCTCCACTCAGCCCACTTCTTCGAGTTGGCCGATCAACCCATCGAGGTGACGATGGCTCTGAGTGCCGACGATGCGGAACGCCTTTTTCAGCGTCTGCGAGAAGAAGAAATCAATGTGTTCTACGTCAAGACGCCGATTGAATTTGGCATGACTGGCGATTCATAAGGAGGGGTCATGTCAGCTTCTGGAGGGTGGTTTTATTGGGCTTTCTTGTCTGCGGTGTTTGCAGCAATGACGGCCATTTTTGCCAAGGTTGGTATTCAGGGCGTTGATTCCGATTTTGCAACTTTGATTCGCACGGCCATCATCATCGTCGTTCTGTCAACGTTTGTGGCGTACACCGGCAAATGGGCTGATCCATTCGAGCTATCGCCCAAAACATGGGTCTTTCTCGGGCTGTCGGGACTGGCCACGGGGGCTTCTTGGGTGTGCTATTTCCGCGCACTCAAGATCGGCGATGCCTCAAAGGTCGCGCCGGTCGATAAATTCAGTCTTGTCTTGGTGGCAGTGTTTGCGTTCACATTTCTGGGTGAACGTCCGTCACTCAGAGAATGGTCTGGCATCGCCATGATCGCCGGCGGGGTGCTGCTGCTTGCCTTCAAACGGTGAGCCGCCAACTTCACTTTGAGGTACTCGGACCGCAGAATGCCATCCGGACATCCGGGAGTGAATCGCCCCGGCTTCCCTAGACACTTTTGAGCCGCTGGGATTGGCGTCGTTCGAACTCTACCGGAGACAGGCCTTCGGCAGTGCCATGACGGCGTCGCGGGTTGTAGAACATTTCGATGTAGTGAAAGACATCGCTGCGGGCGAGATCCCTGGTGGGATAGATCTGGCGCCTGATGCGCTCGCGCTTGAGCAACTGGAAGAAGCTCTCAGCCACAGCGTTGTCATGGCAGTTGCCGCGGCGGCTCATGCTGGCCACCAGGTTGTGGCTCTTAAGGAAGTCCTGCCACTCGTGGCTGGTGAATTGACAGCCCTGATCGGAATGCAAGGTCACCGGGTTCTTGGGCTGGCGCCGCCAAATCGCCATCAGCAGTGCTGCCAGCACCAGATCGGTGTCGATGCGACTGCCCATGGACCAGCCCACCACCTGCCGTGAATACAGGTCCAGCACCACGGCCAGGTACAGCCAGCCTTCATGCGTGCGGATGTAGGTGATGTCGGTCACCCAGGCTTGGTTGGGCTGGCTGACCGTGAACACCTGCTGCAGATGGTTGGGCGCCACCAAAGCAGGCGGCCCTGACTTGCTGCCTGGCCTGCGCTTGTAGCCAGTCTGTGACCGCAGGCCTTCGCGCTTGAGCAAGCCATACACCCGGTGCTTGCCGCAGCCCTCACCCAGATCCCGCATGTCCAGCGTGATCTTGCGATAGCCGTACACGCCACCGCTCTCCAGCCATGCCTGCTTGAGCTTGGGCAGCAGGCGCTGATTGTCGAGCTCGCGGGCACTGACCGGGTTGGTCTTCCAGGCGTAGTAGCCGCTGGGGTGGACTTGCATGACGTGGCAGAGCAATCGAACGCTGTGGCGGGGCTGCTCCTGCTCGATGAACGCGTACCTCACCCGGACTGCTTGGCAAAGTACGCTGCGGCCTTTTTTAGGATGTCGCGCTCCTCGGTCACGCGTTTGAGTTCGGCCTTCAGCCGGCGCAGCTCTTCGGCCTGAGACAGCTGGCTGTGGCGCACCTCTGCAGGCTGCCTGGCCTCGTTGATCCACTTGTAAAGGCTGTGGGCGCTGACGCCCAATCGACTCGACACATCGGCCACCGTGTGGCCGCGTTCGGTCACTTGCTTGACCGCCTCGATCTTGAATTCTTCCGGGTAACGCTTGGTGCTCATCTCGGCTCCTTCTGGGCCAGTAGTTTGAGGCTTACAAGCGTCTAGGATCTCCGGGGCGATTCAGAGGGCTGCGAGACGTTTTACTAATGCTCGCTGTTTGCGCTGGCTTCCTATGGTCGGCGCGACCCATCTTCCCTGGAACAGTTGTGTGCCATTTTCGCGAAGGAAGAAATCTCCCCAAAATTGCTGTCACATTACAAGCCTGATAGACCCTTTGCATGTCTTAGGCAAAATGACGGGTTAAGTGACAAATTTTGACGGTCAGAACTTTCCGGCGCACACTGTCACATAATCGAACGTATATGTGACAGGTGCAAAATGTTGATCGGCTACATGCGGGTATCGAAAGCGGACGGCTCTCAAGCGACCGATTTGCAGCGCGACGCGCTGATTGCTGCCGGCGTCGATCCGGCACATCTCTACGAGGATCAAGCGTCCGGGAAGCGCGAGGATCGGCCCGGTTTGGCAAGCTGTCTGAAAGCGCTACGCGATGGCGATACGCTGGTGGTGTGGAAGCTGGATCGGCTCGGCCGCGACCTGCGGCATCTGATCAACACCGTACATGACCTGACTGGACATGGCATCGGCCTCAAGGTGCTGACCGGCCACGGCGCGGCCATCGACACCACGACCGCCGCCGGCAAACTGGTCTTTGGCATTTTCGCTGCGCTGGCCGAGTTCGAGCGCGAGCTGATCGCCGAACGCACAGTTGCCGGTTTAGCGTCGGCACGGGCACGCGGACGGAAAGGCGGGCGGCCGTTCAAGATGACGGCGGCCAAGCTGCGCTTGGCCATGGCGGCTATGGGGCAACCGGAAACCAAGGTCAGCGATTTGTGCCAGGAACTCGGGATTACCCGGCAGACCTTGTATCGGCATATTTCACCCTCCGGTCAGTTGCGTTCCGACGGAACGAAGTTGCTCAGTAAGGCTTGACCTTCATTCCATCATAACCACCACCCATCGCCTGAAATAGAGCGGCACTATCGGCAAGTCGTTGCGCCTGCGCTGCGACCAAGGCAATGCTATTTTGTTGAGCCTGCTGCCTTGCAATCAGCAATTGCGTGTAGCTGGCTGCGCCAAGCGCATACTGACGCCCCGTGGATTCAAGGGAAGACTGTGCAGTTGAGTCTGCAAACGCGAGTGAACTCAATGCCTGTGCATCGTGCTCCAGTGCGCTCAATGTGTCCGCCACGTTGCGCAGAGCGTCGAGCACAACGCCCTGATAATTTTCCGCTGCGGCATCCAATGCCGCCAGCGATGCCCGTTTTTCTGCGGGTAGTCCCGGATTGAATAGTGGCTGGGTCAACTGCCCCAGCACACTCCAAACAGCAGAGTTGCCGCCAAAAAGAGCCCCGGTTGTGAGTGCTTGTGAGCCAAGGTTTGCACTGAGGTTGATTTGTGGATACAGCTTGGCGATCGCCACCCCATATTCGGCATTCGCCGCGTGAAGCAATGCTTCTGCCGCCTGAATATCAGGCCGTCTGCGCACCAGATCAGAAGGCATCACAAGAGGCAATTCGGTGGGCAGTTTGAACTCGGCCAAAGTGAAATCCGGCACCTTCGCGTCACCAGGGGCCTGGCCGGAAAGCGTAGCCAGAAGATGCTCACTTTGTTGCAGTTGCTTGAGCAACAGGGGTAGTCCAGAACGAGTCTGTTCGGTCTGCGTTTGCTGTGCAAGCAGTTCGTCCGGTGCTGCTTGACCAAAACGCACCCGCTCGCGGGTGACATTGATCTGCTCGTCCTGTGCTTCGACCATCGCTTTGGTGGCCGCAAGCTGACCCGCGAGTTTTGCTCGGACAATGGCGGTGGTGGTGATATTTGCCGCAAGGGTCAGTTGCGCGCCCGCCAGTTCATGGCTCCGGTAGTCCACACGAGCGGCCAGCGCTTCCAGCGCACGACGATTCCCTCCGGCCAAGTCGAGGCGGTAATTTACGCCAACACTGGTGTTGTAAAGACTGAACTCACGTGCCTCGCCGGCCAATCCGAGACCGCTGGAGCTCATGCGTTGGCGTTGCGCACCGATACTCGCATCGACTTGGGGGTAGCGCGTTGATCCCGCTTGCGCAGCATGAAGCTCCTGCGCCTGCCGCAGTGTCGATTTTGCGGAGGCTAACGTGGGACTGTTTTGTAAAGCCAATGCAATCAGTGCATCGAGTCTGTATGACCCCAGGCTGTGCCACCATTCCGAACTGACCTCCCGACCGACCCGGAGGGTTTGCACTTCCCCCAAGGGGATTGTGGACAAGGCGGTTTGCGCTGGCATGGTGGCAACGGTGTATTTGGATGTAGTCGGCGCTTCGGGGCGTTTGAAGTCAGGCCCGACCGCACAACCAGCCAACAAACCAACAAGTGCGAGAGATGTCAGGGCTCTGGCTGGACTTTGACTGGGTTTCGTGCATTGGCCCGTGCAAGTCAGGTCATCGGTTTTCATAGAAATGCTCCAGGAACGGCTTACGGAAGCTCTGATGACAAATGAGACAGCTTTGTTGCACCTTCGAAAAAGCAGAGATAACGGCTAGACCATCACCACGCTTGGCTGCGTCGCCCATAGCTGTAGCAGATTCGTGCGTCTGCCCATCGTGGCTGCGAAACTTCCCAGCATCGGTTCCGAGCCAAGCAAGAATGCGCATTTTTTCCGCGACGGGAGGCTCTGCGTGGTTGGCAATCTTCGGCGCCAACTCGGCAACCACCGCCCACTCTTCCTTGGAAATTGCGCCTGTAATGGCTTGCATGTCGCGGCCTAATTTGTCCATCACACCACGTAGCGCCATCGGCTTTGCGGATTCTGCCTGCGCGCCAGCAGGGTTGACTGATATGGTCATCACCGTGAAAAGCACGGTGGCAATGACCAGGAACGGTTTTTTAGTGCTGTTCATGAGACCTCTTCTTTTCTCAGCGACATCGATAACGAGTGGTGCAGTCATTCAAAACTGCGCCCTTCACCCGCTTCCTCGTGAGTGACGCCATCGCGGATGTGGTAAATGCGTTTGAACGTCGGGATGATTTTTTCGTCGTGCGTGACGACGATGACGGCGGTTTCAAAACGCCGAGCCATGTCGTTGAGGATGCGGATGACAGACATCGCACGCACCGAATCCAGCGGTGCTGTTGGTTCATCAGCCAGGATCACTGGTGGTCGATTGACCAAGCCGCGAGCAATAGCCACGCGTTGCTGTTCTCCGCCTGAGAGTTGTGACGGCATGGCCCTGGCGCGGTGCTGCACATCCAGCGCGGTGAGCAGTTCGAGCGCGCGTTTTCGCGCATCGTCATTGCCGACACCCGCGAGCATCGGCAAGAGCGCCACGTTATCGGTGACATCGAGAAACGGGATCAGGTACGGCGCTTGAAACACGAAACCGATCTTGTCGCGGCGCAAAGCCCGCAGGTCGCGCACTTTCCATTCATCGTCGAAAATCACCTCGTTTCCCAGCACCATGCGACCGGCGGTGGGGTCAATCACGGCTCCCAGGCACTTGAGCAACGTGCTCTTGCCGGAACCGGATGGGCCGATCAGACCAACCACCTCGCCCGGCGCAACCTGCATGTTCACGTTCTTCAAGGCGAGAACCGCAGTGTCTCCCTCTCCGTAACGCTTGCTCAAGCCTTCGATGTGAATGCCTTTTGCCGTCATGTTCAGCCTCCAATCGCTTCGGCCGGATCGACCTTCAGCGCCATACGGATGGCGACAACGCTGGCCAGCACACAAATAACCATCACCGCGAAGAAACCCAAGATTGAATCAATGGGCATCAGCAATACGTATTTGGGAAACAAGGGTGCAGCGAAGGTAGCCGTGATCTTGCCAACGACAAAACCGATGACCCCAAGTACCAACGCCTGCTGCAAGATCATTCCCGAAATCGTGCGGTTGCGTGTGCCGATGAGCTTGAGCACTGCGATTTCGCGAATTTTGTCCATCGTCAGGGTGTAGATGATGAACGCCACGATGGCGGCGCTGACCACAGCCAGAATCACCAGGAACATGGCGATTTGCTTGGCGGATGTGGCAATGAGTTTTCCCACTAAAATCTCTTCCATCTGCGCGCGGTCATAAACCGTGAGCCGTTTCCAGCGCCGTATCGGTTCAGCCACCTCCTGCGGGGAGTATTCAGATTGGATACGCACCAGCACCGCATTTACCGAGTTGTTACTGGTTTGTGAGGCAATCACAGCATCGAGCAGACCAGGCACGCCGGGGCGGTTAAAGGCCGGATTGGCTTCGGTGCGGCGACGCTGCATCAGAATGGCGTCGTTGTCTTTGAGGAATTGCGCTTCTTGCGCATCCTTGAGTGGGATGAACACCATTGGGTCGCCACTGGAGGACACCATGCGGCGGGTCAGGCCAACTACTGTGTAATGGTTGCGGCGAATTTTCACCTCATCGCCCAGCCGAAACCCGGTGGCGATGTCCGCGACCGCCTCATAGTGGCCACGTGTAATCTGGCGCCCCGCGACCAATTGAGGTGGCCAACCCGATGTTCCCGGTTCGCCTGCCGCAATGCCCACGACCATGGCGCGCACATCCTTTTCACCTCTTCCGACCTGCATGGTCAGGTAGGTCACATTGGCGGCCTCTGCGACGCCCGGCAGGGTGCGGATGCTGCGCCACAGGTCATCAGGGATGCTGGAAGACTCGGCATAAGGGCCCAGGGTATCTTTCTGTACCACCCACAAGTTGGCACCACTGTTGTCCAGCAACACCTTACCGTCATCGACCATGCCGCGATACACACCCGCCATGGTCAGCGTGACGCCAATCAACAGGCCCAGGCCGATGCCCGTAAAGATGAATTTCCCCCAAGCATGAAGGATGTCACGTCCGGCCAGGCTTATCACGGTGAGACTCCTGGCAGACGATCGACGATGTTAATCCGACTCTTGGCGCTGAGTGTCTTTTCGCTGTAGAGCACGATCTGGTCGCCAACGCTCAAGCCCTCGAGCACCTGAACCAGGCCATCAAGACTGGAGCGGCCCAGCACGACCGGAGTGAAAGTCAAACCTCCTTCAACCAGCTTCCATACACCGCGTTTTCCATCGACTGTCCGAATTGCGGCATTGGAGATGGTCGGCGCGGCAGGCAATTCGCCCAGTTGCACAGTCACCTCCGCCAACTCACCCAATGGTGGAAGAGGTACTGGAGGCGCGTTGAAAACGATTTTTGCCAGGGTTTCCTCAGTCACGGCATCGGCACGAGGCTCGATTCGCAATACGTGTCCCGCCACTGCCTGAGATCGCCGTGATCTCAGAACAATCTTGGCTGGAAGCCCTATAGCCAGTCCCTCGGCACTGATTTGATCAAAGCGTGTATCAACCCACAGGCTTGCGGTGTCAATTACTTCGATTACCGCTTGCCCCGCCACCACCGTGGTGCCAGGGTCTGCATCGCGTGCTGCGACCAGTCCGGCAACCGGTGCCACCAACCGCAAGTTTCCGCGTTGAGCGCGGAGCGCTTCCAACTCTGCGCGCAGACGCGCGATATCTTCTCGCGAGGCGACCAATGCCGCGCTCGCCACAGCCAGTTCTTGCCGTTTGGTGACTACCGTTTCTTCGCTGGTGCCACGCACCGATAAAAGCTGCTCATAGCGTGTGGCCTGTGTCTGCGCGAAAGTTTCTTTGGCCGCAGCCTGTCGAAGTGCAGCTTCGGAACTCTTGATTGCAGCCTGCTGAGCGCTAACGCGATCGTCCAGGTCCACCGCATCCATTTCACCGAGCACTTGCCCTGCCTTAACGATATCGCCGACATGCACATCCAACCGCTTGACGCGCCCGGCAACGGTGGGGCCGATTTTGTAAGTAAAGCGCGCTTGTACTGTCCCTATACCAGCTAATGCTGGGGCAACGGAGCGGGACTCTACCGTGCTGACAGTAGCTGCAATAGGAGCCAATGGCCCTGAACGCAAAGCAACATAGATGAAAAGTAGTAGAAGCGGAATGATGATTACGACAAGTGCCAGTGTGCGGCGTTGTAAGGGTGGAAATTTCATGACTCACTCCCAATGCCACGACGATAGATTGCAAAAACACCAGAGGCATCGCGACGGATGCGAGCGGCGTCACCCGCGATGAGTGACTGCATCACCAAGCCCTGGATGGAGCCGATGAACGATACCGAGGCAGCCTCGATATCGAGGTTGGCATCAAGCTCGCCTATCGCCTTGCCCCGCTCCAGTAGATGGCGCAAGCGTTCTCCGTACCGTTGAATTAAGGTCTGAACCATCCTTTTAGGGAGTGTTTCTCCGGGCCGCTGCAATTCTCCGAAGAGCATCCGTGGCACACCCGGATGCTCGGAAACGAAGTCGATATGAGCCATGAAGACCGCTTCCAGCGCGGCAAGAGGAGAAGTCACGTTCTGTGCCGCCCTGTCTACTCGGGAAAGAAGACGTTCCGCCACCCATGTCATCACTGCTTCGAGAATGGCATCCTTGGTGGGGAAGTGCCGGAACAGCGCGCCTTGGGTCAGGCCCATGCGCTGCGCGATCGCCGTGGTGGTGATGTCGCTGGGATTCTGCTCAGCCGCCAGATTGATCACCGCCTCTACGGTGGCCGCTCTCCGTTCATCAGCCGGAAGGTGCTTAGGGTGTTCGCTCATCGCCAATCCAAAAGAAAGTAATCTATTACTATCTTAGCAGGTTGTGTGATGAGAGCAAGACCCTATCTGACAGCGCCCAATGAACTCAACGCCAAGTTCGACCCCGAGCCAAGGTACCCAGCTTGTCGGTTGGCCCCTACAGGCAGGTTTAGCGCGTACTGAATTTAGTCAGTTTTTTTCTTTCACCGGCACAGTGCAATCGACTTCTGATGTTTGGTGCGGTCGTCTTCTGAAAATGACAAGTGCGATCAGGCGAAAGCGGAGAGATTGTGTCAAAATATCCGTCTTAGTTTCTGTGACTGGAAAAGGTATGGGAAGGCGGATTGGATACGCCCGAGTATCGACCGACGATCAGCGCCTTGACTTGCAGAAGGACGCTTTGACGGGTGCCGGGTGCATCGACATCTACGAGGAAAAGGAAAGCGGCAAGACCGCCGACCGCCCTGCCCTCGGCTATTGCCGTCGTGCGCTGACTGCCGGTGACACGCTTGTGGTGTGGCGGCTGGATCGGCTGGGTCGCTCCCTACCCGATCTTGTGCAGATCGTCGCTGAACTGGAAAAGGCAGGCGTGGGCTTCGAGAGCCTGACCGAGCGCATCGAGACCAGCAGCGCAGCCGGGAAGCTGGTTTTCCATGTGTTCGCCGCCTTGGCCGAGTTCGAGCGTAATGTCATCCGTGAGCGCACGCACGCCGGATTGGCCGCAGCTCGGGCGCGAGGCCGCAAAGGCGGGCGCAAGCCAGCACTCGATGAGAAGCAGATCAGGGAAATTAAAGCGCTCTTGCGTGACCCTGAGATTCAGGTGTCCGACGTGGCCAAACGCTACGGAGTGTCGAGAGCGACGGTGTACAAGCACGTTGGGCCTGTCACGCCGAAGAAGAGCCGCAAGGAGGGAGAGTGAAAACGGCTGTCCAGAAAAGACTATGCCCCCGGGGGCGTGCTCGCGCAGAGGTCACACCGGGGGCTTGCTTTGACCGAATAGTACCCCATTCCTCATTTTTGAGCAAGCAGGGTGGAGAACAACAAGGACGTGAGGTGGCGAAGTGACGAGTACGAAGCTTCCGGAGCTGGACGCTTCCAGCCTCAGTCACGTAGTTGCTACCCTGACTCGGCCGCGCCTGAGCAAGTACCTGCGCGTGACGCGCAACAATGCCCAGCAGGCTCTGCGTCTCTACGTGCTGAACACCAAAGTCAGCGCGGCGGTGATGACTGACCTTCACTACATCGAGGTCGCCCTGCGCAACAAGTTTGACCGGGAGCTGGCGGCCAAGTTTGGCCACGAATGGTTCAAGGATGCAGGCTTCTTAGCGCTGGTCGATGGCCGTAGCCACGCCATCTTGTTGAAAGCTCAGAAGGACGCGGCCAAGCACTGGCCCAAAGGAAAGGCTTTGCCGTCCGGCAAGGTGATCGCCGAGTTGACCTTCGGCTTCTGGTTGCAATTGACTGACTCGAAGCTGGAACACAAGCTTTGGGTTCCCTGTTTGCACAAGGCCTTTGCGCCGCGCAAGGCACCGAAGCGCGCCGTCTTCAACCAGCAATTGGAGAAGCTGCGTCAACTGCGTAATCGTGTGGCGCACCATGAGCCAATTTTTCATCTTGACCTGCTCGATGCACACCATCGCATCTTCGAGGTTGGACAGCTTCTCTGCCCTACAACAGCCCGAGTAATGGATCAGACCAGTACCGTGCAACGGCAGGTGATGGGCTTGACCAAATACTGCAAGCGGCGTGGTTTGTGAGGGCGGCAGACATGGCACTACCTTCCTTTGACAGCGGGTGGCGAGACGGCGCGCGGATCAAACCGCGCATTTGTGTTTTGGAGATCAAAGATCGCGACAAGCTCGACGGTGAGCCGATCGCATGGTTGTTTGTTGAGAGGGAGGAAACCTATCGGCGCGATGATCGGGATGGTTCCGTCTACGAGGCGTCGATTCGTCTGTCCTACGAGCGCATTGCGCCGAAGCACTCTTACCGAATGAGCGGCAAGGGCCATTTTTCCGGGGGCTTCTCGCGAGGTTATGGCGATGGGTCTTCGGTTTCATTGACCTCAGAGTCCACATCGAGAGGTGCGGTGTTTCTTGACCTTCCGGGTCTCGAAGGGCAGAGGGTCGGAACCTATCTCATGAACGAGATTGTGCAATGGGTACGGCAGTGGCCAGAAGCCACTGTTCGCTCTGTTGAGCTGCTGTCTGGACAGGCCCACGGGGAAAACAAGGCGCGACGCAATCGCTTCTATGAACAGTTCGGCCTCAAGTTCGATTACCGCGATCCTGAGCAGCGTGAAGGGCTGTCCAGGCCGATGCTGTCGGAGGCGCTGACCCCTGTCGAAACGTGGCAGTCGAACATCCGTGAGTGTGATGTCCGCGAGTACCTTGGAGGTGTTCTGTATGACCGCGACCGGCTCGGGTTTGAGCTGTCACAACGCGAGCGAGCCATCAGAAACCTGTCCGATGAAATCAAGCGGGCTGAAGCTCACCCTGTACGTTGGGCGTTACGTCAGTTGTGGTGGCGCATCTCTCCCCCATTGGGGCAAGTCACGATCCTGCTGATCTTTGCCGTGATGGTATGGCTGGGCTTGAAGCCTAAATAGGAGAAAAAATGTCTGGCTTGATTAAGCTGCTGATGGGCTGTGTGCTGTTGATTGCTGGCTCAGTGCGCGCAGCGGACGATCCGACCAAGCCGTCGATGGCCGGCCCCAGCTTCTGGAAAGCCAGCCAGCTCTACGAGCTGTGTACGAGCCAACACCAGACGGATCGCGCCCACTGTGAGGGCTTCATCACGGGCGTGGCCAGCACCTTGCAGAACGAGCAGATCAGCCGTGTGCGCGTGTGCATCCCAAAGGGCACGAGCAGCAACGACGTGGTGCAGAAGGTGGTGTGGTACTTGAGGGAGAAGGCCGACGCCGACGACATGAAGGTGGCTGCTGTGAGCCTGATCGGCCCGCTGCTGCCCGTGCTCTACAACTGCACGCCCGGCCAGCCGCCCAAGTTTGCGCCCTGATAATCCGGGGTGACTGCCTCGTAGCGGCGTTTTCCTCCCTGACAGCCCGCAGTCTTTCACCGCCTCGCTCTGCGAGGCGGCTTTCTTTCCGGGCTACGAGAACAGCTCGGAGTGCGTCCCGCTGCGCACGAAAACGACCAAGCCGCTCTTGCCCGAGTCGTCGAGCGTGTAGATCAGCAGGAAGTCGCCGCCGATGTGGCACTCGCGATGGCCTGCCCAGTCACCCGTCAGCGGGTGGTCGAGCCATTCAGGCGGCAGCGGCCCGTCGTTGGCGATCAGCAGCGTCATGGCCTCTTTCAGCCGGTTCATGTCGTACCGGCCGGAGTGGGACAGGCGCTGCCAGTCCTTGAGGAAGTCCTTGGTGTAGTCCGACGCGCGAGGCAGGTTCGCCCGCTTACTTGCGGCTGGCTTCTTCGAGGTCATTCAGCAGAGCGTCAGCGGTTGCGAAGCGAGCGCGACGGCTCTTGATGATCTCGTTGGCCTCGGCGATGGCGACGCGGCTGGTGGCGTTCGGTGCCTTGAGGGCGAACGGCAGTTCCTTGTCGGCGACAACACGGGTCAGGAACACGCGGATCGCATCGGAGACGGTCAGGCCCATCGAGGCCAGCGTTTCCGCAGCCTGCGCCTTGACGTTCTCGTCCACGCGAACGTGAACCATAGTGGTGGTAGCAGCCATGACGGCCTCCTATTGCGACTGATTGAGATACATTGTATCGCACGCCGCTCACAATCGCAAGGTGACACCCCTCCCCCCCCGGTGTCCCGTCTCTAGGTATGTATATAGGTAGGTATATATATATACCTACTTACAGCGACCACGGCAGCAGCTTGGCGATGTTGCGGGCATCGTCGAGGCCGCGATGGTGCGAGCCATCGAGCGGCAGGCCCACCATCTGCAACGCGCGGGCCATCCCCACTTCCTTGATCTTGCGGGACTTGGCGAACCGGCGCTTGAGGTTCACATGCTCGAAGGCTGCGAGCGGGTTCTGGATGCCATGCCGCTCGCAATCGCGGGCAAGCTGCTTGGCGTCGAACTGGCCCCAGCTTCCCCACGTTGCGCCCGGTGCCTGATGCCGTTGGGCGAAGCTGGCCAGCCGTGCCGCGACCGCTGGAAACAACTCGGCACCGTCCACGTCGGCCTGCTGGATGTTGGTGAGCTGCCGACAAAACGGCGTGAGCTGAGGGCGTACCACGGGGCGCACCAGCGCCTGAAACGTGTCGAGCACGCTGCCCTCAGCGGTGGCCCACACCGCGCCGATCTCGATGATCTCCATGTCGCTTGCCGGGAGGCCATCGCCTTCATCGCAGGTGGCCTCAAGGTCGATGACCAGCACCGCTGGAAATGGCCCCGGCCGGTGATGCCATGTACCGGCGACCCACTGCTGCCAGTCATGCGCCCATGCGCAAGGGCCAGCGCCTTCGATTAGCGGCGCGGCGCTGCCGCGCAGTGCTGCGGTGAACTGTTCGCGATACGGCTGGGCAATCTCGGCCAGTACGACATAGGCACCGCTGCCGGGCCGATGGATAGGTACGCTGGCCAGCAGCTCGGCGGCCGTCATGGCTGACCCCGCAGCAGCTCGGCCAAGCGCGATAGCGCGGCCGGGTCAGAGAGGCCGCTGTCGGCCCGTGTGTGAATCAAGCGCGGGCGGTCAGCGTCGGCCCAGCCGTCCGCATCGTCGTCGATGGACGCCCAACGGCGTAGCCGGTGCAGCGTGACCCAGCGGCGCACCTGTTGGTAGCGGGTCGCGTCCTGCCAATACGAATACGGCAGGCCATGCGAGAACGCGGGATCGGTCTGGATGCTGTGCCATGTTGATCCCACCACTCGGCGGCGCAGCGCCACTGGCAGGAAGTCGCGAACCTGCTCAAAGGGCAGATGCCGCGCCCAACTGGTCGAGAGGACGAGCTGGACGTGCGGGTGTGCTGCCAGCAATGGGGCCAAGTTGTCCGCCCACATGAACAGCGCGCCGTCGCCGATCAGTGCCGGGCCGTATTCGCCCATCACCACCTGCGAGGGATGCAGCACGCCGTCGAAGTCGAGGAACAGGATCAGATGACCCCCTTGAGGGCATCGACCAGCGACTGCCCTCCCCTGCGATCCAGCCAGCGCGCCTGCATCCCGAAGGCCTGCGGCCCATCGAAGTCGCAGCGCTTGCTGTCACCCACGAAAACCGCGTCAGCCGGTGCGCAGCCCAGCTCGGCGCACGCGAGCCGGTACATCGTCGGGTGTGGCTTGGCCACGCCCACCTCGTAGGACAGGACGTAGGCGTCCAGCTCGGGCACGAGGTCGCGCACGGCCGCGCCGTACTCATAGGCGAGGTTCGAGCACACCGCCAAAAGCAGCCCTGCTGCCCGTGCCTTGGCGAGCACGTCGGCCACCTCGGGGAACAGGCGCAGGCCGGACAGCTCTTCGGCCAAGTCAGGCAGGATCGCATCGAGCTTGTCCCCCACGCCGATCTCGATGGCGAGGGTTGCCAGTGGCACGTTGCGGGTCAGGCAGGCGAGCCGATCCATCGGTCGCCCGCTTGCATCCACCAGACTCCCGTAGGGTGCCGGGCGGGTGGTGTAGCGGATCAGGGTGCCGAAGGCGTCAAAGACAATGGCTCTCGTGGGCTTCATGTATATATATACCTACCTATATACCTACATATCTACTCGAACAGCTCGCGCTCGAACTCGACGCCCGCCACCACCAGCGGCTCACCGCTGGGCCAGCGCTTGGGCGGCTTGTGATCGCTGATGACCTGCACGTCGGTGTCGTCGTTGACAACGGCCACGTCGGCGGCGTGCAAAGCGGCTTGCTTGCTCGCGCGCTCGAAGCGGCAGGTGTTGGGGTCGAATGTCCAAAAGCGCATGTCAGCCTCCTTGGTCTTGAGCTTTGCGGCGCTCGTGCTCTTCGAGCAGCCGCTGGTAGGAATCGAATTCAGGGGTGCCGGGCGTGGCGAAGTTGGGGAGCATCTGAGGCAGGTACTCTTCCTCAACCGGACGCCCCTTCACCGGCTCGGGCATCAGGTCGGCCAGCAGGCGCAACACCGCTCTGGTCCCGGTGCGGATCGCGACGGCGTTCTTGGTGTCGGTGGCCGCATAGCCCTTTTGGATGCCGCTGCGGATGACGCCCAAGCGCTCGGCCAGCGTGTCGAGTTCGTACTGGGCTACCGACTTCAAGTGCTCTTCGTCTTGTTTGACGCGCCACTCTTTCCATTCTTCCTGCTCGGCCGGGGTGAGGATGGCGGCTACTTCGGCAGGCAGCTCGCGCGCTGCCCGGTCGAACTTGGCCACCACGCGCTGCACGTTCTTCCCCTCGGGGAAATCCGGCGTTACCTCGCGGACGCGGCGCAGGCATTGGACGGTTTTGCCATCGTGGTAGTTGCCATCTTGGTCACGGTGGCGGACGGTCTTGAACTGCATGGGCTGCGTTCTCTTCTTCTAGTTGGTTGCGTATGTGTAGAACTATACGCAAAAGCTCAAAAGTCTGCTACTATTCGCTTGCGGTCGGTAGGTATATATATACTTACCGAGTCACAGGGCCGGGGATGCACCCGGTAGGTCGAGGGCCAGCCGTTGCGCTGCCCATCGGTATGTATATACATAGATAGGAGCACCCATGATCTTCGCGTGTGTCAACACCAAGGGCGGCGTCGGCAAGACCACGACCGCCGTGCATCTGGCAGTGATGCTGGCCCGTCAGGGCAAGACGCTGCTCATCGACGGCGACCCGCAGGCCTCGGCCGCGAGCTGGGCCGCATGGCGTCGTGAGACGCAGTACGACCCGTCGCCCACCACCACCTGCCTCGCTGGCAAGGCGATCTTGGCCGAAGGCAAGCAACTGGCCACCGGCTTTGAGCACGTCGTCGTCGATGCAGGCGGCCGTGATTCCGTGGGCCTGCGCTCGGCGCTGCTGCTGGCCCAGCGTGCCGTGATCCCGGTCGGTGCCTCCAATCTGGACGCAGCGGCCATGACTGACCTGCTGGAAGTCGTCGAGCTGGCCCGCGACTACAACCCCGAGCTGGACGTGCGCGTGCTGCTGACCCGCGTCGATCCGCGCACCAAGGATGCGGCCGAGATGCTGGAATTCTTGGCCGAGCAGAAGCTGACCGTGCTGCCCACCAAGGTCTGCGAGCGCGTGGCCTTCCGCCGCGCCATCGGCGAGGGTGCGACCGTTCAGGAGCTGGGCCGCGATCAAGCCGCCATCGCCGAGATGGAAGCCTTCTTCAAGGAGGTGATGGCATGAGCATGAAGGGCAAGCCCAACACGGCGCAGTTCAAGCCGCCCAAAGACCCGACCGCCTTCCTCGAAGGCGGGGAGGCGGACAAGGCCGAGAAGCCGCTGGTGGCACCTGCTGCCGTGACCACGACACCGGCCGCCACGCCGCCCGCTGCTGAGGAAACGCAGCGCTACGGCCGCGCACGGGTGCAAAAAATCTTCAACTTCCCCGAGGAACTGGCTGATCGCCTGCGGCGCGAAGCGCTCAAGCGCTCGGAAGAGAAGGGCGGCCGGGTCACGGAGAAGGACATCGTGATCGAGGCGCTGGAAGCCTTCCTCAAGGGCTGATAGGTATATATATACCTATCTATGTATATATATAACGATTTCCAGTATGGACTATAGTCCATACAAGTGACGACACCAACACCATGCAGCGACAGGCGCAACGAATTCTGATATTGTTGCGATTGGGCGCGGAATAGGGTATAAACGATGCTGACGACAACTGCTAGTGTGGTCGCGCCGAAGGTTTTGAAGGAACTCATCGCCGCTGGGTCGGTTTCCGCCGCCCGAGTGGAACCCGGTGACAAGGGCCTTCTGATCGTGGTGCGGGCCGGAATGAATGAGCGAGTGCTGGGTGCTGCCCGTGGCGGCCTCCGGTACTTCCAGAGTCTCGATGGCGCTGCAAGCGTTTTGCAGGGCTACGGGATCATGAAGTTTGATGTGAACACGGAGCACTGGGTGCCCAAGACGATGGTGCGGGGCTACAAGCAAGCCCCGGCGTCTGTGGATGCCGACGAGTGACCGTCATGGCAAAGGAGAGAGCTGACCAGACAGCAGAAAACTGGAGAGTCAGAAACGACAAAGCCCGCTTTGGCGAGCGGGCCTTGACAGAGAAACCGGGCAGGGTGCCCAGACACGTACAGGATTCATCTTGGCGGATGAGTTCTGTAGAGACGCAATGAAGCGACTAACGATGCTTTGATTGTACGTGTCTTAAGCCCTGCGCGCAAGCGTGCGCACGCCCCTACGGGACGTGTGATGAGGGGTTATGGCAGGTACAACGGCACAGAAACTAGACAACCAGACAGCAGACCGCTTTTTCCAGTCGGGCACCGCGCTCAATCGCGTGCTCACGGAAGCGCCCTATCTGCCGCGTTGCTCTGACGACAAGACGGCCACCCGCGTCCGGCCGCGCGAATACGCTATTCGCTACCCCTACATGCAGGTCAATCGGCCCGGCTTCGTGAGCTGGCTGATCTTCGACCTCGACCACACCAAGGCGATGATCTGGGAGGACGCTGGCCTTCCTGCCCCCAACCTGATCGTCCGCAACCGCCAAAGCGGCCACAGCCACCTCTACTACGCGATTCCCCCGGTTTGCACGACCGAGGCCGCCCGCAGCAAGCCCATCGCCTACATGAAGGCCGTCTACGAGGCCTTCGCTGCCCGGCTCGATGCCGACACTGACTTCCACAGCGGCCCCGTGGCCAAGACGCCCGGCCATCCTTGGTGGCTGACGCACGAGCTGCACGCCCACGTCTACGAGCTGGGGGAGTTGGCCGACTACGTGGACTTGGCTGTGTCCAGCCCGTGGGGCAAGGGGCCTCAGCTCGACGAGGTGAGCCATTCGCGGCACTGCATCCTCTTCGAGCACCTGCGGCACTACGCCTATTCCATCGTGAACCGTGAGCGCGAGCGCGGCTCGTTCGCCACCTTCACCCGGCTGCTCGAAGCCTACGCCCACAACCGCAACAGCTTCCAGAAGCTGGGCTTCATGGACAACCTGGCCCAGTCCTCACTCAAGGCCACGGTGAAGTCCGTCGCACGCTGGACGTGGGATCGCTACACCGGCAGCGGCCGGTGCCACCGTGGCGTGATGCAGCTCAACAAGGACTTGCCGCTGATCGAGCGGCAGCGCCTCGCCGCCGCCCGCACCCACGACGTGCGCCACAAGGCCACCGAGTCCAAGGTGCGCGCCGCGTGCCGCCTGCTGCAACAGAAGGGCGAAGCCCTCACGCAAGCCGCTATCGGCCGCGTGGCGGGCCTCACAAGGCAGACGGTGGCCACCTACAAGCATGTGCTCGAAGAAGTGCTCAAGCCCGTCGCCGTGGCGATTTTGGGGGGCGCTTCAGGCAAGGCCGAGGATGTTAAACATGGTGCACATCAGGTAGCTGCCGCCCCGCACGGGGCCGGGGTTCCGGGTGCTGCTTCGGTGTCCCTTGAGCTGTTTCCTGCCGGGCCGGGTGTCGTGCCTGTGCTGGATGGCTGAGATGGAGCCGGTTTTGGTTTTGAGTAGCCCAAGCGTTTTTCAAACGCGAGTAGCGGCAAGTGGGTTGTGGGTAAGTCCGCAGGACTTATCCATCATCCCGCGCGCAGGGCGAAGCCCGGAGGGTGTTCCGCCGCGCGTCAGCGCGGCCCCCCCGTCACTTTTCGGCGTGGCGGCCGTGTCCGTTGAATGGAGTTCGGAGGATGTAGCGTATGGCTCGACGGTCTTTTGACGATGAAACGCTCGCATGGGTGCGAGAGATGCCGCTGTCGCAGGTGCTCGACAAGCTGCGCGACGATGGTCAGTTGTTCTGGCGTCGCGATCTTGACTTCGTGCCGGAGAACGACCAGCGGACGGTGCGGCTGTTCTTGTCGTCGCCCTCGGGCTTCGCTTGGGAAGTTCTGGTGACGGGCCTCAAGTGGTTTGACGTGCGCGCAGGGAAGGGTGGAGGTGGCGGCATCGACCTCGTGATGCACCTGCTGGGCATCGACTTCGTGAAGGCCGTCAAGCTGCTTTCGTCTGGTGCCGGTGTGGCTGGCCAGCGTCGTCCAGTTCGGCCGCAGTGAAATTCGTGCGGCTCGCTGCTGCGCATCGACCGGGCTCTCGTGCTTCGCATCGGGCCTCGCAAGCGAGTCTCGACCCCTGCGGGCTTCGATCTTCCCTCCCTGTCGGTCGGCTTGCCGCTTTCGCCGTCCCGGCGACCGAAACCCCTTCGGTTTCGGCATCCCGCGTGGGGGCTTGCCCCACACGTCGCGGGGGAATGTGGGCGGACTTTGCCCTTGACATCCCCCTCTGACGTGAGGCTCTGGTCGTTCCATCCGCATCAAGGGTGCGCTGCGCCGTGATCCTCACCCGTTCGGTGCTCGGGCTTCGCCCTGTGCTCCGCGTGCGGCTTCCGGTCACGCCCTTGACCCTGCTTCCACTTGAAAACCGCATTTATATAGGTCGGTATATATATACATAAATACGGGTAAACAAGCGACTTGTGTGGCGCTGGGGAAGTCGTGACGCAACGATGGTGGCTTGTTCAACCACCGGAGATCGACTCCATGCAAACCAAAACCACCCCGTACCACTGCGCCGAGCTGCGGCGCTCTGTGCCCGTGATCCAGCGTATCGAGTGGGTGAGCGGGATCGGCCAAGACGATGCCGAGCCGGTTGTGCTCGCCGAGGCCTGTGCGCTGGCCAGCCGCTGCCCGAGGGTCGCGCACTGCCCGCTGACGGCCGACGAGTAGGGCGGCTCGATGGCCGCCCCGGAAACCCCAGCTTGCGGGCTGGGGCGGGGTCACGGTCAGTCCTTGAGCAGGACGATGTGATGTGTGATGCCTGTGGCGATCAGCACAGCGTGCTCGTTGCTGCGGAACGGGTAGCCGTTGTGTGCGATGACGATGATGCGCATGAAATTCACCTCCTTTCTGGGCAAGCTGCCTCACACCTATTTATGCGGCGGCGCTGAAAAGCGATGAAAAAACGCCTCAACGCGCCACCGACCGGGCCGTGGTCGAGCAGGCTGGCCAGCCGTCGCACACTTCAAAAAATCCTCTTTTATTTGTTTATTTGTTTGTTTCTTTGTTTGTTATGCTATACTGAGGGCATCAGATCAAGGAGAGTCCCATGCGTCCAGCCGAATTTCCCGTCGAAGCCATCATCGAAGCCGGTCAGGCCCTGCAAGCGGCCGGGCGCAACGTCACCGGGTTCGCGCTGCGCCAGAAGGTCGGCGGCGGCAACCCGACGCGGCTGCGACAGGTCTGGGATGAGCACCTTGCGAGCAATTCGGTCGCGCAGGCCCAGCCGGTGGCCGAGCTGCCGGTGGAGGTCGCCGAGGAAGTCGCCAACGTCACCAAGGCGCTGACCGAGCGGATCGCCACCTTGGCCGTCGAGCTGAACGACAAGGCGGTCAAGGCGGCCGAGCGCCGGGTGGCCGAGGTGTTGCGCACGGCGGGCGAGCAGCGGGAACAGGCCGAGCGGGAGCTGGCTGACGCTGCCACGACCGTGGATGACCTTGAGGCCACGCTGGACGAAACCAAGGCCGAGGTCGAGACGCTGACCAACAAGCTCGCCGAGTCGCAGGCCCACGCTCAGGCGCAGGCTGTCGAGCTGGCCCAGTTGCGCGAGCGCTTGGCCGCGTCGGAACAAACGAACCGGGCCGACGCCGAGAAGCACGCCGCCGAGCTGGCCCGTGCCCATGAAGCCGCCGAGCGCCTGCGCGTCGATCTGGAAGCCTTGCGCAAGGCCTCAGCCGCCGAGCTGGATCAGGTGCGGGTGGAGCTGGCCAGCGTCAAAGCCACGGCCGAAAGCGACTTGCGTCATGCCCGCGAAGAGGCGCGCAATCACCAGCTCGCGACCGAGCAGGCCAATGGTCTGCTGGCCCACGTCCGGGATGAGCTTTCGCAGGCCCGAAATCAGGCTTCGGATGCACGGGAAGAAGCTGCCCGCCTGCGTGGTCAGGTCGAGGCTATCGAAGGCCAGCGCGCCGAACTGGTCAAGGTCTTGGCCGAGCGGCCGGTGGCAGCAGAGAAGGGCATCACATGAGCACGCCGCGCAGGATCGTTGTGTTGATTGACGATCTACGGTTGCCTAATACGTTGAGTTTGTCGTAAGTGCTCGATGACTGGTTCTGATGAAGATGCGCCAAACAAATTTGGATTTTTTGCAAGGATGCCCAGATAGACATTGTCTGCTATCTGCATCGTGGCAATGTTGAGTGCGTCGTTCATGGGAGCGCCCACCCGTAAGTGCCTTCGTTCTGAACCGAGTACGGGTAGCACACGCCCTTTTCGACCTTCCAGCCTTTGCCGTTGCACCGGGCCAGCCGGTGCAGTTCGCCCGACTGCGCGAAACGGTAGGCCAAGCGCCCTTCCGGCGTGTTGGCCCATGCCGCCGCTGCTTTCTCGTCTTTGGCTTCGCTGTAGCCGACGCCATAGCCGCTGTTGTATCCGGTCTTTTCGCCGCTGCTGTGCATGTACCAGCCGAACAGGCCGACGCACAGGAAGGCCACGGCGATGCAGCCCGCCGCCCACTGCCACATCTGCTTAGCCGATGTGTTGTGCGCGACTTCTTGCGCTGCTGCTGCTACCGCTTGCGCCAAATCCGCCTTGGCTGCTTCCGCTGATGCTTTCACGGTTGCATCCGCCGTTACCTTGAAATTGACCAAGGTATCTTTGGCGGCTTGTGCTATCGCTTGCGGGAACTTCTCATACTGGCCTTGGTAGTGCTGCAAGGCCATGAGCACCAGCCACAGCGCATCATTGTTTTTCAGGCCGAGTGCATCCCTCACCCGGTAAAGACTTTGCCGCTCCGCGTCACTGGGTTGCCTGCCGAGCAGCTTTGCAAAGCTGTCGTCTAGGTCACTCATGGATTACGGCCTCCAATACCTTTTTAGCCTCGTTTCGCCACCGGGTAAGCTCCGCACGGTTGCCAATCGGCAATTCCTTGAGTGCTACCGCAATGCTCATACGTTTGCTGTAAATGTCATCGCTCACACGGTCGGCCATGTCCGGGAATGTCACCGACTGACCGCCGCGTTCCTCTACTGCCGTGCGCAGCTTTGAGCCGTTGTAAAGCTCGAACTTCTTTTCTTCCCCGAAGTGTCCATTGCGTACCACGTACACATCCGCGTTGGGGATTGCATCCATGTATTCCTTGAGCAGTTCGAGGCTATCACGCTGCCGGTTAATCACCCACAGCGTGACCAGCTTCCGCTTGAGTTCTTCAAGCGTGCTATTCAGTGTTTCACCGTAGGCGCTCACGCCCTTGTTATTCCGTGCCGCCGTGTTGATGACTACGACGCTATCCGGCTTGCTATCGCATAGGTTCACTAGCTGAATCCATCCGTCCGCCTCGTCCAGATTGATAAGCTCCGTTTCTGTGCTTTCTTTGTAGGCTTTCCACACGTCCGGGTTAGAGGTGTCAGATTCAATCAACAAGACGCTTTCGCCACGCTTTTGCAGGTAATCAACGGTTGCCATCGTGACAAGCGACTTGCCTACGCCGCCCTTGCTGCCGCCGATCAGGTAAATGCTCTTTGCCATGCTGCTAACTCCTTAAATGTCGTCGCTGTCAGGTTTCGGGGTGAATGTCGCCTTGGATGTATCCGCAGGCTTCTTATTGGCGGGGAGGGGCGGGGGTGTGTCCCCCGGTGCTTGCACCGGGGCTTTTTTCGCTGGCTTTGCCCTCTGCAAATAGCTCTTGAGTGTCGGGGTTGCGATGCTCAAGCCTTCACCGCGCAGCGTTTCCGAAATCTGGTCAAGTGTGTATCCACGCTTTTGCAAAGCGACGATCTCTTTAGAGAGCACGCGCACCGCTTCTTGCTTGCTGTGTTCCTGCTTCTTTTTCTCAACTGGCGGCATCTCTCGCAGCTTCGCAGCGATAGCCTCTAGCTGCTCTATTGTGTACTTCATTTTGCTAACTCCTTTGCTAACTGATTGTGGAGTTGACAGCATAGCGCCTTTCGTGCTTGTTGCAAAGTGCATACAATGACCTTAGACTGCGTGAACGATAGTAGAGCTAAAAAGCGTAACAGGATGCGGATTGTCATACACATGGCTACGCCATGTTCCTGCCAATCCCCGCCTGCCCATTCGGCGCTTCGCTTCTCACGGTCTGGCTCATCCTGCAAGGGGTATCCCTTTGACCCCGGACAGTGCGGCGCTTTCGCTTCTTATTGTCCAAGACACACCCCCGCCGGCCGCCCCGGCGAGAAGGAGACGCGATGCCATTTGAAACACATGGGCCGGAACCGCTGGACGCCGTTATCAATGTACGGTTGACGGCAGCGGAGAAGGCCCGCTTGAAGGAGGATGCCGACCTTGCCGGGTTGAGCATGTCCGAGCTTGTCCGCCGCCGCTACTTCGGCAGGCCCATCGTTGCCAACGCCGACGCCGTGATGCTCAAAGAGCTACGGCGCATCGGCGGATTGCTCAAGCACATTCACAACGAGAGCGGAGGCGTGTACAGCAAGGACACAGCCGGGGCGCTGGTGGCACTCAAAGCCTACATTGAGAAGCTGAGCC
>NZ_CP101746.1:0-23400 GCF_024496285.1 Comamonas sp. C11
ATGGCTATCGAATCGAATATTTTCGAGTGGATTGGCGAAAGCATCGACATGACCCTGAACACGTTTGTTCAGGTCACGTCGAGCAACGTCATTTCCATGTTCACCGACTTTTTCATCTACGGCGGAACGCTGACGTTCGTTCTGATGGGGTTCGCCATCATCTTGGGATACGTCGAAGCCCCGGCGTCCAATTTCCTGAAAACGTCCGGCAAGTTCCTGGTCATCAGCGGCTTGGTGCTGAGTGCCCCAACCTACATGGGATGGGTTGTCGAAGCTCTGCGCGGCCTGGAAACCGGCGTGGCTGATGCCTTCTCGGCATCGGGCAGCAGCACGCCGGCAACCTCGGTCTATCAGGTGCTGGACAAGGCCGTGACGGATGGCTTTCAGATCGGCGGCGACATGCTCGACAAAATGGGCAAACGGCGCTGGTACGAAATCGGCATGGTGTTTTGGGACTTGCTGAACGCCATCATCATCTATGCCGCTACGCTCATCATCGCCATTCCTGCCGGCGCAATGGTCATCGTTTCCAAGATCATGCTTACCGTCATGCTCGGCATCGGCCCGTTCTTCATCGCCATGCTGATGTTCCCGGTCACGGCCAAATGGTTCGATAGCTGGTTTGGTCAGGTCATGACCTACATCTTGCAAATCGCCCTGGTGACAACGGTTCTCGGCATGGGCATGAAGTTTTTCAGTGCGCTTACGGCCAAGGTTCTGGCCGTCACCACTGACCACCCTATCGCCACGATGCTGGAAATCCTGATCGTTACGGGCGTGACCCTGTTCTTGCTACAAAAAGCATTTGAGGCGGCGGCGGCCCTGGCCGGCGGCATGTCCTCGGCGGGTATCACGCTGCGGCAAGTCACCCAGGCGGCGGCATCCCCCGTCACCCAGGTTTTGAACCGCCAAACTACGCGCCGCGATATGGAAAGCGGGATGATGGTCACGGGCGGCCGGCTTAATCATCTGGCGGCCGGTAACTCGATGTGGAACCCGGCCTATCGGCAGCACGTCTTGCAGAACCTCGGCAAGAACTGGGGGCCAGCGAAAGGCGGCAACGTTAAGGGGGGGTGAGCCATGTTCACACTGATGGAGCATCACGCCCTGTTGCGCCTCATGCGGCTTTCCACGGGCTACATTTCCGACAGCAAGCGCGTTGCCCATTGGCTGCAAGAATGGGAACGGTCGGAAAATCCTCGGGCCATCAAAGCGCGGGTATCTGGCCTTTCCGACCACACCGCCAGGGACATGCAGGAAGTCGCCCAGGCGGCCAAGCGGACAGGGGCGAAGCCCTCCACGCTCGACCGCCTGGAATACGGCTACAGCATGGAACGCATCGCGCGGGCCTATCCGCTTCCGTCGATGGAGTACGAACGATGAAGGACAGGCCGCACGACGAAGCAATGGCCGAGGCATATCGCAAGCGGCCGGGCGAAGCGTTCGCCATGTTCCGGGCGCTGCTGCTCGATGGCGGCCAGCCTGGGGAATGGCGCATCTTCTGGCGGCAGCTCCGCAAGGCGCTGGCTTCTCGTGTGGGGAAAAGTCGCCTGCCTTAGCTGCGGGCGTGGATTGAAACTGGCGTCACGTCCGGCTTGTGCTGCGTCGTCTGCACCACGGCCCCGCCTCGGCGGGGCTTTCTTTTTGGTGACAACGGATCTTCCTCGATCGCGCGGGCCTGTCACCATTGCCGGGCATTGGTGACGCCGGCAGCTTGGCCAGGTCGGCACCGTGTCACCATCGGGAACGGTAGGAATAGTAATAGTATTACTACTATTATTCTTATCCCTGCCCTACTCCGCGCTTCGCTTGGGCAACCCATTCGGTTGCATCCCGCGTCCGATCTTGCCGGACTGGCTGCGGGGGCAGGCCCGGCGGCTTCGCCTTGTTCCTCCCCCTGGCCGATAGGCTGCACGGCTTCCAGTGGCATCAAGGGTAAAGGCTTCGCCCGGCATCCTCGCCCGGTCGCCTACGGCGCTGCGGCCTGCGGTGCCGCCCTTGACACCACTTCCAGCCAAACGTCCCCAGGTGCCCCGGTTTTCAAGTGGAAAGGGGGTCAAGGGTGAAACCGGAAGCCGCACGCGGAGCGCAGCCCGCAGGGCGAGCACCGAACGGGTGAGGATTTCAGGGCCGCAGGCCCGGCCCTTGATGCCCTTGGAACGTCCCAAGCCTCTAGTCTGGGGGGCAGTCAAGGAAGCGAAGCGCCCCGCCGGCTGCACCCCTGACGACAGAGGGCGACTCGCTCCCTTCCCGCCCCGGCGGGAAGGGCGGGGGGATGGGTGGCGGGCGCGGAACGCGCCTTTCTCCCGCTCGCCGGCCCGGCCGGCGTGGGGGCGGTGTGTAGGCCCGGCTGGTTGGAATCATTAGCCTTTTTCGAGATTCAAGACAGATTCAGCGCATGGCAGGCCCGCCGGACGCCCCAGGAAGCGCCGTAGGCGCTTTTTGAGGGCTTGGTAGGGGTTGAGAGCCGCCCCTACCCTGAAAAACGCTTCTGCGGCCTTCCCGCGCGCGCTGGTGCCCGTTCTGTGGCACGCCGGCCCGGCTTGCTCCTTTTCTGAAAGCCCATTGCGGCCTTTCCGCTTGCGCTGCCGGTTCCTGGCGGGGCGCGTAGCGCCCTGCCCTGCGCAGGCGGTCGAGCTGCGCCGCGCCCTGGTAAAGCGTTCTGGCCGAAGGCCAGCCATTTAGCCGGAGGGGGAGCCGGCTTGTCCGGGGGAACCCCGCAGGGGTGCCCCGGCCGCAGGCCGCTTTGCGGCGGTTCGTTTCGCGTTGTCGGTTGAGTTATGCACAGACCGGTACGTTTTAAGAGTTTTAAATATGTTTTAAAGATTTAGAGCGAAAAAGCGCCGAAAAATCGTTATAAATCAATGAGTTGCGAAGGTGCCCGGTGTGTAATAGACGGGCTTTGGTGGGTAATAGACGGAGCCGGGTGTGTAATCGACGGAACCCGGTGTGTAATCGACGGACTATCCACAGGCTGGAAGCCTGAAACGAATCGCCTCCGTCGATTACACACCTTTGGCGACAAAAACCGCCCGCCTGGCTGTCGATCTGTCGCCATCGTTCCGTCTATTACACACCGCCATGCCTGGCGGTCATGGTGACGCGGCCGAGCTGGCCAGGTCGTCAGCGTGTCACCATCATGCAAGCGGCGGCGGAGCGTCATCGTCGCCTATGTCTTGGCCGTCCTCGCCTTCCTCGTCCGGCAAGTCGGGCAGCTCGTCCTGGGTAGCGTCCCGGTTGGTGATGATGAGCATCGGGCCAGCCTTCCCGGTCACCTCTGCAAGCGTGTATTCGGGCAAGTCGTTCGCGTCGATCAGCTTGCGCAGGATGCGGCAGAACTCTTTGAACGTGCCCACGCTGCCGCTGCGCTCATAGATCAGCTTGAAAGACCAACGCGCCCGGCCACGGCCGGCAGCTCGTCGCGCCAATCGGTACAGGAACCGGCCTATGCCCGGCTCGATCAAGAAATACTCGGGATGCACGGTCAGAACCTCGGGGTTCTTGGCCTCGACCACCTCCCGATAAATCCAGCTCGGCACCTCGATTTCCACGCCCGCCACGCGACCGTTTTCCGCATAGGAAACGGTGCGGTAGTTGCTTAGAAGCCCCTCGCCCTCGGCCTCGCGCATCATGCGCCCGCCCTTGCCCTTTCGCGTCCTGACGATCTTCAAGGATGTGCTTTTCAGGCGGTCTAACGCCGCCTCGATTTCCTCGTACTGACGGCCGCCATCCGAACGTCGGCAGAACTTGAGGATTTCCGCGACATGCGGACGGAAAACCCGGCTAGGCTTGTCGCCGCGCCCTTCACGGTAGCGGTTCATCGCATCGGTAAGGTGCGAAATCGCCATCAGCACAATGTCATAGTCCCAAACGGACGCCATGCCATCGGGGCCGGCTTTCACTTCCACATAGCCATCGGTCAGTTCGTAGCGGATGGTTTCGCCGGCTCGCTTGTCCTTCTTGGACAGGCGGAACACGGCCACGTCCATGATGCTGCGGCTATCTTTCGTCGCCACGTCGTACAGGACAGGCACGAAAAAATCGGCCTGGGCGTCGCCTTCTGGCGGCCGGCGCATGGATGGTGACGGCGCAGCTTTGGCCGTGTCCTCGCGGGCATTGCGCTTGATGGACGCGATAGCGGCGGCCTTCGCCTCGGCTTCTTCCTGCTCCCTGGCTGCGTCCTCCGCGCGCACGCGGCGCTCTGCCTGGGCGAACGTCTCGCCCGGTCGGGCGGCCGCCTCAACGCGCTTGCGGTGCTTCGCGTCGATGGTGGCTTTCAAGCGAGTCAAGGAATCGCCCAGGGTGTCACCTATGGCGCGTGGGCCGTCGTGTGGTGTTCGGCTCATGCGCCCTCCCTGATGAAGTTTTCGGCTTCGTCGGCCGTGTCGAAAGGGACACCATCTGGATAGCTCCGACCGTAGGGCCGTGCCATCCATCGGCCATCTGACAGGGGCGACACTTCGCCAAGAAAGTTGCCGTCCGTCTCAACGAGGAACATCTGAGGCCGGTCGGCCCGCTGTGCGCGCAGCTCGCGCAAGGCATTCATGGCGCATTCAAATGCTGTTTCTCGGTCGCCATTTTTGCTAAGATTGGTCATGGTCATTTGCCTGTTTTGGTGATGGTCAGCGGCCCTTTCGAGTTCGCCACTCCGGGGCCGCACCCCGGCCCGACACTGTTAGCGCGGTGTCGGGCCTTTCTTTTTCACATCGGCCCCGTCGCCTCGCGCCAGTTGGACGAATCCACGATGATTTCCGGCGCAAGGTGCGCCACGTCGGCCAGCGTCGAAAGCGCCTTCTCGAACGTGCGGAAACGCACCGGGCGGCCCTCGTAGGTGACGGCATGCAGCGCCCTCCCCTGGCGCGCGTACAGCGTGAAACCGGCCTCGTCGTCGGGATAGAGCACGGCTTGCACCAGCTCCCGGCCGGGCGTGTCGCACGCCGCGCTGAAACGGTCGAACGTCCAAGGCCGCCCCTTCCTGGGCTTCGGCTCCAACTGGTCAAAGAAGGCATCCACGAAAGCGCCGAGCTGGTCTTGCGGGATACCTGCGTTTTCAAAGTCCTGGTGTTGCTGGTTCATCTTCGCCACTCCTAAAAATCCGGCGTTAGCGCGCCGGGGTTGGTATTGGTGACAAGTAGATCTCGCCGGCGAGATCCGCTTGTCACCACGTCACGGCATTTGCTGCGCCGCGTGTTTCACTCGCAAAATTTCCACGGTGCCGGCGTCGTCCAGCACGCGATAGAACACGATGTAATTCGGATGGGCGACCAGCTCGCGCACGAAGGCGGGCAAGCCCGGCCGGCCAGTGCGGCCCATCTTCGGATGCTGCGCAAGCGGCAAGGTCTTGTCGCGCAGTTCCTGGCCGAACGTCTCCGCTCTGGTCGGGTTGTCCTGGGCGATGTAGTCGATGATGTTGTCTAGATCGGCCTCGGCCATCGGACGCCATACGATGCGGTAAGGGGTTTTTGCCTTCGCCATAGATCAATCGCCGTCCGTCTCGGCCTGCTTATCGACAAGCGCCTGAACGGCCGCGAACAGGTCATCAGCCTTGCCGCCGTAGCTCTCGAAATCGTCCAGCAAGGCGGCGAAGTCGTCCCGCTGGAACTGCTTTTCTTCGGCCTCGGCCTCGCGTGCGTCCTGCTCGTCCAGGTCGATAGCGTTCATGGCGTGCGCTCGATGCAGCCACGCATCGGCGTATTCGCGTTCATCGCTGCCGTTGCTGCCGTAGCCGTCTGCACGCGGGCACGCGACGAAGTTCTGAATGCCGGCCAGATCGCCCGCGAAGCTGCGTAGCAGCTCCTGGGGCGTCATCTGCACGCGCCGGCACTCGCGCACGAACTCCGGCGGCACGCGCAGCGTGACGGCCACGGTTTCATCGGGCACGAAGCGGCCGGCCTCGCCGGGGATGATGCCGACAGGGGCGCGGAAGCCATGCGGCCGGGCATCGCAACGCCAGCCGACAACCTCCAGGGCGCGGCCGTCGTCACTGGTGGCCCGGTCGCTGCTGTCCAGCTCGGGCACTCGGCGCAAGCTCTGGTCGATGTAGTCGCGGAAGTAGCACGCGCCGGTCGGCAGCTCCCGGCCGAAGGGCTGCGCCGGCACGATGTAGCCGAACTTCCCGACGTTGCGGCGGCTGTATTCCTGACTCCACGGCCCGCCGCCGATCAGTTCGCGGGTGGTGCCGGCGTGCTCGATGGTCAGCAGCTCATGGCCGCCTTCGGCCTGCTGCACGTCGATCAGCCGGACGTTATGCACGGTGACAGAAGCGCCGGGCTGTGCGAGCGCGGCGAAGGCATCGAAGCTCATGCGCGCTTCGCTCCTGCCGCCTTGTGGCGTGCAATGCGGGCATCCATCCGCGCCATGACTTCATCGTGCGGGATGCTCGGCCGGGGATCGTCGATAGCTTCCTGAATCTCGGCGGCCAGCCATTCCGTATAGGCGGCGGCTTGGTGCGCCTTGCGCATCGCGTCGGCCCGGCCACGGTTGCCGGCGGTTTCCTCTTTCTCGGCCGGGTTCCACTCGCTGGCGTCGAACTGGCCGATGGTGATGCCTACGTCGCGCAGGACGTTCAAGGCTGCAATGGGATTGCCGAAACGGCGCGGCTCGTTGCTGCGGGCCTTCGCCAGCAAGGCGGCGGCTCCGCTGCGCGTGGCGATCTGCACAAGGAACGCCCCGCCCTGCCCTTTCAGGGTCACGCCCTCGACGCCGCCGGCATCGCTCGCGGCGCGAAGCTGTTCAATGGTCATGCTTTGCATGATTCACTCCTTATAGGGTGATAAAGATAACAGGGTTGATTGTGCATGTTTTCTAGGAAACGTGCAAGCCCTTGTTAGTCGGAAAACGGTCGTTTTGTGGATTTCGTGGCGGTGCCCTGCCCTGCCGCTGTCATTTTCAGAAGACGACTGCACCATTCAGCGCGGTTTGAAGCCTGTTGTGCATACGGCTCCTGATAACCCGATATCAGGATTCCTCTGCACAAAACTCGTCTATGCTCAATACTCGTGTGCACCAAAGCGAGGTGAGCATGGCGACCGATACCGCACCGATTACCGAGCACGGCGTGGCCACCCTGCCAGAACAGGCATGGGAGCGTGCGCGTCGTCGTGCGGAGATCATTGGGCCGTTGGCGCAGTCGGAGACGGTTGGGCATGAAGCGGCCGACGCGGCAGCCCAGGCATTGGGGCTGTCCCGGCGGCAGGTCTACGTCCTGATCCGCCGTGCCCGGCTAGGTTCGGGGCTGGTCACTGACTTGGCTCTTGGGCAGTCGAGCGGTGGCAAAGGTAAAGGCCGCTTGCCGGAGTCGGTCGAACGAATCATCCGCGAGTTACTGCAAAAGCGCTTCCTGACCAAGCAGAAGCGTAGCTTGGCGGCGTTCCACCGCGAAGTTGTGCGGGCGTGCAAGCTGCAAAAGCTGCGGGTGCCGGCGCGCAACACGGTGGCACTGCGGATCGCCGGCCTCGATCCGCGCGAGGTCACTCACCGCCGGGAAGGACAAGATGCCGCCCGCGACCTGCAAGGTGTTGGTGGTGTTCCGCCACCCGTCTCCGCGCCGCTGGAGCAGGTGCAGATCGACCACACAGTCATCGACCTGATCGTGGTGGACGAGCGCGACCGGCAACCGATTGGCCGTCCGTACCTGACCCTCGCCATCGACGTATTCACCCGCTGCGTGGTTGGCATGGTCGTTACGCTGGAAGCCCCGTCCGCCGTCTCGGTCGGCTTGTGCTTGGTGCATGCCGCCTGCGACAAGCGCCCTTGGTTGGAAGGGTTGAACGTAGAGATGGATTGGCCGATGAGCGGCAAGCCCAGACTGCTCTACTTGGACAACGCGGCTGAGTTCAAGAGCGAGGCGCTGCGCCGTGGCTGCGAGCAGCATGGCATCCGGTTGGACTATCGCCCGCTCGGGCAGCCGCACTACGGCGGTATCGTGGAACGGATCATCGGCACGGCGATGCAGATGATCCACGACGAATTGCCGGGGACGACCTTCTCCAATCCTGACCAGCGCGGGGAATACGCCTCCGAGAAGATGGCCGCCCTGACACTGCGCGAGCTGGAGCGCTGGCTCACATTGGCGGTCGGCACCTATCACGGCTCTGTGCACAACGGCCTGCTCCAACCGCCGGCCGCGCGCTGGGCCGAAGCTATCACGCGGACCGGCGTGCCAACCGTCATCACTCGCGCTACGGCTTTTCTGGTCGATTTTCTGCCCATCATCCGCCGCACGCTGACCCGCACCGGCTTCGTCATCGACCACATCCACTACTACGCCGATGCGCTCAAGCCGTGGATAGCTCGGCGGGACCGCTTGCCTGCGTTCCTGATCCGGCGCGACCCGCGCGACATCAGCCGCATATGGGTGCTGGAACCAGAGGGGCAGCACTACCTGGAAATTCCCTACCGTACCTTGTCGCACCCGGCTGTCACCCTCTGGGAACAACGACAGGTGTCATTTTCAGAAGACGACTGCACGGAATATCAGGAGTCGGCTGCACTGGTGGATTGCAGCGCGGTGTACAGGGCCGTCTTGCTCACCTTGAGCCGTGTAGCGGCCTCTCGGACATTAAGCCCGTTGGCGATGTGCTCCCGCGCTCGCTGCAACTTGTCGGCGGTGACAACCGGCTTTCGCCCGCCCTTCCTCCCACGAGCGGCGGCGGCAGTCAACCCGGCCTTGGTGCGCTCGCGGATCAAGTCGCGCTCGAACTGGCCCAGCGCGCCGAACACGTGGAAGATGAGCCGCCCGCCTGGCGTGGTGGTGTCGATGGCTTCCGTCAGAGAACGGAAGCCGACGCCTCGCGCTTCCAGCGCGCCTATCGTTTCGATTAGGTGCGGCATAGAGCGCCCGAGCCGATCCAGCCGCCAGACGGCCAGCACGTCGCCGTCGCGCAGGTAGGCCAGCGCATCAGCCAAGCCGGGGCGGTCGGCCTTGGCCCCGGAAGCCGTGTCCTCGAAAACGCGCTCGCAGCCTGCCTTGCGTAGCGCATCCGTCTGCAAGGCGGTGTCCTGTTCCGCCGTCGATACCCGCGCATAGCCGATCAGTGCCATTTGCCGCCTCTCTTGTCCGTCATTCCGTCCGCCTATCTTAATGTCCGACAACCCGTTGTGCAATAACTTTGCTGGACAGTGTCCGGCATGGCCGACTAATGATCGTTTGACGGACATTGACGGTAAGGCATTTTTGCATTACTATGTGAAGCATCAACCTTGATTGCGAGGGCAAACCACCATGACCACATTGACCGTTACCGCACGGGGACAAGTGACGTTTCGGAAGGACGTACTGCAACACCTCGGCATCAGGCCAGGCGACAAGATCGAGCTGGACTTGTTGCCAGACGGTCGGGGCGTGCTCAAGGCGGCACGGCCCGCAGGGACGATAGCCAGCTTTGTCGGCCTGCTCGCGGGCAAGACGCAGAAGGTTGCCACCATCGAAGAAATCAACGAGGCGGCGGCGCAAGGCTGGGCAGGTAAGCAATGAAGGTCGCAGTCGATACCAACGTCCTTGTGCGTGCGGTTGTGCGTGACGATCCCGCACAAGCGGACGTTGCCGCCGCAGTCTTGACCGACGCCGAGTTGATCGCGGTCGCGCTGCCGTGCCTATGCGAATTTGTTTGGGTGCTGCTGCGTGTCTACGGCTTCCAGCAAGCCGACGCGGCCAGCGCGATCCGGGCACTACTGGCCGCCGCGAATGTGGAAGTGAACCGGCCTGCCGTGGAGGCTGGCTTGCTGGTGCTCGACGCGGGCGGAGACTTTGCCGATGGCGTCATTGCCTACGAAGGCAACTGGCTTGGCGGGGAAACCTTCGTTTCCTTCGATAAGAAGGCGGTGGCACTTCTCACGGCGCAAGGGCAATCAACGCGCCTTTTGTGACGGACATGAGCATGAACGAATTCCGCCGACTGGCCGCGAAGATCGACCAACACATGCAGCAGCTTGCCGCCCAGGGTGTCAGCGAGGCCCATGCCATCATCAATCGCATGATGGGGTACGGGCCTGACCTGCACAGGATTTGGGTCGGCACATCCGATCAGCAGCTCATGGCGCTGTCCCGCGAGTTCCCAGGGTTCTACCGCTACGCCCGCATCATGGAAGAGGCATCCGAAGCCGAGCGCCGCAAGGCTTCGCGGCCCTATGACGGCATGGCCGAGTTCTCCGAACAGCACAAGCAAATGGGCGCGCAACTGCTGACCACGGCGGCCACGCTTGAGCGTGGCTACCAGGCGTTTCGTGCGAGCGGCAGTCTCCAAGACTTCCGGCCTCAGCTCGACGAGCTGGGCCGCCTGCATCGGCAATGGCTGTCCGACCTGGAAGCCTTCAAAGACTCGCTGCGCACGCAGGGCGCAGAACCCAAGGTGCTGGAATACGTGAACGAGGCTTTCGGCCGCCTGGCCGAGCGCATCAAGCAGCTTGCCGGTTGATCGCCGGAATTTTCGGCGGTTCCGGCTTTGTCGCGCCGTGCACAAGAGTTCTGAGCAATTCCGATCTCTCGCGGCGCTTCGTGCATAGAACTTCTGACCGTTCCCGGTCAGAAGTTCTATGCACACACGGCGGCCAGCCCAGTGAACTGGTGCAGTCGCCTTCTGAAAACGACACGGGTATCGACCGACGATCAGCGAATGGACTTGCAGCGGGACGCCCTGACGGCCGCCGGCTGCGAGAAGGTATTCACGGACACGGCCAGCGGCGCGAAAGCGGCCCGGCCAGGACTGGCCGAAGCCCTCGCCTTCGCCCGCAAGGGTGATGTGCTGGTCGTGTGGCGGCTCGACCGCCTGGGGCGCTCGCTGCCCGAGCTGGTCAAGGTCGTGGGCGAGCTGGAAGCCGCCGGGGTCGGCTTTGAGAGCGTCACGGAACGGATTGAAACCAGCTCGGCCGCCGGCCGTCTGGTGTTCCATGTGTTCGCGGCCCTGGCTGAATTTGAGCGGCGCTTGATCGTGGAACGCACGCACGCCGGGCTTGAAGCGGCCAGGGCGCGAGGGCGCAAGGGTGGCCGCCCTGCCCTGCCGCCGGAAAAGGTCGCGGCGATACAGGCAATGGCGACCGGCAATCGGTCGGTGTCGGAGATATGCAAGGCGCTCAAGATCGGGCGCAGCACGCTTTACAAGTACGCGCCAGGGATGAAGGCCGCGCCGACCGTTGGTGACAAAACGAGCTGACCAGGTGCGCGGGCCTGTCGCCAGTGAGCCAGGTAGGCCATGCCTCATTTTTGGATACACAAACGTGTATCCATGTGATACGGTCATCCTATGTCAAGCAAAGACGCTGGCCTCCGTATCCGTGTTGAGGCGATCCACAATCAGGTGAGAAAGATATACTCAGGCGCATGCAAACAGTGGTGGCACGCAATATTTGCGTCACCCCAACCCAACCAAAGGAGAAGTCTACATGGGTAAGCTAAACGATAAAGTTGTCGTGGTGACGGGCTCGGTCTCTGCGATCCCGGGTTATGATTCCATTGGATCGGCAACCGTTCGCGAAGCTCTGGCAGAAGGGGCTGCGGGAGTCGTCATCTCCGATATCAACGACGAACTGGGCGAAGCCTTCGCGAAAAGCCTGAACGAACAATACGGCACCGGACGGGCTCTCTATGTCCATACAGATGTAAGAGATCCGAAGGATGTCGAAAAGCTGTTCGCTATCACCGAAAAGACCTATGGCCGCGTCGATGCTGTTATGGCCAATGCCGGGGTGGCAACGGCCGAGGACTTCGACAAGGATCCGGAAGCCGTCCTGAAATCCCGTAAGTTCATTCAAAGCATTAATGAGGACGGAGTTTTCCACACCGCCCTCTACGGTTCGCGTCTGATGATCAAGCACGGGACGAAAGGCTCCATCGTGCTGGTATCCAGTATTCACGGTGTCGTTGGTCGCCCAAAGGTCGTGAACCCGGACACGGGCGATGTGCTAATCGATCGCTTCAACTTGATTCAATACACAATGGGCAAGCATGGCGTCGTCGGCCTGTCGAAGGCCTTGGCTCTTCAACTGGCGGAATATGGCATTCGCGTTAATACGGTGAACCCGGGCTATATCATGACCCCCTTGTTTCAGGCTGCGGTCAATGCCGATAAGGGCGAGTTGGCAAAAGAGAAGACGCTGGCAACGGATGCTTTCGACTTCACCCAACTGGCGGCACTGCACCCGCTCTGCAACGACCCGGTAGAACAGGCCGATATCGTTCCACGGGGCAAGTTTGGTGGTCGCATGGGCGTTCCTGTCGAAATTGCCAAGCCCGCAGTCTTCCTGATGTCGGACGAATCTTCCTTTGTTATGTTACAGGCCAGAAGCTTGTAATTGACGGGGGGTATACGGCAGGCTGAGATCGCCTTGTGGGAGGCTCCCACACTGGCTCGCTGCATCGCCGGGGTCGAAGTCGCCTTCGCCCGGGTGCGCGCGATCGCTTGTGGCAAGCTCGGCCCCGACAGCCAGCAGCGTGGAGAGGCCAGCCGCCCGCATCAGATCCCACCAATGGTAATCGACGCCATCCTCAAGACCCGCATAACCGCTGGCATCCGCGCCCGGCAGGCGCTCAAGAACGATCGACCGACCACCGGGGAGGATCAGCCGGTTCCAGACCAGCAGAACCCGGCGCTGGCCGAAGGTCACATCGTCATCATATTGCCCGATGATGCGGGTGCCTTGCGGGATCAGAAGCAGCGACCCGGTCGGGCTGTCATAGACGTTTTCCGTGACCTGCGCGGTGATCTGGCCGGGAAGGTCAGAGCGGATGCCGGTGATCAGGGCGGCCGGGATGACGGCCCCGGCCTGAAGGATATAGGGCAAGAGGCGTTCAACAACGTCACCTTGCCGGATGAAAACGTCTATAAAACCGCCATTGAGGCCGCCCTCGGCTGACAACTCGGCCAGTTTCAGGACGCGGACGGCTCCGACGTCTCCCCGTCCTCCGGCCACGCGATAACAACGCGCTCGGGCTTGTCAGGGAGCGGCGGCAATAGGTGCTCGTCGCGCGGCATCAGTAGATACATGCCGCCATCGTCGGCAGGCCGCGCCCGGTACGGGTCGGGGCGTTCATCCGGCGGGCTGTTATGAGTAGGTGATTTTTCGCTCATTTACTCAATTCCTCAACGGCCGTAACCGTAGCCGGTTTCAGCTTCATAGTTGCCCTGATGGTCGCGGCTCACTTCCACGTCGTCGCCCACGTCCATTTCCGCGCCCTCGATCTGCGGAACCATCACGCGGTCGCCGTCGGCCTCGATGACGAAGGCCCGGCCCTCGTCGTCGCGCTCGATCTGCTGCACCACTTCACCCGCAAACGATTCATCGCGGGCCAAGATTCGCGCCTCGTACTCGGCGGCCAGCTCCGGGCTAACGCCGGCATGGCTCAATTCCTCGGCGTGCTGCTGCTCCTGGGCGTGCTCGACGGCGGAATGCAGGCGCTCGCGCTCCCTGCTGATGCCCTGCCCTTCCGTCGCGGCCAGCTCGGCGCGCAGCTCGGCATTCTCGGCCCGCTCGGCCGCGTACAGCCCGGCATAGTCCGGGCGGGGGGCGGCGGCCTCGATGTTGCCGCCCTCGATGCGCTCGCGCATCACCTGGGCGGGCTGCAAGTCGCCGGCAGGCCCGCCGGCCTCTCGGTCGCGGTCGTGGGGCCGGTCGCCCTGCTCGGCCTGGAAAACGCGCTGCCGGCACTCGGCCAGCTCGCGGGCCAGTTCGGCGCGTCGGGTCGGGTCGGTTTCGCGTTCCAGCTCCAAGGCCAGCGCGCCGCACTGGTCGCGCAACCTGGGCAGCTCGTCCATGTGTTCGGTGTCGTGCTCGCTCATGGTTCGATGGTCATTCCACGGTCGAGAAGCTGGTAAATCGCCATGTTGATAAGGGCGGCCCGCGTCTGCCCTACCTTCGCGGCCATCGCGTCGAGCCTATCCACCAGTTCAACGGAAATGGTGAGGCTGATTTGTTCCTTGTTGCCCTTCATCGTGCGCTTGCGGGCGCGGGCCGGCGTAGCAGGCGCAGGGGAAACGGCACCGTCCGGCGCAGCATTGATGAAAGCGTCCGCGTTCGGCGTCGGCTTCTGTGTCTTGGGGGTTGGTCTAGTAATCGCCATTGCATTGCCCTTGCATTGTCAAAGGATATGAATTTACGTTCTTATGCCTAGTCAAACAATGCGGAAACAAGCGAATTCAGTTCCGCCATTGCCTTCTTGTCCTGCGGCTTGAGTTCCAGCACGGACAAGCCCGCGCCGGCCGCGTTGGCAAATGCCTTGCGGCGTCGGATGGGGGTCGGCAGGTATTCAAACTGCGGCACGTCGGCCACGGCCGCCGCTGCCTCGGTGTTATCGGTCGAGGCTTCGCCAGGGTCGGCGCAGTTCAGCACGGCCACGGCGCGCAGGCCGTCACGCACGCTGCGGGCTTCATCGACCAGTGCGGCTATGTCGTTCAGCGCCCATACGTCGTAGCTCCTGGGTTGGAACGGAACCACGATCACATCGGACAGCACCAGCGCCGCCCGCAAGGCGGTGGAATCTCGGCCGCCGGCATCAATGATGATGTCCTGAAACTTGCCCTGCTGCTGCGTGACCTGGGCGCGCAAGGTCGGGCCGTCTGGATAGCTCGCGCAGGCGATGCCCGGCGCGTGGCCGGCGTCGGCCCGGATGCTGATAGCGGTCTGTGCCGTGCCTTGGCGGTCGGCGTCGATCAGCCACACGTCGCGGCCAGACAGCGCCCGCGCGATTGCGATATTCACGGCCAGGGTGGTTTTCCCTACGCCGCCTTTGGTGTTGCCCACGGTCACTATCATGGTTCGGCCTCGTTCATATGAAAAGGATAGTCTAATTATATCCAATTCCCTACCTTTGGCAATCCGTTACCCATGAATTGCAGTGCATGGGATGGTGACGCCGCGGCGGTGGCCAGGTCGCCGCGGTGTCGCCAAAAGGGCAGGGCACTACCGGCTGCGGCCGGTGTCGCGTGGTGGGCGCTGCGGTTCTTGGCCGCGCTCCTGTTCCGGCTCGGTCGTGCGGCCTGGGCCGCCCTGGGCGGGCTTGGCGCGCTCGGCCTGGGCCATGTAGGCCCGGCCGGCCTTGATCGCCTCCCGGCGCTGCTCGTATCGCTCCTGCAAGCCCTTGTCGCTGAACTCGACGTAAAGCCCCTTATCGGCCGCAATGTCGGCCATCGCATGCCTGTATGCCTCATCGCCACCACGTAGCCGGATGCTCGGCCCGAACTTCGCCAGGGCGAGGCGCAGGCCGGTTTCCAGCGTGTCGCGCTCGGTCTGGCTGAACTCAACCGCCGGCCCGGTATCGGTGAACATAGCCCGGCGCTGCTGGTCGTAGTAGGTCACATTGCCGTCCTGATCGACCTTGTACCCGGCCGGGGCGGCCGGCTTCATGATCGGCGCGGCCTCGGGGTGGCGGCCGTCCTTGTCCTCGATGCGCTCGCGTGTGGCCGGCTGCGGCTGTCTCATGCGCTGCCGGCGCAGCTCGGCCAGGGCGTCGGCATCGCCACGCTCGGCACGCTCGGCCAGATAGGCGCGGTACTGGTCGGCTGGCTTCATGCGATACCGGGCTTTCAGCTCGGTGCGCTCGGCCTCGATCTGCTCGCGCAAGGCAAGGTCGCGCTTCACCTTCTCCATGCGGGCCAGGGATAGGGCGGCTTTCCGCTCTGTCGCCTTCATGGTGCTGTCGTTCTGGATGGCTCGGCGCTCGGCCTGATACTGGCGGCGCTGCTCGGCGCGGCGCTCCTGCTCCCGCCGCTTCTGCGTCTGCCAATCCTGTTCCCGGCGCTCGCGCTGCTGCGGTTGCCATTCCCGCCGGTAGTCGGCCCAAAGGTCGCGGCGCGGGGCGCTCCGGGCCGGCTGCTGCACTTCGCGGCCCTGCTGCTCGGCGTAGGTACGGCGCAAGATCGGCGCGGCCTCGCGCCAGGGCAAATGCAGCTCCTGGGTAAGAAAGTCGGTCACGTTCAGGTTTCGACGGCCGCACCGTATGCGGTCGCTGCCGTCCTTCGCCTTCGTCACCTCGTACTTGTCGGGCATCACGCCATGCGTGCGGCTGACGGTCGCCAGCAGGCGCGCGGCGTCCAGCTCGCGCTTGATCGTGTCGAACTCGGCCCGGCCGGCGTCCTGGCCGCGCATGGTCGCTTCGTGCCGCTCGGCAATGCGCTGGCCGACGACGGTATCCGCCGGCCGGCTGTCCCGCTCCTGGGCCGGCGAGGGCAGGGGGGGCGGCTCCCTGGCTGGCTGCGCCCTCGTCGGGGCCGGTGGCTCGGGCTGCGGCTCGATCTCATGGGCGGCCCGGTGCTTGGCGTAGAAGCTGGCCGCGCGCTCGGCCAGCATGGCCCGGCGCTGCTCGGGGTCGGCCTCACGATAGGCGGCGTATGCCTTGCGGCTCCCGCTGTTGAGATATTTCAGCTCGGTCGCCCTGACTTCGTGCCACTCCTTCAAACGGTCGGCAATGTCGGCCGGGGTAGGGCGGGGCGCTTGCGCGTCCTCGTATCCCTGGCGCAGCTCGCCGGCCAGCCGGCGGCGCTTCTCGTCGGTCGGCAGCTCGATAAATTCACGGCTGAAAACGTGGTCTTTTAGGTTGATGCCCTTGGCCGCGCCCTCGGGCTTCACGTTGAGATATTCGGCCGCTCTGCCGGCGTTCCGGGTCTTTGTCTCGCCGTACCGCGTGACGACGGCTCGGAACTGGTCGAAGTCGGTCACGCCCTGGTCGAGCACGTCGGACAAGATGCGCTCTTTCAAGTCGTGGTTCGCACCCTTGAAATAGTCGCCCTTGTATCTGGCGATCATCGCGCTTTCGTCGGTGAACTCCACGCGCCGGTTATCTTTCGGGCTGGCAAGCCCATATTTGGCGTTGATGTGTTCCTGAAAGGCTTCAAGGAATTTGGTCTGCTGATCGACCTTGCCGAACGGGTTTAGATTCCGCTGGCTCAATAGGTTGTGTTCGGGAATGACGATGTGAATATGCGGCTTGCGCTCGATGAACTCGCCCGTTTGCTGGTTGGTGTAGCTTTTCAACCTGGGCAAGTGCGCTTCGGCATAGAAGTTGTATTCGTCCGCCTCGTATGCCGTCATGGCGAACTGCTGGAACTCGTCGGTGATCGCCTGTAGCTGCTCCCGGCTGATTTCATCCTCTTTGAAAGCCAGGGTGATATGCAAATACCGCTCGCCCTGCTTGTCCATGCTGTTGATGATGGCGTCGGTCAATTTCAGGTCGCCCGCCAATATCACGCGCTCGTCCAGCTCGGCGCGGTTGTAGTCGCGGCCGTCCTTCCGGCCTTCTTCCAGATATTCGCGGATTCCGGCCTCGCCGCCACGCACCCTAATCAGCATGTTCGACGGCCTCCCGCATCGCGTCGGCAATGGCCTGTAGCTCGGCCAGGATGCCGGCATAGGTCGCGGGCGTGGCCGTGCCGGCCAGCTCGGCCGCGTTCGCCGCGTGGGCGAGCTGGTTCATGTTGTTGCTGGTCTTGTTGAACAGGTACAGCAGCCGGCGCTTGTCGCTACTCGCGGGCACGCGGGCGACAACCTGGGTGCGGTTCTGCAAGACGCATTCGCGGAAGAACTCGGACGGCTTCAAGCCCGATGCCTCGACCTTCGCCAGATAGGCGGCATGGTCGGCGTCGGTAAGGCGAAAGCTCACCGGTCGGGTGAGCTTCTGGCCGTCTGCGGGCTTGCGGGGCATGGGCGGGCCTCCCTTCATTTCCTGCCCGGACGGCGGCCAGGGCAGGGCGGTTGCAGGCCGGCGCGGGCAGCGCCGGGCGGTCTTGCCGGATGGCGACGAATCCCCGGCCTGGTGGGCGGGGATCTGTCGCCAGTCGGCGCGGCTCCCGAAGGGGCCGCCGGCAGGGTTTCCAAAGGGGGGGCAACCCCTTTGGGCACGGGATATGTGTCAAAACGCGGAGCGTTTTGTAAACATATCCGACGTGCCTATCAGTGCCATGCTTTAGCATAGCACGCGCCGCAAAGCGGCACAATGAATGCGAAGCGACTTGCAAAGGATGCAATAGGGATGCACAATAGACGCATATATGGCGCTTCAAGATGCGTTGCGCTATCATTTGGCGTCGCAATGTATGCGATTCCGATGCAATTCAACGCAAGGCGAACGAACGATGAGCAAAGACGATATAGCCGCGCGTATGCGGGCCTTGGCGACCGATGACAAACGGCGGTCGGAAACGGCCCGGCTACGCGAATCTTTCGACGAAGTGGAAGCCGCCCTGAAGGCGGGCGCACCACAAGCTGAAGTGCTGGCCGAACTACACGCTGCGGGCTTCACCATGACGATGGCGAGCTTCAAAAGCGCCCTGCAACGCATCCGCAAGGAACGGGCAGGGGACAGGCCGGCGCGTAGATCGGCGGCCCCTGCAACGGCCCCACTTCGTCATGACGAAAAGCCGCCGGCCTCCCCGCCAGCGGAAAGCGCACGCGAGGGCGACAAGCCCAAAGCGCGCATCACGAACCCGGCCGACGTGCGCAAAGCACGGAAGCGGGACATTGACTTAGAGAGCCTGGAAGATGGCTCGGACGATCAGGAGTAAAGATTATGAAAGTCGCCGTTCTCAACTACACCGGCACTGTCGGCAAGACCACCATCGCCGCGCATCTGCTTTCGCCCCACATGGGGAATGCGCCCATTTTTGCGGTGGAAACGATCAATGAAACGGCGGCCGGCCTTGGCGTCGATGTGGAGCAAATCAAAGGCCAGAAATTCCGCGACCTGTTCCGCAAGCTGATTGCCCTGGATGATGCAGTTATCGACGTGGGCGCATCGAACATCGAAGATTTTCTAGATGGCATGGTCAAGTTCGATGAATCGCACCTCGAATTTGACTATTTCGTTATCCCCGTCACCAGCGGCACCAAAGAGCAAAAAGAAACTATCTCGATGATTGGAACCCTGGCCGACTTCGGCATCCCGCCGGAAAAAATCCGCATTGTGTTCAATCGGGTGGAAGCTGACGTAGCCGACGAATTTACGCACGTCCTCAACTACGCGAAGAAAGAAAAGAACTGCATTGCCAATACCGACGCGGCCATTTTTGAAAATGAGCTGTTCGACGCGCTCGCGGTCAAGAAACTGACCGTCGATGCTCTTTTGTCGGATGAAACCGACTACAAGGCGATGCTGAAAAACAACCCGGATGCGAGCGCGAAAGAGCGTTCCCATTGGGGTGACATGCACGCTTTGAAGGCTTTGGCCCGAAGTGTCCGCCGCAATCTCGATGCGGTCTATGACGCGCTTTTCAAGTGAGGGGGTAGGACATGGAAGCGGAACGCACGCCCCGCACCACAAGGGATGCTCTGATACATGAGCTGCTAGGCGACGTGGGGCGGCTACACGATCAGGTCAAGGCGCTGCCGGACGCCTTCAAGGAATCTGTCGCGCCGACGCTCGGGGCGCTTGCCCTGGCGGTGAAGGATGCAAAGGGCAGCATCGAACAAGCCGGCAAGGCCGAAGTGGCGGCCTTCAAGAATTTCACGGCCCAGGACAAAGTCGCCCTGCGTGACTCCCTGAAAGCCGCGATGCACGATGAAGCCGGCCACGCTCTGGATAGCGCAGCGCGCGAGCTGGCGAGCGCGGCGCGGCGCCATGCGGACGCCGCCAAGGCCGAAGTGCGGCAACGGTGGCAATGGCTGGCCGTCGCCCTCGCGGTCGGCCTGCTCGGCGGGGCGCTCGGCTTCTACGGCTCGCATCTGCTCTACGGCCAGCAGCAGGCCGAACAAGCGGCCTTCGGCCGCGCCGTCATGGCAACCTGGGGCGATCTGGACGCCAAGGCCAAAGAACGCATCCAAGAGGCCAGAAGGAACACGCCATGAAGCCCGCCCTTGTCCTGACTCTCGTTATCCTGGCCGCCTCGGCCTTCTTCCTGGCCCGCAACGTGCGCGACACGCTCAAGGGCAAGAACCGGGGCGCGGTCGCCTGGGTGGTGTGGCTCTGGCTCGGCCTGTGGGGCGTGGCCCTGGTCTATGGGATCGCTTCGGCCGTGCCGCGCTGGCTTGCCTCGGGCGAATCCTCGGCGCTCCTGGCGCTCGGTGTGGCCGTCGTCTCGGGGTTCTGCCAAACGCGCCTATGGGGTCACTACGTCGCCCGCGCGAACTACGCGCCCCACGGTCAGGAAACCGTCGTGCGTGGCACCGAAGTTGTCGGCGGCGGCGATCTGCAAGCCCGCATGTACGGCGACAAGGCCAAGCCGGCCGACGTGGATATTGAAATCGGCGGCGTCGTCCTCCCTCGGATGCTGGAAGCCCAGCACATGCTTTTCAGCGGCACCACGGGCGCAGGCAAGACGCAGGCCATCAATCGGGTGCTGCGGGCCGTTCGCCAGCGCGGGCAGCGGGCTTTGATTGCTGACCCTGCCGGCGGCTTCTTCTCCCGCTTCGGCCGCCCTGGTGACGTGCTTTTCAACCCGTTTGATCGGCGCTCGGTCGATTGGTCGCCCTTCGCGGAAATCCGCCATGACTACGATTGCCAACGCATCGCCAAGGCGGCCGTGCCGGACGGCACCGGCGAGGGGGCAGAGTGGCACCACTACGCGCAAACGCTCCTAGGTGAAACGCTGCTCGCCCTGCATCAGCGCGGGGAACATTCGGTAAAGCGGCTGCTGCACTACGTCAGCGCGGCCGACACGAAGGAACTAGGCGAGCTTCTGGCCGGCACGCCTGCGGCCATCCTGACGGCCAAGGGCAACGACAAGATGCTGAACAATACGCGCGGCATCATCGCTACCTATCTCGGCGTGTGGCGCTACCTGCCCGACGCCGGCACGTTCTCCGTGCGTGAATGGGTGCAGGACGAAACCCGCGACGGGTGGCTGTTCGTCACCTACCGCGACGATCAAATGGGGATGCTGCGCGGGCTGGTCGCCTCAATCTTGGAGCTTGGCATTGTCGAGGGCTTGAGCCTGTCGGAGAACCAAGAGCGCGGGCTGTGGTTCGTGTTCGATGAGGTCGATTCCTTGGGCAAGGTATCGAGCCTGCGCGGCGGCCTGACGAAGCTACGTAAGTACGGCGGCCGGTGCGTCCTGGGCCTGCAAACGGTGTCGCAGCTCCGCGAAACCTACGGCCGCGACGAAGCGCAAACGCTCCTGGCGAACCTCTCCACCAAGCTGATACTGCGTGCCGGCGACAACGAAACGGCCGAGTATTTCAGCAAGGAACTTGGCGAACAGGACATTGACCGGCTGCAAATGACGACGGGCCAGGGCACCAGCTCGGGCGGCGTGCTCAACCCTGGGCACTCGTCGGAATCCAGCAATACCAGCTACAACATGCAGCGCGTCCGGCAAGCGGCCATCCTGTCGTCGGAAATCCTGAACCTGCCCGATCTGCACGGCTTCCTGAAAATTCCCGGCCAGCCGGTCGGCGCGGTGCAGGTCGAGTATCAGGCCATGCCCGAAGTGCAGCCGGGCTTTCAGGGGTGACGGCAGACATGCACGCCGCCCCTCTTGGCCCTGCGGGCCAGGGTGGGGAAAGGTGCCTGCGGCACATTGAAAAGGATATGCAATTCATAGTAAAATAATCGCATGAATCAGATTGGTGACACGGCGGCGAACCTGGTGCGGGCACCGTGTCACCATTGGCTAATCCGCGCCAAAGTACGAAAATTGGGATGCCATTACGCCTAGTTTTGGCATCTGTATTTACCCCAAATCGGGGAAGCCTTGATGCCCCAAGATCGCCCCAGGCGAACCGGGTGCCGGCCTGAAAAGAAGGGCCTGACGTGCGGGAACAGCACCGCATGACACGCTGAAAGTGGCGTGACAGGGTGGCCGGAAAAGTCGGCCTCTGACGACGTGGAAAGACCGTTGTGATTAGCCCAAAGCCCGCGCAACGCGGGCCGGGTGCCGCCCCAAGTAATGCGGGGCTGACTGCCGGGAAAAGTAGCTCGAAAGAGCCGGCGGACAGGTCGGAAAGAACGGCCGGCTTCCCCTCCTTCTCATCAAAAGGAGTGGCGATCATGAAAACTTTCTCTGTCTCTCTCGTGCTGGCCGCCGGCATTGCCATGTCGTCGGCCGCCTTCGCGCAAATTCCGGTCACTGACGGCGCTTCCATCGCGCAGCAGGTCGCGGCCCAGGTCGAAACCATCGCCAAGTGGAAGATGCAGTACGACCAGATGACCAGCCAAATCAATCAGATGAAGCAGCAATACGAGTCTCTGACCGGATCGCGGAACCTCGGGCAAATCCTGAATAACTCGGCCCTGCGCGACTACCTGCCGAACGACTGGCAGGGCGTCTATGACGCCGTGAAGTCGGGCGGGTATTCCGGCCTGAGCGGCCGGGCGCAATCCATCTTTGAAGGGAACAAGGTCTATGACCTTTGCGCCAATCTGGCGGATTCCCAACAGCGGACGCACTGCGAAGCCCAGGCCGTCAAGGGTGCCCAGGACAAGGCTTTTGCCCTGGATGCCTACGACAAGGCGAAGTCGCGGCTAACCCAAATCGACCAGCTCATGGCGAAGATCAACGACACGCCCGACCCCAAGGCGATTGCCGAGCTGCAAGGCCGTATCGCAGCCGAACAGGCCATGATTCAGAACGAGCAAACCAAGCTCCAGATGTATCAGATGGTCGCGGCGGCCGAAGATCGGTTGCAGGAACAGCGGCAACGCGAAATCAACGCCAAGGTTCTGGCTAATCGTGAATACACGAAGCACCAGCCTTTCAACCTGCTGGATAAGTAAGGGGACGCACCATGATTTACGTTCTCTCCGGCCTGCTCGCGGGCATGTACGCAGCAATGGTTATCGGCTTCTGGCGCGACGTGCGCCGCTTCGGCAAGTGGAAGGAAGCCATCGGCCGCGAAGTGCATATGTTCGCTATGGATGGCGTGTCCATCTATGCGGCCTTGATGGTGGCCTATTTCGCCGCGCACGACTGGTACGGCTTCACCTTGCCGCTGTTCAGTCAAGGCCAGCTCATGAGCTGGCAAGCAACGCTCCTGGCGGTCGCCTGCGCCGTTACCAGCCTGTCCATCGGCTACTTCAATGGCCGGGAAAGGTTCCTGACACCGACCTATGCAGGTCGCCGGGAAGCAACGCTGCGCTTCCTCGCCTCTCGCCAAATCATCGAAGCGGCCGAAGTAACTCACGCGCTGAAAGTCATGCGGCAACATGAAGCCCGGCAGTTCAACGGCCAAACCATCGACGCCGAAGCGCGGACTATCGAGCATGTGCAAGGGGAGTCGAAATGAAAAAGCTCTCTATCGCCCTGGTCGTCGCGGCCGTCCTGGCCGGCTGCGGCGAGAACACGCCCGTTCAAACCGTCGATTGGTACAAATCCCATGAGGCCGAGCGCACGGCCATGATTGCCAAGTGCAAGGCCAATCCCGGCGAGCTGGACGCCTCCCCGAACTGCATCAACGCCGTGACGGCGGCAAACCATCTGGCTGTCGAAAAGCGGGGCTACACAAGGCACGCCCCGATAAACGCGCTCGAAGGGGGAAAGTGAA
>NZ_CP101747.1:0-22512 GCF_024496285.1 Comamonas sp. C11
ATGAAGCAGAAGGCCACGGCCGCGCCGATGGTGGCGCGGGTGTATCTGCGCGTCAGCACCGACGCGCAGGACTTGGAACGCCAGGAAGGAATCATCACGGCCGCGAAGGCCGCCGGTTACTACGTCGCCGGCATCTACCGCGAGAAGGCCAGCGGCGCACGCGCCGACCGGCCCGAGCTGCTGCGGATGATTGCCGACCTACAGCCCGGCGAGGTGGTCATTGCCGAGAAGATCGACCGCATCAGCCGCTTGCCGCTGCCCGAGGCCGAGCGCCTGATTGCGTCAATACAGGCCAAGGGCGCACGCCTGGCCGTCCCTGGCGTAGTCGATCTATCCGACCTGGCCGCCGAGGCCGAGGGCGTCGCCAAGATCGTGCTGGAAGCCGTGCAGGCCATGCTTTTGCGCCTGGCCTTGCAGATGGCCCGCGACGACTACGAGGACAGGCGCGAACGCCAGCGCCAGGGCATCGAGCTGGCGAAAGACGCCGGCAAGTATCGCGGCCGACGCGCCGACCCGAAGCGCCGCGCCCAGGTCATCGCCCTGCGCCGCTCCGGCCACAGCATCACCAGGACGGCCGAGCTGGCCGGGTGCAGCCCGTCCCAGGTGAAACGGATATGGGCGGCCGAAGTGAGCCAGGCCGAGGCCGCCCGCATGGGCGCTTTCCGCGAGGACGCATTGACCGAGGCCGACGCGCTGGCGGCCGCCAACCAGGAGGGCATGAAGGCATGAGAAACGGACACCATCCCCTGCCCCCGCTTCGGCCGGAGCTGCAAGCCGCCCATGACGAGATGGACGCCAAGGGGGATTACTTCGCCTATGCCGTGTGCCGCACCCATGACGGCCAGGCGTGGGAAGTGACGACCAGGCAGGGCGGCATGTATGGCGCGCTCGATGGCCGCTACCTCGACCACGACGAGGCGATGGCCGCCGGCGCGGCCTGGCTGCTGGAACAGCTCGACCGCGAGCCGACCGACGATGAGGCAGCCTATCGGGCGCTATGGGAAAGCATGGGGAAATGATGGAAAACACCTTTACTCATTCGCTCATTGTGTTATGATGCAATGAGTAAATTATCATTTGCATGACCACCAGGAGAGCGCATGAAAGTCATTGCCGTGCTGAACCAGAAGGGCGGTTCAGGAAAGACCACCATCGCCACGCACCTAGCCCGCGCCCTGCAACTCGACGGCGCGGACGTGTTGCTTGTCGATTCCGACCCCCAGGGCAGCGCCCGCGATTGGGCCGCCGTGCGGGAAGATCAACCGCTAACCGTGGTCGGCATAGACCGACCAACCATTGACCGGGACGTGAAGAACGTGGCCCGCAAAGTGGATTTCGTCGTGATCGACGGAGCGCCCCAGGCGGCCGACCTGGCCGTGTCGGCCATCAAGGCGGCCGACTTCGTGCTGATTCCGGTGCAGCCATCGCCCTACGACATTTGGGCCACGGCCGACCTTGTGGAGCTGGTCAAGCAGCGTATCGAAGTCACGGACGGGAAGCTGCAAGCGGCTTTCGTGGTATCCAGGGCGATCAAGGGCACCCGCATTGGCGGCGAGGTTGCCGACGCGCTGGCCGGCTACGCACTGCCCATTCTTGATGCCCGCATCACGCAGCGCGTGAGCTATCCCGGCACCGCCGCCGCTGGCACGACCGTTCTTGAATCCGAGCCGGACGGCGATGCAGCGGCCGAGGTTCGCGCCCTGGCCGCCGAGATCAAACAGAAACTCAATTGAGCTTTTGAGGAAATGAAAAAATGAGCAAGCCCACAACCGCACTCACCGCCGGCCGCCCGAGCGCACGCACCGACAAGGCAAGGGCCGCGACCCTTGCCAGCCTGGCCGACGACGCCGGCGGCATGAAGCGCGTCAATTTCGAGCTACCCGCCGAACAGCACGCAAAGCTGAAAATCTACGCCACGAAGCAGGGCAAGAGCATCAAAGATGTGCTGTCCGAGTATGTCGCCAGTCTGCCGGATTGACGCTCAAAAGCATATTTACTCATTTGAATTTTAGTGGCTAAAGGGGCGGCACCATGACCAAGAAGCGAGACGGACAGGAGGCGCAGCAGATCGGCGACATTTTGGGCGGCCTGATCGTGAAGGCGCAGGCCAAGGCAGGGGACAAGACCAGGAAGCCCCGCGCCGGGGCCAAGATCACCCCGGCCGGCATCATCCTGACCGAGCAAGACCAGAAGTTGATCGAGGCCGGCGCAGAGATCGCCACCAACCCGCCGAGCGGCGAGGACATGGCTTTCACCCATGCCGTGCTGTGCCAGGTCGGTTTGCCTCGCTCGAAGGTCGATGGACGCGAGTTCATGCGGCAGTCCGGCGCGGCCTGGGTCAATGTGCAGGCCGGCTATCTGGACGAGGGCAGGGGGCCGGTGCTGCAACCTATCCCCTATGGCGTCATGCCACGCCTGGCCCTTGCTTGGGTGTCCAGCTACGCCAAGCGCGACAACACGCGGGAAATCCCCATCGGTGACAGCGCGGCCGAGTTCTTGCGGCTCATGGGCATGGATGACCAGGGAGCGCGTTACACCACCTTGCGCCGTCAAATGCACGCCCTGGCCGCTTGCCGCCTGCAACTTGGATTCAAGGGGCGCACCTACAACGGCCAACCCGTCGAACAGTTCGATGCCTGGCTGGCGAATGGCGACGCGCAGCAGAAATCGCTTTGGCCCGGCACGATGGTTCTATCAGAGGGCTATTTCAACTCGCTGATGGATAGCGCCGTACCGCTGGACAATCGCGCCCTGATGGCCCTGAAAGGTTCCGCGCTTGCGCTGGACGTTTACACCTGGCTGGCTCACCGACTGCACCGCATCGAGGGCAGGGGCGTAACGCTGCACTGGAAGTCCCTGCGGGAGCAGTTCGCCCAGGAATACACCGGGAAGGATGCAGACAAGGACTTCAAGAAGAAGTTTGTGCCGGCACTCAAGAAGGTGCTGACCGTCTATCCGCAAGCGAAGGTGAAGCCCGTCACTGGTGGCCTGCTGTTGCTTGGCTCCCCGCCGCCCATTGCCCCTAAGAACGGCGGGAAGTTTAGCTAAACTCCGATAGATCAGACCCCCCCACACGCAGCACACTGGCCGCCCGATCAAGGCGGCCGCGTCGTTTCTGGCCGATGCCCCCTCCTGGCGGCCAATCTTGGGGATAAACCCTGTGGATAGCCGCACTTATCCACGATAGATCAGACCCCCCCGCTCCGATAGATCAGACCCCCCCACCCCCTGTTTTCTCCGATAGATCAGACCCCCCCAGGGTCGTTAGATCAGACCCCCCCTAAACCGGTACGGTTAAGCCTTTAAGTTTTCCTATAAATATTTGCCTGTAATTGGCAGGCCAAATCAGTGGAAAACTCAACCGACAGCGCGAACCGAAACGCCGTAGCGCCCTACGGGCGCGCCTACCCTCCGGGCCTTCGGCCCTCCGCCCCGTCGCCTACGGCACCGGCCTGCGCCTTCGGCGGGGCACCCCTCCGGGGTTCCCCCGGCTTCGCCGGCTCCCCCTCCGGCTATCGTGCTGGCCTACGGCCAGGCGGCTTACCAAGGCGCGGCACGCCGCGCCGGTGGCAACTCCACCGCCTGCACCCTCATCCAGCGCCGTGCCCGCTGAAAGGCCGCAAAAAGCGGTTTAGCAGGGAAAAGCGGCTTGCCGAGGCCGTGCCTCACATCGAGCGACAGCGCGGGCGGAAAGGCCGCAGGTTGAACGCCAAGAGAAGGGCCAGCAGCCAAGCGGCCGAGCTGGCCAGCATCGTCATTCCAGACGAGGCAGGCCCGGAACCACGGCCAAGCCGCGCAGGAGGGGGGCGTCTCAGAAAACGGAAAATAAAGCACGCTAAGCCCAAAAACTCGTCTCTCTCGAACAGAGTTAGACCAGACCGGCCGCCAATCCAACACCGATCAGCAGCATTGCCGCAGCCACCACGATCTGCACAGTGCGCAGCGTCACTTTCTGAAGCATGCGCTTGCCCATGAATGAACCGATGAAAGCGCAGATCGTGCCCACCGCAACAGGCGCGAGTAGTTCCTGCGATTGAGCAAAGTTACTCGCCATGAAACTAGCGCCATAAACCACCAATCGCGCAGCATCGACGATGACGGCTGAAACGACGCCTGTAGCGACGAAAGCCTCTTTCGACAGGCCACTTTTCAACAGGAAGGCCGAGCGCAGTGCGCCTTGGTTCCCCGACAAGCCGCCGAAGAAACCGGACAGCGCACCTCCCAGCGGAAGCCAACTCGGCGGGAACGCCAGTGCCTGAAAGCGGGGTGACAACTCCAGGAGGGCGAATGCCACGATCAGGGAGCCTATGACGGCTTTGATCATGGTGATCTCGAACGTCGATCCACCAACGGTGTAACTCGCAATGACTGGCATCTTGTCGAACAGATTGATGAGACTTGCCCCCGCCAAGGCGGCGATAGCGGCAGGCACGCTGAAGCGTGCCACCACCCGCCAGTCGGCCTGCTTGGCCATCAAGCCGAACTTGAAAATGTTGTTGGCGAAATGCACAACAGCGGTGGCTGCGATAGCCAGCGGCAACGGAAAGAACAGCGCAAAAACCGGCATCAGAACTGTCCCAAGGCCGAAGCCTGAGAAAAGTGTCAGGCCAGAGACTAATAGCGCCGAGACGCCAATCAAGACAAGTTCCATTTTTAATCCTCCGTCAAATAATCGAATTTCAGTATCGACATTCGATTATTATGAACCGATCTCAATTGAAATCAAAAGAACCTATGACCAACCCGCACACTGGCGACCGCAACCCGTGGTCTGTTTTTCTCATCTTTCTGCGCCTTGGGCTGACCTCTTTCGGCGGCCCCATCGCGCACTTGGGCTACTTTCGCGATGAGTTCGTCACGCGGCGGCGCTGGTTGTCCGAGCGCAGCTATGCAGATTTGGTGGCGCTGTGCCAATTCCTGCCGGGGCCTGCAAGCAGTCAAGTCGGTATCGCATTGGGCCTGTCCCGGTCGGGCTACGCCGGGGCGCTGGCCGCCTGGGCAGGCTTCACACTGCCTTCAGCCGTTGCCTTAATCCTGTTCGCGCTGGGCATTTCCAACTACGGCGATGCCATATCGCCAGGAGCGCTGCACGGTCTGAAAGTGGTGGCAGTCGCGGTCGTCGCCCAAGCGGTATGGGGCATGGCACGCAACCTCTGTACTGACGTGCCGCGTGTCACCATCATGGCGATTGCTACCTGTGTCGTTCTGCTGGTGCCGTCCGCATGGGGGCAGATCGGCGTGATTGCTGCTGCTGGCATCATCGGACTGCTGCTGTTCAAGCCGACTCAGGACGGCGTACACGATCCGCTGCCAATCACGGTCAGCCACCGTGCCGGCGTGATCTGGTTGACACTATTTTTTGCTTTGCTGGTCGGCCTGCCGGTGTTGGCGCAACTGATGCCGGGTCAAACCCTGGCGATGGTGGATGCCTTCTTTCGCGCCGGGTCACTGGTTTTTGGCGGGGGCCACGTCGTGCTGCCCTTGCTGCAAGCAGAGGTCGTGCCCTCCGGCTGGGTCAGCAATGAAGCTTTCCTTGCCGGATACGGCGCAACGCAGGCGGTGCCTGGCCCCTTGTTCACTTTTGCTGCGTTCCTCGGGGCGTCCATGAGCACAACGCCTTCGGGCTGGCTCGGCGGACTGATCTGCCTTTTGGCGATATTTGCGCCGTCTTTTCTGCTGGTCGTCGGTGCCTTGCCGTTTTGGGAGCGGCTGCGCCACAGCATGCGCACGCAAGCGGCGTTAGCCGGGGTCAATGCGGCGGTGGTTGGTATCTTGCTGGCTGCGCTTTATCAGCCGGTATGGATGAGTGCCATTTTCAAGCCGCAAGACTTCGGGCTGGCTGTGGTGGCGCTTGTCGCGCTGATGTTCTGGAAGCTCCCGCCCTGGCTGGTCGTCATCGGTAGCGGAACGGCGGGCTGGTTGCTGAGTGCTGTTCTATGAGACCGTGGCTGTGACCGATAAAGACCTCTACGGCGGCCTGATCCGTCTGCACATCCTGCACCATGCAGCCGAGGAACCGGTCTTCGGACTCGGCATCATTGAAGAGCTACGGCATCACGGATACGAGATGAGTGCCGGAACGCTGTATCCGATGCTGCATGGGCTGGAAAAAAAAGGTTATCTGACTTCTCGTCACGAGCGTACTGGGCGGCGAGAGCGGCGCGTCTACGAGATTACCGAGCAAGGCCGGATTGCGCTAGCAGATGCGAAGACAAAAGTCAGGGAACTGTTTGGTGAACTTATTGAGGGTCACTGAGCTTTGTGTATTGGCGTCAGATTGAGCTATGCCTCAACCGGGCGTCAGGCACTCCACCTACATCGCGTCAGATTAGGGCCATTTCGGCCTTGTCTGACGTTCTACGCCCGACTTCTCAGACTTCAACCTGACACGCCAACCGCTAGCGTGCTTTATTTTCCGTTTTCTGAGACGACCCCAGGAGCGCCCAGGAGGCCCGGAACCGGGCAAGGGTAGGGCAAGGTGCTACCGACCCCGGAAAACGCCACCACGGCCCGCACAGGGCCAAATTTCGATCCCGCCGCGCTCCCGGCCGGGCTGACCCAGGCCCGGCGCGTAGTATTCCGCTGTAGACTTGTAAATTGTAGTATGTAGTAGTATTATACAACCTACTACAACGCTACATTTCATACAGGAGCAACCGCTATGGCAGTCACGAAAGAGCAGATTTTTTCCGCCGCCGACGAGCTGGCCGCCAGCGGTCAGCGCCCGACGCTTGAGGCCATCCGCAAGATCACCGGCGGCAGCTATACGACGATCAGCCCGGCCCTGAACGAATGGAAGGCCCGCCAGGTCACGGCGGCCGCGCCCCTACGCGAGCCTGCGCCCCAGGCCGTCGCCGACCGCCTGGCCGAGCTTGGCAGCGATCTATGGACAATCGCCCTCGACCTGGCGAACGCCCGGCTTGCCGCTGAGCGGGAAGGGCTGGAGAAGGCCCGCGCCGAGCTGGAAGCCGACCGCAACGAGGCAACCGAGCTGGCCGACAAACTGGCCGGCGACGTGGAAGCCCTGCAATCCCGTCTGGCGTCCATCGAGGCCGCCGAAGCGGCCGCACGCGGCGAAGCCGACGAGCTGCGCGGCCAACTGGCCGCCGCCCAGGAACAGGCGCACACCGCCGAGGCCCGCGCCCAGGAGATCGAGCGCCGCGCCGGCGAGCTGCGCACGGAGCTGGACAGGGCGCACCAAGACGCCGAGCAGGCGCGCGAGGAACTGGCAGGCGTCCGCGAGGAAGCCGCGCGCCTGGCCGGGCAGCTCACGGCGCACCAGGAACAGAACGCCGCACTGCTGGCCCGCATCCAGCCGGCGGCCGACCAGGACAAGCCGAAGGGGCGCAAGTGATGCGGGCAGGGCTGGCCGCGTTCGCGGTCATCCTGGCGGCGACAACCGCCCACGCCGGCGAGCTGCGCGGCCGGGTGGTGGCCGTCGCCGATGGCGACACGCTCACCATTCTGGACGCCAGCCGACAGCAGCACCGTATCCGGCTTGCCGAGATCGACGCGCCCGAAAAGCGGCAGCCCTTCGGCCAGCGGTCGAAGCAATCGCTTTCCGATCTTTGCTACGGCCGGGATGCCGCCATCGAGGACGGCGGGCGCGACCGCTACGGCCGCACCATTGGCCGCGTGAGCTGCGCGGGCATTGACGCCAACGCCGAACAGGTGCGGCGCGGCATGGCATGGGTTTTCGACCGCTATGCGACCGACCGGAGCCTCTACGCGATCCAGGACGAGGCGAGGGCGGCCCGGCGGGGCCTATGGAGCGATCCTGCGCCGGTTCCGCCGTGGGAATACAGGGCGAAACGATAGGAAATGCACTGTTTTTAATGTTAAAAACATTGCATCAATCGGGCTGATATTGACACTTGAGGGGCGGCTTTAGCCGCTGAAAAACTACTGGCCGCCGCGCCGCCGCCGGAAGGCCGCTAGGTCGATCACGTCCGCCGTGCGTCGGCCTGCGGCCTGCATCGGAGTGGCCGGGGCAGGTCGGCCGGGTTCCGCCAGGCGCTGCCGCCGGCGGAACAGTTCGAGCAGGAACGACCCCAGGAAAATACCTGGCACGAACGGCAGCACGATCAAAACGCCCAGGGCCGAGGCCAGCGCCCGGAAGGGCTTGGCGAGCCACCGCAGCGGCCCGCGCAGCAGATCGGCCAGCAGGCCGTCGAGCAGCCAGAGCGCCACGGCCAGGACGAAGCCGCCGGCGGCGACCGTCATCACCGCGCCGCAGCCGAACCAGGCGGCCAGGCCGACCAGCAGCAGATAACCGATGACGACGAAAACCCACATGGCCGCGCCCGTCAGCTATGGTAGGGGTTCGCATCGAACCGCCCGGCATACTCGGGATCGGCCAGGTAGTTCAGCCGGTCGAGCAGGTAGGGATATTCGCCCTTCACCAGCACGATGGGCTTTTCCGGCCCCAGGCGCATGACCTCATCCGGCGTCAGCAGCTCGCGGCCGGCGAACTGCTGGCTTGAGCCGCTGGACTTGCCCCGGTTCAGGGAACCGCCACCGCCGGAAACGCCGGCGCCGCTGTTGCGGCCGGTGTTCTCCGTCTCAAACTCAATCGTGGCTTTGCCCAGGCTGTCGCTGATGTACTTGGCCGTGTCGTAGTCGTCCGTGCCAAAGAACGACTTGGCGCTGTTCGCCAGGAAGGTTTGCCACTTCGGATAGACGCCCTTCAACTGGCTCAAGTCCTGGATGAACACCCAGAAGGCTAGGCCGTAGCCGCGCATCAGGCTAACCGCGTCCTCGATCTGCTTCATGTAGCCGAGCTGGCCGAACTCATCGAGCAGGAAGGCGACCCGGTGCATGGGTTGCGTGGTGCTCGACGTGATGGCCGCGATCACGGAGCCGATGAAGGCCCGGACAAAGCGGGCATTGGGGCCGATCTTGTTGGCGGGCAGCACCATGTAGACCGTCATCAGTTCGGCCTTCATGTTCGCCAGGTTGAAATCGGAGCGCGACACGGCCGCCGCGATCCGTGGATCATCCATAAAGGCCGTGCTCTTCTGCGCCGTGGAAATCACCGAGCCGCGTTCACGGTCGGGCATCCCCATGATGGTGTTTGCCGCCCGCGCCGGAAGGCCGAAAGCGGCCTTTTCGTCGGCGGCCATTTCGGCCAGGGTCTCAAAAAGCACTTCCTCGCCGGCGGTCAGGATGCGCCGCACTTCGGGCAGATTGCGCCGGCCTTCATCCAGGCCGGCAACGTGCAGCATCAGCCCTTGCAGCAGCGTCCGGGCCGACTCGTCGAAGTGCGCCTGCCCCTTCGGGTCTGGAATCACCAGGCAGTCAGCCAGCACGGCCGATTCACCGACGCATTCCGGGTCACTCGTATCGAGGCGATCCAGCAGGTTGAAGGCGTGCGCCTCGCCCTTGGTCACGCCGAACGGATCGACCACGAAAACCTTATGCCCCAGCTCGCGGCGGGCGCGAGCCGTCACGGCCGCGTTTTCGCCCTTCACGTCGAGCACCAGGGCCGAGCCGGGATAGTCAAGGAGGTTCGGAATTACCGCGCCAATGCCCTTGCCGGAGCCGGTCGGGGCGACCGTCACGACGTGGCCGGTAAAGCGGAAACGCTGATCGAGGCCGGCGGGCGCATCGGCCACCCGGCCCAGGGCGAAACCGGCGGGCTTGCCGGGCGCGACCAGGTGCCCGGCCTGGCGGATTTCCGCGACCGTGCCCCACCTGGCCGACCCATGCGTGACCGGCTGCGCGCCGGGCGCGGAAGCGGCCTGAACAGCGGCCGCGCCGATGCTGGCAGCGCCGCCCGGTTCGCCCTGCAAACCGGCCCGCAGGTTGTCCAGCCAGGCCCCCAGGACGCGCAGCCGATGGCCCAGGGTGGAGCCTTCGCCGAGCTTGGACGCCAGCGCGCCGCAGATGCGGCCGCCTTGCGCATACATGGCATAGGTGCCGACCAGGGTTGCCGCGATCATGGCCCAGGACGGCAGGAACGGAACCAGCACGAACGCCAGCACCATTGCCGACCCCGGCAGCAGGTAGGCGAGGGCGGCCGCGCCAGCCAGCGTGACCGGGTTTTGCTTGCGCTTCACGGCCACCACGACCGCGCCGAGCATCAGCACGAACAGGACGAAGAAGAAGATGCCCCAAACCTCGGTGATGCGCCGGGCGAACCCGCCGAAATAGCCGCTTGCCGTATTGCCGGAAAGCTCCTCCCGGCGCGTCGCTGCCTTCTGCTCGACCTGGCCGCGATACTCCGCTAGAACCTTGTCGCCTTCCGCAGCCGCCAGCCCCTTCACGAACTCAACGCCCCGCGTCACGGATTGCTGCACGACATTGACGCCAGCCGTTGCCGCCGCCGCTGGCCGTTCGCCGTCCAGGCCGCCGGAAATCCGGGCGCTGAACTCGTCCAGATTCGCCGCCGTTCCCAGGCCCGCGTTCTGCAAGAAAAGGCCGAGGTCGGCGCGGTACAGGCTGAGGATGTTCGCCGCGCCAGCGGCGTTCCGGCTCGCCAGCGCGGCCGCTTCCATTTCCTTCAAGACTGGCAGCAATTCGGCCCACTTGGCGCGGTAGGCGTTCCAGTCTCCGGCGTTCGTCGCCATCGCCAAATCCTGCTGCCCAATGTCGAGCTTTTGCAGGTTCGCTTCCCACGTCCGGTAGGTCGATTCCTGCGCGTCACAAATGCGCTTCACCCAGGCGTCAGCGTCGGCCGCGCCGTAGAGCTTTCCGGCTTCGGCCGCCGGGTTGCATTCGGGGAAAACGCGGGCGTGCGCCGTTGTCGCCAGAGACAGGCAGAACACGCCGAAAAACACCGCCACCACGGCGGCCCACAATCGCGCTGCTAGAGCTTCAAAATCCATCATACTTCACCTCTCTGTCAGGTAGAAATTGACGGCTAGGAACGGTTGCCGCCGTCCTCTCCATCATCGGAAAAAGCCTCATCGCCGGCCGCCTCAAAGCGCGCTTTGGCGGCGTCAGCGTTCGGCCCTTTGAGCGCGCCGGCCGCGAGGGTCAAAGCGCCCAGGATCACGGAAGCCGGATAGTCCGCCATGCCGGACTTGATGACCAAGCCGCCAAGCTGAATCTTGCGGCGTGCATCCTCTCTCCTGGCGTTCATCCGAAGGCGTCCCAAATCGCGGTCAGTTCGTGCCAGGCGCTGCCGGAGCCGGAGCAGCTTGCTGGGTTTCGCCTTTGCGAAATTTCGAGGCGATAGCCTCAAACTCCTTCCGCATGGCGGCGTCATCGATGTCGAGATCGCCAAGACCGGCGGCAATCGCAATCTTGCCGATGCGTTCGGCGGCCTTGCTTTCGAGTTCGGCCAGTTCAGCCTTGATGCGGTTCAGCTCGGCCAGCTTGTCGGCCTTGCGTTCGGATAGGGTCTTTCGTGCCATCGTTACAGCTCCTTTCGTGATTGCGGGTTATGCCCGCGTGATGTTAGCACCTTGCGACGCTGGCGGGGAAGGCACGGCGCTGGTATAGTCATGCAGCGAAGCGAAATGCGCACTTACGGGTTGCTGCGCAACCCTCATACGGCCGGGGATACCCCGGCACCCCTTTTTAGCGGCTAAAACGCCAAGGGAAGAAATGGCGATCTACCATCTGAACACGCACACGATAGGACGGGCGGCCGGGCATAGCGCCGTGGCTGCTGCCGCCTATCGATCCGCGTCGAAGCTGGTAGATGAGCGCACCGGGGAAGTGTTCGACTTCACCCGGAAAGGCGGCGTCCTGTCGGCCGAGATCGTCACGCCCGCAGGCGTTCCGGTTCCCGAGCGCGCCGCCTTGTGGAATGCCGCCGAGGCCGCCGAGAAGCGCAAGGATGCGCGAGTGGCCCGCGAGTGGCGGGCGGCCCTGCCGCACGAGCTGAACGAAGCCGACCGGCGCGAGCTTGCAACGCGCATGGGGCAGGCTATCGCCGACCGCTACGGCGTGGCCGTGGATGTGTGCATCCACGCCCCGGACAGGGAAGGCGACGACCGCAATTTCCACGTTCACATGCTGGCGACCACGCGCACCATTGGCGCGGATGGAGCGCTAGGCGCTAAGGCCGTCATCGAGCTGGCGAACAAGGACAGGCAGAAGGCGGGCATTCCTGGCACCAGCCAGGGCGACATTACCGACATCCGCCGCGAGTGGGCGGAGCTGACAAACGAGGCATTGGAGCGGGCCGGAATCAGCGCCCGTATCGACCACCGCAGCTATGCGGATCAAGGCGTTGAGCTGACGCCAACCAAGCACATCGGCAGCGACGCCGTGGCGATGGATAGGCGCGGCCTGGAAGCCGACCGCATCGACATTCACAACGCCGACCGGCAGGAGCAGGCGCGGCAGATCGCCGAGCGGCCGGAGATCATCCTAGACAAGATCACGGCGACGCAGGCCGTATTCACGCGCCGCGACATTGCCGCCGAGCTGAACCGCTACATTGACGACGCCGGGCAGTTCCAGGGCTTGCTTGCCAAGCTGGAAAACTCGCCGCTGCTGGTCGAGATGGAACCGGCGAACGGCCGCGATCCGGCGAAGTTCTCCACCCGCGAAATGATCGAGACTGAGCGCGGCATGGTGGAGTGCGCCGAGCGCCTGGCGCGCACCGGACGGCATGGCGTTTCCGGCCCGATCACGAACGCCGCGATTGATGGCGCGGGCACCCTGTCGGCCGAGCAGCAAAACGCTGTCCGGCACGTTCTCAAGCCGGGCAGCCTGGCCGTTGTCATCGGCGACGCCGGCACGGGCAAATCCTTCTCCATGAAGATAGCCCGCGAGGCGTGGCAGGCCCAGGGCTTCAACGTGCGAGGCGCGGCGCTGGCAGGCAAGGCGGCCGACGAATTGCAGGCTGGCAGCGGCATCGAAAGCCGCACGCTCGCCAGTCTTGAATTTGCGTGGAAGAACGGAAAGGACAAGCTCACTTCCCGCGATGTTCTCGTGATCGACGAGGCGGGCATGATAGGCAGCCGCCAGCTTGGCCGCGTGCTGAAAGCCGCCGAGCAGGCCGGGGCAAAAGTCGTCCTGCTGGGCGATGACAAGCAGCTTGCCGCCATCGAGGCAGGCGCGGCGTTTCGTGCCGTCGTGCAGCACGTCGGAGCGGCCGAAATTACCGAGGTGCGCCGGCAGAAACACGCCTGGATGCGCGAGGCCGGCCAGCAGCTTGCGCGGGGTTCCGTGGCCGATGGCCTGGCGGCCTACGCCGAGCGCGGCCACGTCCAAATCCACGGCAGCCGGGAGGCAGCGCGCGACGCCCTGGCGGCGTCCTATGTCGGCGACCAGGGCAAGGGAAGCCAGATCATCCTTGCCCATTCCAATGCGGACGTTCAGGCGCTTAACCAGGCCGTGCGCGATGCCCGGAAGGAGCGCGGCGAGCTGGCCGGTTCCGCCCGGTTCGTGACCGAGCGCGGCGGCCGCGAGTTCGCCGCCGGCGACCGCATCGTGTTCCTGAAAAACGACCGCGATCTAGGCGTGAAGAACGGCACCCTTGGCACCGTCGAGCGGGCCGAGGATGGCAGCCTGGCCGTTCGGCTGGACAGCGGCGAAGCGCGCCAGGTGCAGGCGTCCCAATATGCGGCCGTCGATCACGGCTATGCAGTCACGATTCACAAGGCCCAGGGCGTCACCGTCGATAGGGCTTACCTGCTGGCGACCCCCGGCATGGATAGGAGCCTGGCCTATGTCGGCATGACCCGGCACCGCGAGGCCGCTACCCTGTTTGCCGGGGCGGACGACTTCACCGACCGGCGGGCCGGGCGGCTGGTCGATCACGGCGCAGCGCCCTACGAGAACAAGCCGGAGAACCGGCCGAGCTACTTTGCCACCCTGGAGAACGACAAGGGCGAGCGGCACACCATTTGGGGCGTCGATCTTGAGCGCGCCATTGCCGCCAGCGGCGCGCAGCGCGGCGACCGCATCGGCTTGGAGCACGGCGGTTCGCAAACCGTGCGCCTGCCGGATGGCACCACGGCCGAGCGCAACACTTGGCACGTTCGCGGCGCGGCCGAGCTGGCCGCCGGGAAGCTGGCCCAGGTGCTGGGCCGCGAGCGGCCGAAGGAAAGCACGCTGGACTTTGCCGACCGGCGCGGCTTCGACGGCGAGAACGTCATGCGCCGCTGGCTCGAACGCGGCCGGGCCAAGGTGGCCGAGCTGGCCGGGAAGATGCAGCGCGCCATGCGCCGCAGCTTGGAGCGCCACGGCCGCCCCGACCTCATGCCCGCGACCGACATTGCCGGCCGTCCGGCCGTGCAGCGGCCGCAGCAGATCGAGCAGCCGGCAGCGCCGCAGCGGCCCCAGGCCGAGCGCCCGGCCCCCGACCCGCTGGCCGGGTTCCGCGCTGGCGTCGAGCGTGCCGAGGCGGCCGGCGGCGGCTTGGCGCTGGACGTGGCGAAGGCACAGCTTGCCGTCGCCCAGGAGTTCCAGGCGGCCGGGAAAGACCCCCGGCACCATGCGGCCGCGATCATGCAGGAAGGCCAGCAGAGGGCCTTTGCGGGCCTGGCGCAGCCGTCCCAGGCCAAGGCCGAGCCGGAGCGCCCTGCGGCCGTCCAGGTCAGCGAGCAAGACCGCAAGCGGGCCGAGATGTACGCCAAGCGAGAGGCCGACCAGTTCAAGGCGCTGGCCGTGAAGCGGCAGGCGGGCTTTGCGGGCTACACCGACCGCAACCCGAGCGCCTGGCGCGAGCTGCCGGCCGAGCTGCGCGAGCGCATCGAGCGGTTCAACGCTCTGCCGAAGGAGCGCCAGGCCGTCGAGCTGGACAAGATGCAGCGCGAGCTTGCCGACAGGTATGCACGCGACCCGAAGGAGATCGAGCGCAGCCGGCAGCGGCAGCGCGAGCAGGAACGCGGCAACGGCGGTTTGAGCCGGTGACGCGCCGTTTTCAACCAACCAGGAGCACGCACCATGAGCACAGAACCGACGAACGACGAGCTGGCCCAGGGCTACGCCAAGCAGATCGAGCAGGCGCAGCAGCGGCGCGAGGCGAAAGATCTTGAGCGGCTGGAACGCCACGGCCAGGCGGCCGCGCAGCAGTCCCAGGCCATCGAGGCCGAGCAGAAGCAAGGCCAGCAGGGCCAGGGCTTCGAGCTGGACGCCAGCCAGAAAGTCGAGCTGAACGAGATCAACGGCCAGCAGGCAAAGACGCTGGCAAAGGAATTAAACCGGGACAACGAGAACGGCGACCAGGTGAAGCAGGCCCGCGCCCGCGAGATCGCCGAACGGTTCAAGGAGAAGGCGGCGCGCGACCGGGAGCAGTCCCGCAGCTTTAGCCGCTGAAAGGCGGCGCCAGGGCGGCGGCAACCGGCCCAGGCGCCTAACCACAACCCCATCCGACAGAGGGATGAAATCATGGCTGAAACCAATGTTACCGGCGGCGCCCGCCGCGAGCTAACGAAATACCGCGTGACCTTCGCGGCCGCCGTCATCGGCCTGGCCGGGGCCGGCTGGATGTTCCAGGCGGCCTATGAGCAGCACATCAAGGTTTTGCAGATCGGCGACGACACCGGCCAGCGCCTGCAAATGCGCGGCCTCAACCACGACCAGGAGGGCGCGGAGCATGGGCAGCGTTGAATCCTGGCGGCGCGCTGCCCTGGCGGCCTACGTCCTGGCCGGTGTCGGCCTGGCCTCGGGCGGCTATGCCCTTGCCACCACGCAGGCGAACGTGAACGCCATCGCGGCCGCGCAGAAGCGTCTTGATGACGACGAGTGGAGCAAGCATCAGGCGCACGCCAAGACCGACAGCGCCCGCAGCGCCGCCGGCGAAGGCGTGGCGCTGGACGCCCGCCCCTACCCTGCCGCCGCCGATTGGGCGGCTGTGGCCGGCCAGGTGATGCCGTCCGTTGTCATGGTGGCCGTTATCGAGCGCGCCAAGGGCGACGGCAGCCGTAACCGGGCATGGCTTGTCCCTGGCGTTCAAACCAACCTGGCAACCGAGCTGCTGACCCGTTACCGGGCCTGGCAACACGAATGGGCGAAGGCCGACCAGGAACGCGAATGGGTGACGCTGGGCGCGGGCTTCCTTGTCGGCGACGGCCGCACGGCGCTGACGGCCGCGCACGTCCTGGCCGGCATCGAGGGCGTGCGGGTGAAGCTGGCAAGCGGGGAATGGCGCAGCGCCCGCGTGGCGCGCATCGACCATGTGCGCGACGTGGCCGCGCTGCTGATCGACGGCGAGCCGGGCCAGCCGGTGCGCGTGGCCCCCGCCCTGCCACGCCAAGGCCAGGCCATCGCCGCGATCGGCTCCCCGAAGGGCTTGGACTTCTCCATGAGCGCGGGCATCGTCAGCCGTCACGGCCAGGTCGGCGGCCTGATTGGCGCGGCGGGCATGTTGCAGATCGACGCGCCCATAGCGGGCGGCAACTCCGGCGGCGTTGTCGTCAATGGCCGGGGCGAGGCCGTGGGCCTTGTGAGCCACAGCGCCGGGCCATTCACCCAGGCCGTGCCCATCGGCCGCGCCTTGGCCGTGGCGGGCTTGTAGAGGCAACCAGGAACAGCAAGGGCGGCCAGGTCGCCGCCCTTTTCGCTTCCGGGCCTGCACCGTCAGAAATGGCGATGCTGGCCAGCCCTACCCGTCCAGGCCGTGCATGGCCCTGGCCCGCGCCGCGACTTCGCAGGCGTGCTGGATATAGGCCGGGTCGGCCGTAGCTTCGGCGTCGGCCAGGAATGCGGCCACGGCCTCGGCACTGGTCAGGCACTCGGCCGGGTCATAGGGCGTCAGCACTTCACGGCCGACCGCCGGCGCATCCACCCATTCGCGTTGTTCCGGCGGCAATGGACACTGGCCGGATGCTTCGGCTTCGGCCAGCAGCTCATCGAGCGTGCGGCGCACCTGGTCAGGCGTGATGGCGCGGGCCGGGTCGGCCTTCAATGCGTCATAGGCCGGGCCGGCCTTCTCATGCAGCCAGCTTTCCAGGTTTTTCGGGTCGGTCATCGGCGAGCCTCATCGAGCCAGGCCAGCGTTTCGGCGTCACGGGCGGCTACGCGGGCCAGCAGCTCGCGCAGCAGCGCGGCCAGGCTCATGCCGTGCGCTGCCGCGACGGCGGCCGCTTCGGCCTTCACGTTCGCAGGAATGGCGGCGCTGATGGTGACGTTCTTTTCGCTCATGCGTTTCCCTTCTCTTTGATACTCGCCGCCAGCGCGGCGAGGCGCTGCGGGTCGCGTGTTTCGCACTCCCAAATTACCAGGGCAGTCCGACGGTGGACGAAACGGCCAAGCAGCAGAGGCTATAACGAGACTAAGCGTCCAAATGCCGCCACAAATACCACGATGCTACCGAACAAAAAGGTTGCCACACCTGCCCGACATGCTCTAGCTCGGCATCATCCCCAAACAGCAATCGGGCCGCTCGCTGCAAACCGGCGTCCCCCAAAGACAAAACGTCCGGCCTGCGAAGGCCGAAGATCAGGAACATTTCCGCCGTCCATTGACCGATGCCGGGAAGATCCACCAGTGCAGCGATAACGTCCGCATCTGGCGCTTCCTGCATTGCCTCTAGGTTCAGCCGCCCATCGCTAACACGCTGAGCCAGTTCAAGGATGTAGCGAGCCTTGGCCGATGAAAGCCCGGCAGCCCGTAGAGCCTCGGGCTGGACTGCCAGAAACTCGGCAGGAGTGAAGCCGGGTACGATAGCCTGCACTCGGCGCTCTATCGTGTCGGCGGCCTTGGCTGATAGCTGCTGACTGATGATCGAATTGGCTAACGTCTGAAATGGCCGAAACTCAAGATTAGCAAGAGGGCAGGGGCCATGCTCGACAATCAGCCGCGCCATGACTCTGCACGACTGGCGCAAGTGCCGCTCCGCGTCCTGAGCGGCCCAATTTGATATTCGCACCTGCCCCATGCTGAATCACTCGCCGCTTTCTGCGGCCTGTCGCAGCGCCAGAAACGCCTCTTTCAGAGTCTGGCTGACTGCCGAATCCGGTTCATTCAAGACCAGCGTCTGGTAGGCGTTGAGGTAATCCGCCCGGATACGATGGAACAGGTGCAGGAAGTGCCGCAAGAACCCGATGCAATCGAGAATGGCAATCTCGGTGCCATCCGTTTTCTCGTAGAACGTCGCGGCGTACTCGGCCACAAGTGGGTCGATCACATCCGTGGTGACAAACAGGTAGTTGTGAATCTTGTTCGGCGACCTAGCTATCTTGGTAACTGCCGCGTCGATGTCGTCTTGAGTGACACGCTTCATCTTCATTTCGTAGGCGGTGACAACCGAATCCTCGCCCATCAAACAGATTTCCACGTCGCCCAATGATCCAGTTTGAAGATCGGCGGCATTGTGCGAGTTCAGGGGCAACATGCTTTCAGACAGTCGCGCCCCTGCGGCCTCGTAGGCGGCTGCGACAACCAGCACCGGCAAGCGGCTGGCGTTCTTGCAGGCAAGGTGCTGGCTTATTAGTGTGACGATGGCCTCCGATGAAAGAGGCAATGCGCCCTCGGTACGATCCAAGGCATCCAACAGTGAAGCCATGCGGGCCAGCTTCTCGTCGCGCAGCAGCATCAGAACGCGCACGGTTTCCACAAACAGCACGTCAGCGGGGATGCGCTGCAAGGCCACATCTTCCAGTAGCTCAAGCGTCTTTTTGTAGAGGTCACGCGGCCTGCCGACAAGCTCCCGGTCGGTGGTCAGTGCATGGTCGATATTGCGTAGCGTCGGGGTCAGAAAGGCGGTTGTCGGATTGACCGGCAGCCGGTGTTCGTTGATGAACTTGGTCAGGTAGCGTTCGTCATAGGTTCGCCCGGAAAAACTGTCAGCCCCCCCAATCTCGGTATAGGGCTTGCGTGGATCGACGTTCGGCTTGTCCAGCTTCCCCAACAGGCATGACATGAGCAGCCGCACCCCTGCTCGGTTACTCATGCAGCGGCAGACGTAATCGACACGCTCACGGATTACTGGGTCAGTGACGACAGAAGCATTCAACGTAGCGGCGGCCCGCTGCTGGATGCCTTGTAATATTTCTTCTGGTGTCATCGAAACTCCCTTTGCTTTTGTGGCCGCGACAGCCCGGAAAATGTGCATGTCGTCGGGGTGGTATTGATACCCCATGCGTCAGCGGCCCTCATTCAAACAACCCTTTCTGATTCTTGGGATCGTAGTTCGTCCAAAGGACTTCTGACCGTTTTCCCTTGGTCGAGTGAATAGTCTTGTCCGGGCCTTGGGTCTTGAACCAACGTCCCGGCTTGAATAGCTCGTCCATCAGCGGGTGGTCATACCCAGACACAGCCACCATGCCTTTGCACTCATTGACCACTTCGGCAAATTCCCGATGCTGGCCCTCGTCCATCTCGAAGCCGTAAGCCTTAGCGTCGCCGCGTGTGGCATGCAGATAGGGCGGGTCACAATAGAAAAGCGTCTTGGGGCTGTCATACAAACGGATCACATCAACGGCGGGGCGGTTTTCGATCTGCACCCGGATAAGTCGTTGGGCGATTTCGTCCAGCGCATCCACGCCACCAAGCCAGCGCGAGACAACACCGGACATACCCGCCCGGCTTGTATCTTTGCAATTTGCCCAACGGCCAAGGGATGCGGTTTGAGCAAGCCCGGTGCGGGTCTGACGGGCTTTGATATAAAACCGTCTTGCCCGCTCCACATCACTGATACCGTTTGTGCTGCCATAAATCGCCCGGTGGTACTCCTCGCGGGAAAATGGCGTCAAGGCGATGGCCCTAATCAGCTCCTCGTGACGATCACGAAGAACCCGAAAGAAGTTCACCACATCGCCGTCTATGTCGTTGTAAGTCTCAACGGGTGCAGGCTCACGATTGATGAGAACGGCACCAGACCCCGCGAACGGTTCGCAATAATGATGGCACTTCGGCAACAACGGCAGCAGCCAATCGAGATGCGAGAACTTCCCACCATACCAGCCAAAGACAATGCGGCGACGACGACGGCCGCGCATGTAGATGACATTTGATTGCTCTGGTTGATCATCCTCGTCCAGATAGATCGGGGATACCCCTCGGCCACGCTTAGCGGCTTGCACTGCCTTAGTCATCTGTTGCTTCTCCTGCCGTCGGGCCCGGGCCCGATCTCGTTGATTGACGTGGCTTTCTGGCTGCCGGTGCCGCGAACATATCCGGTTGTAAGCCACCTTGGTGCCTGTCGGCGAACGCCTGCATGAACTCGCGCAGCACTTCCGACGCATTCCGGTTTTCAGCCAGACAGGCCCCTTGGAACGCCTCTCGGAGTTCCCTTTCAACACGGATACGCAGGCCAACGTCTTTGCTCGACATAAGGCGACAGTATCTCATGGATACACGTTTGTGTATCCAAAAAGTGCGGCCATACCCTGCCCTTTTAGCCTAGCGGCGGCGCATTGAGGCCGGGCCATTGACCCAGGCGCATATATGTCGTTTTCAGAAGGCGACTGCACCAGTTCACTGGGCTGGCCGCCGTGTGTGCATAGAACTTCTGACCGGGAACGGTCAGAAGTTCTATGCACGAAGCGCCGCGAGAGATCGGAATTGCTCAGAACTCTTGTGCACGGCGCGACAAAGCCGGAACCGCCGAAAATTCCGGCGATCAACCGGCAAGCTGCTTGATGCGCTCGGCCAGGCGGCCGAAAGCCTCGTTCACGTATTCCAGCACCTTGGGTTCTGCGCCCTGCGTGCGCAGCGAGTCTTTGAAGGCTTCCAGGTCGGACAGCCATTGCCGATGCAGGCGGCCCAGCTCGTCGAGCTGAGGCCGGAAGTCTTGGAGACTGCCGCTCGCACGAAACGCCTGGTAGCCACGCTCAAGCGTGGCCGCCGTGGTCAGCAGTTGCGCGCCCATTTGCTTGTGCTGTTCGGAGAACTCGGCCATGCCGTCATAGGGCCGCGAAGCCTTGCGGCGCTCGGCTTCGGATGCCTCTTCCATGATGCGGGCGTAGCGGTAGAACCCTGGGAACTCGCGGGACAGCGCCATGAGCTGCTGATCGGATGTGCCGACCCAAATCCTGTGCAGGTCAGGCCCGTACCCCATCATGCGATTGATGATGGCATGGGCCTCGCTGACACCCTGGGCGGCAAGCTGCTGCATGTGTTGGTCGATCTTCGCGGCCAGTCGGCGGAATTCGTTCATGCTCATGTCCGTCACAAAAGGCGCGTTGATTGCCCTTGCGCCGTGAGAAGTGCCACCGCCTTCTTATCGAAGGAAACGAAGGTTTCCCCGCCAAGCCAGTTGCCTTCGTAGGCAATGACGCCATCGGCAAAGTCTCCGCCCGCGTCGAGCACCAGCAAGCCAGCCTCCACGGCAGGCCGGTTCACTTCCACATTCGCGGCGGCCAGTAGTGCCCGGATCGCGCTGGCCGCGTCGGCTTGCTGGAAGCCGTAGACACGCAGCAGCACCCAAACAAATTCGCATAGGCACGGCAGCGCGACCGCGATCAACTCGGCGTCGGTCAAGACTGCGGCGGCAACGTCCGCTTGTGCGGGATCGTCACGCACAACCGCACGCACAAGGACGTTGGTATCGACTGCGACCTTCATTGCTTACCTGCCCAGCCTTGCGCCGCCGCCTCGTTGATTTCTTCGATGGTGGCAACCTTCTGCGTCTTGCCCGCGAGCAGGCCGACAAAGCTGGCTATCGTCCCTGCGGGCCGTGCCGCCTTGAGCACGCCCCGACCGTCTGGCAACAAGTCCAGCTCGATCTTGTCGCCTGGCCTGATGCCGAGGTGTTGCAGTACGTCCTTCCGAAACGTCACTTGTCCCCGTGCGGTAACGGTCAATGTGGTCATGGTGGTTTGCCCTCGCAATCAAGGTTGATGCTTCACATAGTAATGCAAAAATGCCTTACCGTCAATGTCCGTCAAACGATCATTAGTCGGCCATGCCGGACACTGTCCAGCAAAGTTATTGCACAACGGGTTGTCGGACATTAAGATAGGCGGACGGAATGACGGACAAGAGAGGCGGCAAATGGCACTGATCGGCTATGCGCGGGTATCGACGGCGGAACAGGACACCGCCTTGCAGACGGATGCGCTACGCAAGGCAGGCTGCGAGCGCGTTTTCGAGGACACGGCTTCCGGGGCCAAGGCCGACCGCCCCGGCTTGGCTGATGCGCTGGCCTACCTGCGCGACGGCGACGTGCTGGCCGTCTGGCGGCTGGATCGGCTCGGGCGCTCTATGCCGCACCTAATCGAAACGATAGGCGCGCTGGAAGCGCGAGGCGTCGGCTTCCGTTCTCTGACGGAAGCCATCGACACCACCACGCCAGGCGGGCGGCTCATCTTCCACGTGTTCGGCGCGCTGGGCCAGTTCGAGCGCGACTTGATCCGCGAGCGCACCAAGGCCGGGTTGACTGCCGCCGCCGCTCGTGGGAGGAAGGGCGGGCGAAAGCCGGTTGTCACCGCCGACAAGTTGCAGCGAGCGCGGGAGCACATCGCCAACGGGCTTAATGTCCGAGAGGCCGCTACACGGCTCAAGGTGAGCAAGACGGCCCTGTACACCGCGCTGCAATCCACCAGTGCAGCCGACTCCTGATATTCCGTGCAGTCGTCTTCTGAAAATGACAATATAAGTTGCGCTTTCGGAAATGAGCCAGTCGGTTTAGCATGGGCGCGTTTGAGTATGCCCAAAGGAACCGAC
>NZ_CP101748.1:0-19871 GCF_024496285.1 Comamonas sp. C11
ATGAATGCTATGCGCTGGAATCGTCGTCAGTTCAGCTCCGTCTTGTTGGCACTTAGTACCCCCCTAGTGCAAGCAGCACCCACGTGGCCGAGCAAGCCTATCCGAATCGTGGTCCCTTTCACCACCGGAGGCTCGCTAGATATTTTGTCGCGTGCGATTGGCGTTCATTTGGGCCAAGCCTTAGGCCAGCCGGTTGTAGTGGACAACAAAGCCGGTGCAGGCGGAGTTATTGGCAGCGCCGAGGTTGCACGGGCTGCACCGGACGGATACACCTTTGTGATGGGAAATATTGGCACGCATGTAGTGAACCCACTTGTACTGAAATCGCTGCCGTACGATCCCGTTAAGGATTTCACTCCCATTAGCCTAGTTCAGTCCGTACCTATGGTGTTGGCGGTGAGTTCGTCGCTGGGCATCAACACCTTGCAAGAACTGATCTCCCTAGCGAAAGCCAAACCCGACAGCATCACGATTGCCTCTCCGGGACATGCACACTACCTTGCGATAGCTCGCTTGGGACAGGCAGCAGGTGTGAAATTTCGCATTGTTCCTTATAAGGGGCCAGCCCAATCCATCACGGATGCTGTTGGTGGTCATATCGCGGCGGTATTGGACACCGGCATGGCTATCCTTCCCGCTGTACGCTCAGGCGGCTTAAAAATTCTGGCCATTGCGAGCGAACGTCGCCTGGCAATGCTTGATGGTGTTCCGACCTTCATGGAAGTAGGAGTGCCGAAGTACGAGGTTTCTGGCACCAACGTATTGTACGGACCGGCTGGCCTGCCAGACTACATCGTGGCCAAGCTTAGCAGGGAGCTGCGACGGATCGTGGCCACACCTGAGATCTCAAACCTCATCATTAACAGCGCGGGTGTAGTAGTAAACAGCACACCGGAACAGTTGGCCCAGTGGCAGATTCGAGAGACTGAAGTATGGCGCAACACCATCGTCGAAAATAACCTTAAATTTGAATAAGGCGTACCTCAATGACGCTAATCGATTTTTTTGACCGAGGTCTGAGTCTGGGTGCTTCGCAACAGTGCTTACGGCAGGGTGAACAGTCTATGACCTACGGGGAGGTTGCAGCCTGGACACATTTGATAGCCTGGAGTCTGCGCGCCAGTGGCGTGAACCACCAAGCGAAGGTCGCTACGCTCTCTCCCAACGACATATGGGCCTATGTCAGCATGCTCGGCTTGCAGCGTGCAGGGTGCGTGTGGGTCCCCCTTAACGCACGTTCGACCGTGCACGATCAGGGCAAACAAATTGCACGCACCGGCGTAGAGTGGATTTTTTATCACAGTGAGCACGAAGCGGCTGTCGCACAACTGGTGCGCGAGCATCCAAATCTGCTTGGCGCTGTTTGCATAGACCGTTCGGGTCCGCAGTTCCCGGAGCTTCAGGCCTGGGCGGCCCAGGCCCCAAAGGCACCATTCCCGCCTCCCGAGCACAATGCAACCACCGACGACTTCCGGATCACGGCGAGTGGCGGTACCACAGGTGAGCCAAAGGCCGTTGTTCACACCCATGCAGGTTGCGAGGCCAATGTGGCGAGCTTTCTCGCCACATTTCGGTACGAGGGCAGGCCCCGATACCTTCTTTGCATGCCAATGACACATGCAGCTGGTAGCCTCACCTTCCCTATCCTAGCTATGGGGGGTTCGGTTTGCATCTTGGCGCGACCGGATTTAGATGCCATCCTCCATGCCATTGAGGTTGAAAGAATTACTACCACTCTTCTGGTCCCTACGGTCATTTATGCATTGCTGGCGCGACCGGACGTTCGCCACAGGGACTTCTCATCCCTGCGGTACTTGTGCGTAGGCGCAGCGCCGCTGTCTTCTGAGAAGCTACGCGAAGGCCTAGAGATCTTCGGTCCGGTAATCGCGCAAATCTACGGTCAGACTGAAGCATCCTCCATGCTGACCTGCATGACGCCGGAGGAGTACAAGTTCATTTTGTCTGAACCCAAGCTTCACCAACGTTTGAAAAGCTGCGGCCGCCCATCCCCCTTTGCGCGTATTGCCATCATGGGCGAGGGGGGCAAAATAATGGCGGCAGGAGAGCGCGGTGAAGTGGTGGTGCGCAGCGGAATGGTCATGAAGGGCTACCTTGACGATCCCATCTCTGAAACTCAGGCCTCCATGCATGGTTGGCACCACACGGGTGATGTCGGTTACTTCGATGACGACGGCTATCTCTACATCGTAGACCGTATCCGAGACCTGATCATCACCGGTGGATTTAATGTCTTCCCCATCGATGTAGAACAGGTGTTGTGGAGCCACCCCGAGGTGCAGGACTGTGCCGTCATTGGCATCCCGGATGCTCATTGGGGAGAGACGGTAAAAGCTGTAGTACAGCTAAAGTCTGGCTCAAAGGTGACCGAGGAAGAGCTCATCGGTCTGTGTCGCGACAAGCTCGGTCCAGTTAAGTCGCCGAAGTCGGTGGAGTTCTGGGATATGTTACCCAAGAGTACGGTGGGCAAAGTTCTGAAGAGGGAGATTCGCGCCACTCTCTGCAAAGAGCCAAGCTAAGAAAGATCTGCATAAACCGATTCCCAGTGCTGTAGCGCTTGAATGAGAGATTTATCCTGCAGTCGCCACACCCAAGATGCCCGCGTTTCGCGGGCATCTTGTCTTCAGTCCAAACCTGCTTAGATTGGCTACTCGACAGAAAACGGCCACGGGCCATCCACAATCTCGCCCGAGCAAACAACGTGTGTATTTGCTGGTGGCGTTGTTGTATAAAAACTTGATTTACAGAACTGGGGCGTACTCAGACCGAGGCTGTGGCATAGGGTAGCTCAGCTTAAATTTGCTTTGTGCCACAGCGCTGTCAGGAGGTGCTTTTTTAGCTCTTTTTTTTACCATCGATAAAAGCACAGATTATCGAGAGCTAAGAACGCCATAGGCCGCCTAACATACGCAATTTGCGTATAATTAAAAGCAATGAAAGCCGTCTTCGTTGAATTGCCTGCCTTTGAGCGCAACCGAGCCACCTATCTCAGCGATGATGAGTTCAAGGAGTTCCAAGAACGCTTGCTCAAGAATCCAGAAGCCGGAGACATGATCGAAGGAACAGGGGGACTGCGCAAAGTGCGCCACGGCGATCCCCGCCGAGGTAAGGGCACCCGAGGCGGCCTACGTGTCATTTACTACTGGTGGAGCGGTGGCCCACAGTTCTGGCTTTTTACGCTCTACGACAAGGACGAGCTGGAGAACCTGACACCCAAGCAGAAGGCCACCTTGAAACAGCTTTTGAAGAACGAACTGGAGGCTAGGCAATGACCAAGCGCGATCTTTTTGCAGAACTCACCGAAGGCTTTGATGCCTTAGCCAGTGCTCGCGAAGGCAAGCGCACATTGCGCACGCACGAGATCGAGATCAAGCCAGAAGTCTCCATAACGTCCGAAGAACTCAAGTCGATCCGTGAACGCTTGAAGCTGTCTCGCACCGTATTTGCGAGCTATCTACGCACTAAACCCCGAACCCTTGAGAACTGGGAGCAAGGACGAGCAGCACCCAACGCTCAGGCCGCACTTCTGATCCGCTTGGTCGAAAAGTACCCCGATACGGTTTCTCGCTTGGCTGCGGTATAAATCACAGATTATAACTGCATTCGATATATCTAAATGCCTTTTTTAAGAGGCATCTCAATTTCCACGACGACAATTTAACTTTATGTTTAATCGTTGATTAATCATCAAATTTACGCCTTCTAGAACTAGGTATATGATGATAAATATGCTCAATCAATTTATCAATATTAAAGTTATTTAACGCACTAAAGTAAACTGGTCTATCAATATTAAATCCAGTTGCTTCTTTTATTCTATTTTTAGTCGAAATGGATTTTTCATTTAAAAAATCTTCAAGCTCTTTTTCTGGTTTTCTCTCATATTTATTCCAGTATCTACCTTTCATAGCCATGTCACACTGATTTATTGCCACTACGACACGACTAGGAGAAATACTCTTAAGAATTGTATTCTCTAGCAATTTAAATGATGTACCTAAATCTCTTAAACCTCCTTCCAAAATAACTAGAACCATGTCAATAAAAAAATATTCTTTTTGATCTCCACCGAGTTTCTGAAGAAGTTTTTCCGTGATGTTTTTATTATGATTTAAATCATTTTCTTTTCCATCACCTAGACCGGCAGAGTCATGAAACCGAAGATAGTCACTCAACTTATAATCTGATATATTTTGAGTTTCAGGATATACGCCCTCTCCGACTTTTGCAATTTCCGACCCAAAAATTGAATTTATTGTTGAACTCTTTCCACTCCCAGTAGCACCAACTATAAGTATATCTATTGGTCGCAATAGACCTGACTCATCTACTTTTTTTTGAATCTTATCAAAAATATTATTTTTCATTTTTAGAAACCAAAAATACTCTTTACACCACCCCAAATTCCTCCTGCAACACCGCCAATTACTTTCCCAACTGTTCTCATTCCAAGAGCAGCGCCTATTGACTCTCCTATGTCCGCTCCAGCAGATGCTGAATTTTTAATAGATTCAAGAAGAGTTTCTTTGATCTCAGTACGATAATCTTCAAGACGATCATCGTCCTTCCACATCTCTTTATCGCTATTAATATCTTGTGCAAAAACTGCACGTTTTTCTTCTTTAGTATGCCGAAGAATGTGAACCAATAGCTTTGATAAGTTATATGGATTTTGCGTACTTACACCATCTTTATATCCTGCAGCATAATATATTGGATCAACTTTTACTCCAGTAGCTTCATATATTCTATTTTTTGTAGATATGACTTTCTCTTCTAAAAAATTAACCAATTCAGGTTCCGGATGATTTTTTTCAACATTCCAATATCGCCCTTTCATAGCCATGTCAGCTTGATTTATAGCAACCAAAAGTCTATTTTTGTCATCGCCTAAATTAGGTATTATTACTTGATTTATCAACTCAAAAGAAGTACCTAAATCACGACTACTTCCATCTAAAATAACCAAAACTAAGTCAATTAATAAATTGCCATCTTTATCTTTTTCATATAATTTATTTGTGATGGCTTTAGCATGTTTTAAGTCAGCTTCCTTTCCATCTCCTAAACCAGGAGAGTCAAACAAAACGATATTATCAAACTCATACTTTGATATTTCCATCGTCTCAGGATCTACTCCTTGACCAACTTTTGCTTTATTCGCATTGAACAGAGCATTGATTGTTGATGATTTTCCACACCCAGTTGCACCCGTAATCAATATATTTACTTTTGTTTCTTTTATTTTTGCGAGATTTCGAAGAACAATGTTTTTTGAAGCCTCATTAAGGGTGTTATCACTATTTATTGCATCAATAAAATCATCTGCGAAGTGTTTTTTACTCATTTTCAATACCTTAGAAAAAATTAGGTGCGGAATTTCCGCTCTTTTATCTCCACAGGGCGGATTCAAATGTGAAGTGCAACACCCTTGAATTCAATGGATGAGGGTGGAGTGCTGGGGAGAGTTGATCAGTAGCTCTCGATAAACCGACAGCGGTGATCGTACCCCAAGGCCCTTGCGGGCACCTCTCAAAACCTCCCTCGAAGCCTGTTCAAGGCTGGCATGCGGTAGATTCAGCACATGACCATCCCACGCAGCGCCCTCAAGTTCGACCTGTTTGCAGATAGCAGCCGTAAAAGAACGCTTGATGAGCTAGGCGATCCCTTGCAAGTCATTGCCCGCCACATTGATTTTGGCGAGCTGGCAGGCTTAGCGGATGCCTTGATAGAACGCAGCGATGGCCGCAAAGGAGGTCGCCCGGCCTATCCGACAGAGGTGATGGTGCGTATCTTGGTGCTCAAACGCCTGTACAACTTGTCGGATGAGCAAATGGAGTTTCAGTTGCTGGACCGCATGAGCTACCAGCGTTTTTGCTTGCTGCAAGACGCAATGAATGTGCCGGAGCGCAACACAATTTGGCGCTTTGGAGAGCGTATTGGCGTAGATGGGGCCACGGCGTTGCTGCATGGCGTGGATGCACAGTTGCACAGCCATGGCTTCATTGCCAGAGGTGGACAAGCGATTGATGCCACGCTGGTGCCAGCGCCCGTGCAGCACATCGGCAAGGATGATCGCAACAAGCTTGCGGCGGGCCAGCAGCCAGACTGGAGCGATGCCAAGCGCAGGCAAAAAGACTTGGACGCCACGCACACCAAAAAGCATGGCAAAGGCTACTTTGGCTACAAGCTCAGTGTGAGCGTGGATCACAAACATGGCTTTATTCGTGGAGTTGCGACAGGCACGGCCAGCGAGCATGACGGGCACCACTTTGACGACGTGCTCGACCAAAGCAATACGGGCAAGCAAGTCGACACTGACAAAGGCTATGCCAGTGCCCAAAGAAGCGCCACGCTCAAAGCACTAGGCTTTAAGGATGGCATCCAGCGCAAGGCGCAAAAGAACAAACCACTGAGTGCCTGCCAGCAGCGCCGCAACCGAGCGATTGCTAAACGTAGAGCCAAGGTCGAGCATGTGTTCGCAGGAATTCGGCAGATGGGCGGAAAATTCTTGCGCTGCATTGGTCTGGCCAGAGCCAGCGCAACCATGGTGCTGATGGCCGCTTGCTACAACCTCAAGCGCTTGGCGTCGTTCTTGGAACGCGGAATAGATTCATTCTTCAAACTCAAGCCCTCAAAGAGACAGGTGCGCCTGCAAACAGCAAATCACTGAGCAATACAGGACCAAAAGGGCCTGTATTGCTTGAGATCACGCTATTTTTTACAGATTGCGGTGTGCTGCCGCTGGCACATCGCTGGAAACAAGGGTTATGAGAGGTGCCCTTGCGAGGGCGGTTGTTGATTTCATCAGCAATCGCATCGAGTTGCTCTTGGCTGTAGATGCTCAGATCCGTGCCTTTGGGCAGGTACTGGCGCACCAAGCCATTCATGTTCTCGTTGGAGCCACGCTGCCACGGGCTGTGTGGGTCACAGAAGTACACCGCCACGCCCGTGTTGGCGGTCAATTGCTTGTGTAGCGCCATCTCCTTGCCCTGGTCGTACGTCATGCTTTGGCGCATGGGCTGCGCAATGCCCAGCAGCTTATCTGTAAAGGCTTGCATGACATTGGCTGCACTGGCTGGTTTGAACGCAGGCAACTTGACCAGCATGAGCAGTCGGCTGGTGCGCTCGACCAAGGTGCCTACGGCACTTGCATTGCCAGCACCCTTGATGAGGTCACCTTCCCAATGCCCTGGGAACTGCCGATCCTCAACTTCAGGCGGACGTACGTGGATGCTGAGCATGTCTGGGATCTGTCCACGACGATCCTGTCCTTTGCTACGGGGCAGCCGTTTGTTGTGAGCATGGCGCAAAGTGGCAATCAATTCCTTGCGCAACTCACCCACGGGCTGGGCATAGATGCAGTTGTAGATGGTTTCGTGCGACACGCGTAGCTCATGGCCTTTGGGGTACAGGCGTGCAAGTGTCAGCGCAATTTGCTCTGGTGACCAACGCAAACGCAAGAAATGCAATACCAAGAACCACAAGATCCCTTGTGAATGAAGCTTGGGATCAGATCTTGTGCTGCGTCTTCTGTAAAGCCACTGCTGTTGCGCTTGTCCGCGCCTTGGTAGCCAGCATCTCCATAGCCATCAACCTCTTTTCCATGCAGCAGGCTGTTGGCTTCAACGACATCATTGACGTTGGCTGATGTGCCCCGCAGCCTTCAGGATCTCCTCATATTGTGACTATCGCTGTTAGCGGCTCATGCCTTTATCGTTTTCGCGGTAGTTCGCCTTCTGTGTGTCCAACAGCTTGCGCAGTTGCTGGCTTCTTGCCTTGTCAGTGATGAGGCGTGCAAGGACGGCGACGCGAACCTCCTTGGGCGATGCGTTGTAGCTGTCGATCAATTGCTTGAGTGCCTCAGGGGCGGCCAGCCACTTGCCGCCCCGATCACTCCATTCAAACGCCTTGGCTTCACGGCTTGCAGCCATGCTGCGGAAGTGCTTGGGGACAGCCTCCAGCTCACGATTGGCAGCCGCGGCCGCAAGCTCCTGGCGAGCCTTGTTCTGGCGCAACTGCTCCAGCGTCTCCAGCTCTTCCCGGTGGTCGCTTTGAGCCACGATGACACGGCTGCGGGCCTGCCTGCGTAGCTGCTGATCCTTCTCAGACACGGCCTGCGAATGCGCTTGCAGCGTCTTCAGCGTTTGCTGGCCCTGCTCGGCCTGCTGCTCTAGCTGCAGCAGCTCGGCACTGCGAAACACCCCAGCGTCATGCATCTTGACCTTGAGCGGGTGCTGCTCACGCCATACATCAACCGCCTGCTCTGCCTTGCGCACAAAGGCTTTGGCGGCTTCTTGCTGCTTGTGCAGCTCTCGGCACTTGGCCGTGGACTCCATGACCATGCGGTCTTGCTCGACCAGACTATCCACGCTGGGCAATTGCCGCCTGCGAATCTCCTCGGCCAACTCAGCGCTGGTCATCCGAGACAAGCGCTGTATTTCTGCCTCTGCGGGGTCTAAACGGGCCACAGACGGGTAAACAGGAGTAGAGGCAGGGGCAAGGGCCTGCACGGTGCGTTTGGCCTCTACAGCAGCTTTTTCGGCCTCTGTACGCTGCGTGCGCTGAGCCTGTTTTTGCGCCAGCACAGCTTTCGCTTGCTGCTCGACGGCCTGCTCCCGTTTCTGGCGCTCCGCTTCCAAGCTGATGATCTCAGCCTTTACGTTGGGCACCACATTGGCGAGTTCTCGGTGTGCCTTGAATGCATCCCTGCGAGCTGCTCTCAGCTCGATCACCTTGGCCTTACCCTGCCCACGCCATTCGCTGGGCAACTGCTTGCGCTCTGGTGCAAGCTTAATGCCGCGCTCAGCATAGCTGCGCATGTCGATGCGCTGACCGTGACCGGCAATTTCTAGGTGCTCATTACAAAGAACCTGCCAGCGCTCACGGAGCGCTTTGAGTTCAGCAGCACGCTCAGCAGCAGTCAAGGTCTTTCCAGCGCTGGGACCATAGCCCTTGCGAGCACCACCTTTTTCTGGTGCCTTTGCGTTGTAACGCTTGAAGTATTGGTCAGGATCGCGTTCGATGCCATCGCACTGACGCTCAGAAAACATCAAGTGAACGTGTGGCTGATCTCCACCATCAGCAGCATTGGGTGTGTGAATGGCCCATTGGTAGGCATGATGCTCTCCGATTTCTTGGCACACAAATTCACGCACCAGCTCAGCCCGCTGTGCGGGCTCTAGCTCACGCGGCAAGGCGATTTCCATCTCTCGATAGGTGGTGCCATTGACCCGCTCGAATACGTCTGCAGCACGCCAAAACTGCTGCGGCTGGGCCTTGGCCCATGCAGGCATATTGCCTGCCTCCGTGGCTTCTAGCTTCTCGCCACGCTCTAAGCGTTTGGCGTACTGGCCTTCGCGGACGATGTAGGCGGCATGAGGCGCGGCTTTGCCCTTCTTGCCGACCTTCATGCTCAATCGTCCAATCGCCACGCTGATGCCTTTGCTGTATTCGCGCCTTGAGGCGCTGGGGTTCGGGGGCTTGTCCCTGACGCGCGTTTCTCCTTTAGGAGAAACAACTAAGCGCGCCTTCTATGGAAGGAAGCATACAGCGCATGCACACGCGCTGTCACCATTTGCATAGAATGGTGCATCACGACCAAAGGGAGTAGCACCGATGACGCAAGATAAATGGCTCAATGAGCGGCTCGCATATATTCGTGGCCTAAAAGCTCCGAATGACCAACAGCGTCTCATGCTGATGCTGGCTGAAAAAGGCACACTTAGTGCCGATGAGTCTCGCAAACTCAACGCTCTGATTAGGGCCGAAAAGGCGGCAGAGCGGGCACAGAAAGCCCGTGCCGATGTAACTCGCATCATGAATGCGGAAAAAGCCCTACTGCGTAAGGCGCGAGATCACGAGCTGTACCAGTCTGCAGGGCTTTTGATTTTGGCTGGATTGGTGGACACCAAGACGGGCATTCCAACGATGGATAAGGGCGAACTTTTGGGCGCTTTGGTGAGCCTTGCTAATGCCAACACGCCTGCAGAAAAACGGGCCGAATGGAAAGCACGTGGTGATGCGCTGATGGCCTCAAAATCTGCCAAATGAGAGGCGGCTACTAAAAAATTCCGCCGATACGTCCTGAGCTGCAAGCGGCCTACGATGAAATGAAAGCCACTGGGCAGTTTTTTGCCTTCGCGGTCTGTCAGACGTGGGATGCCAAAAGTTGGGAAGTCAACACCAAGCAAGGCAACATTTACTGTGCCCTTGATGAACGATTTTCTACAAAAGAAGAGGCGCATGCAGCAGGTGCTGCATGGCTTGAGAAGCAAGAAAAATGAGTGGTCTATCGTGCCTTTGGGGCACCTTTGGAATCGCTTTGTGACAGCTTTTCAGCCTTCTGAGCTGCCTCCTCAAATGCGGCCAGCTTCCCCTCAGCACGGGCTGCACGCTCTGCCTGCTGTGTAGCGTGATCGCTGGAGTGTTTCAGCTCTTGCGCATGTGCAGCTTGCAGCGCCGCCATTTCTTTCGCTAGCTTGGCGTGCTCTGCACGAACCTCTGCGATGTGCAGGGCTGCTTGCTGGGTAGCGTCTGCCAATGCTTTTTCCGCACGTTCTGCACGTGCTAAAGCATCGCTGAGAGAAGCATTGGAAGCCTCTAATTTTGCGCTGGTTACTGCACCTGTTTTTGTGGCTTCTACGGCTTCTTTTTCTGCGGACTTGAGCGCTGTCTTGAGTTCAGAAATCTCGGTGCTGTAACGGGCCTCGTTGGCGTTCGCCTGGTCAATTTTGAGCTGAGCCTTCGCCAACTCAATGCGAGCTGCTTCGGCTGCTTGTTGCTCACGCTCGATGCGCTGTGCAGCCTCCATCAATGCAGTTGCTTGTTCATGTGACTTGCCAAGCAGCGTGTCCCTCTCGGTGGTCAGCACGAGCACCTGCTCAGCCAACTGGTCACGCTCGACCTCAAGCTCTTCACCTGCACGGGCCAGCTCTGCAGCTTCTGCCTGCGCCTGGACAAGCAGCTCCTGTACCTCAGCACGGGCAGCACTCGCCGCTTTCTGCATTTCATGGGCGATGGCATTGCGCAAGTCAGCAGGAAGCTCTACGGCCTCTGCGCGGGCCACAGGGCGAGCCTCGCGCCATGTTTTCAAATGCGCATGGATGGTATTGGGGCTACCTGTGCCCAGCTTCTCACGCACAGCGGTGATGCTGGGTGTTTTACCCTCGCCCGCAAGCGCATCTGCAGCCGCCGAAACCTGCTCGAATGTAACCCCTATGCGTGCCATATAACAGCCTTTCGTATTGATATTTCATATCGTATCGTATATTTACGAAATACGTAATATTTATATTTTAAATACGTTACGAAATGGATGAGCGGTCATATGAATGGCGGGGTGTGGGGCTGCAGCCCCACGTAGCGAAGCGCGACGGCTGTTTGAGTGCGTTGGTGATCGCGCAGTCGCACGCCGCGTTAGGACACGGACGAGTAAGCACTATGCGTGCTGCGCGACTTGAAAAACAGGGATTGGGCGCGATAGCGCCATTGAACGCCGGGCGGTAGAGGGTGCTCGGGACAAGTCGTTGACTTGACCCTCACTACCCGCGACAGCTCCGCGCTAGTAACTGCTGGAAGCGGCCAGCACGAAGAGCGTGATTGATCTGGCTGTGGACATGATGGACAACCCTCCAGGTTGACCACATGCCCACGAGCGGCCTGCTGCGATTTGATCGACAGCCCACCTAAGCACCACTTTTAAAATAAAACCAAAACAGCCTCCCGAGGGCTGATATCTGATTATGGGGATGGGACAGCAGAACTATGCTCAGGCGCTTATCTTCAAGGGATGCTTAATACGTCCTGCAGGCTGATATCTGATTATGGGGATGGGACAGCAATCCAACGGGCCACAGTGGACTTGCCAACGTCCAGCTCAGCAGCAATCTCACGCACGCTGCGCCCAGCAACTGCCATTAATCGTGCGCTGGCCTGCTTGTCTTCGTTGTTCCCCCAACGAGCAAGGTTTCCCTGTTTGCTGCGATGTGCCTGCAATTGGCTAAACCGTGCATCACTCGCAGCCAGGTCAAACTTATGCCATGTCCACTTGGACACGCTCTTGGCGATGTGCCACACCTCATTGCCTGCCAATGGCACCAGCAAATCACCATTGCGCTCTAGCGCTTTGCCGTTGAGGTGAGATTGCCACAGTACGAAGTTGCGCACGTTGTGCTTATAGTGCCGGACATTGCGGTACGCGTACTGCCTGAGCCACTCAAATACGGTGACATTACGGCCCAGACCTATTTCCTCTGGCTTGCGTTTGGGTAAGTGCTTGGGCAAGTCCACCCACTCCGCCAGCTCTCCCAGCTCGTAGGCCAATCGAGGGCCACGCAGCACACGCCAAAGAGGATGGGCGGGGTTTTTGGTCATCAAGCCTGCATAGCCGCTATCGGCCTCTAGCTTGGCCCTGAATGCTTCCTCTACGGCGCACAGATAGCGCATAGGCTGCTGCCGCATGTCTGGACTGTCTACCAACACGGGAGCCGATAGACCCCACACCAGATGCCCTTTGGTGCTTTGGCGATCCACGGCGGCCCAGGTGGGAGGTGGAAGGTTGCCCCGTTCCCACGCCAGAGCGGCTGCAGGCTGGTCTACGTCAAAAATAGACCATACGCGCAGGTGCGGTGGGTTGGCTTGAATGTAGGGGTGTTTGAGGGCGTGCTGCAGTGTGCGAATGCTGCTTGCCGTCTTGTCAACGCTGCAATACGGTTTACGTGGCCACCGATGGGCATCCTCAAATAGATCTAAATTTAGCTGTTCATTATTCGCAAGCATGGTGACTTTCCAGCCGCGCAGCTATACTTAGCTTCAACGGCCTGACTGGCTGCACACCTCCCACTGCCGACCAAAGCTCAGGGAGGTGTTTTCTTTTGTGCGCTCAGTTTACCCACATGTCACAGGGACACCAACAGACAGCGCATCCCAAGCACCCTACGCGGTGCTTTTTTTGTGCCTGTTGCGTTGTACTGAGCAGCATCACTTCATATGATACTTGGCTCAAATGAGTATTGAAGTATATGATTAGCCATTCATCTACTCACTTGAAATCATGAAGATCATCTCTGTGCTCAATGAAAAGGGTGGGACAGGCAAAAGTACGGTGGCTACCAACTTGGCCACAGCTTTACACCGCGAGGGCAAGCGTGTGGTGCTCTTGGACTGTGACCCACAAGGTACAGCACGCGATTGGCGAGATGCCAGCCCCGATGACGCTGACCTTCCCCCTGTGCTTGGTGTCGATCGCCCTCAGATGCTGGCCTCTTCACTCAATGGCATCAACGCAGAAATTGCCATCATCGACAGTCCGGCCAAAGCGGAATCTATGAGCGCTGCGATTGTTCGGGCCTCGCATGTTGCCCTGCTTGTGATCCAGCCATCGGGGGCTGATCTCTGGGCCAGCGGCGCAGCCGTCAAGCTCATTCAGGCCAAAAGAGAAATGGGTGGAGAAATTGACGCGGCATTCCTGGTCAACCGAACCAGCGGAGCGACAAAGCTTTCCAAGCTGGTCAAAAGCGGTGAATGGAACACCTATGAAGGAATTGAAAAGCTGGAAACGTCTATCGGTAACCGAGCGGTGTTTGCGACCGCAATGACCGATGGGCTATCCGTGCTCGACTACAGCGATGCCAAAGCCAAAGAAGAGGTGCAGGCAGTCGTTCAAGAACTCAAGGAAGCAAAATGGCTTTAACTGTCAAACCATTGAGCAAGGTACGCGAGAGCGTCCCCGTGAAAGAGGTTGCGAAGCCTTCTCAAGCAGAGCTAGTGCGCGTGAATCTTGAAGTTGAAAAAGAGACACGCCAGCACTGGCGTATGGAAGCAATAAAGCGTGGCTTGTCACTCAAAGAGCTGATCCAGCAGGCGATGGAGTCGCACCTCAAATGATCTTTTACTCACCTGAGTAAAAGATCATTTACTTAACTGCGATAAACCTCGCGTCGGTTGCCCACCTTCAACACCAAAACCCGCATTACACCGTCCTCAATGTCGGCAATGATGCGGTAGTCCCCCACGCGGTACTTCCAAAGCTCCCCCAGCTTGGAGCCTTTGAGTGCCTCGCCAATGCTGCGCGGGTCATCAAGTTGCGCCACGCGACCGTGCAAAAAGCTCAGGATGCGTCGGGCGTGTTGGTGATCGAGCTGCTTGAGGTTTTTGACAGCGCCTTCGGACAGCTCAATCTGCCAAGCCATACTGCTTCATGACTTCTTCCAAGGGCACGGCCTTGGATTTACCGGCACGCACCGCTTCCAGCTCACGCTCTGCCAAATAAACGTCCTCCAGGTCATCCAAGTGCTGCTTGATGGCTTCGAGCATGTAGAAGGTCTTAGAGCGGCCTGTTTGCTCGGCCAAGTGGCTCAGCCGCTGGTTCAGCTCTGGGGGGAGGCGAAGAGATACAGACATGGCATCAACTCCTTTTGAGATACATGTAGCTCACATGGTAGCACCAGATGCAAAAAAGGCGCTTTGAAGCGCCTTTTTTGTTGTGTTCGATAAGCGGAAGTTAACGGGAGCTGAGGATAAAAATTTCCATCCCTTGACTTAAAACGCATACTTGATCTTGACCGATCCCGATGCGCCCTCACGCTTGCCAAAGTAGCCCTGCAAGCCCACATCCAAGCTCAGTGCCTGCTTGGAGGACCAAGGTTTCATCGAAGCGCCCACTTCCACAATGCCTGTGATTCCCTTGAGTGATGGCTGGGCAATATCCAGCCCCGAGGACGATCCAGAGGCATTCCCCTTGAACTCCCGCTCCGCTGCCAAGCCCACATAGGGCGTGAAGGTACCGCTTGAGATGTAGCTGTAGCGAGCACCCAAACGCAAGCGTGAGCTTTGCGAAGCACCGAACTCCAAAGCACTGTTGCCCACCATGACCGAATCAGCACCCAAATTACCCCAGGTATAGCGGCTGAGCAGCCAATCCACGCAGGTTTGGACCGCCTAAAGTGTGGCCACGGCAGGATAAGGAATTCATTCAAGCGCTAAAGCACTTGGAAAGGTTTATGCAGACCTCCATAGCTACCGGTAAAGAGCTGATTTCCCACTTCGCGAAGGCTTTCCACATATTCGGTTCGGTGATATCGCAAGCGGCTGACTGGGCCTGCAATAGACAGCCCGACGGGCTCGGTTCCAACTATGCCTGCGACTGCCAGGGCAGACAAATCTTCTCCACCTTCGTTCTCCACGAGAGCATATCCCTGTGCTTTGAACTGAGCGACCTGCGCCAAAAGAGGTTCGATGTCCGTCAGCGTGCCTGACGCTAACGGCTTGCGTGGCTTTAAAAGCAGCTGACGTGCAGCTTTATCGGCATCGCTCAGGGCCAAGATAGCCTTGCCCAGCGCTGATACATGCAAGCTCAGCTTATCGCCGCTATCTGCAGCATAGCGTAGGGGGTGAATCCCATCGCATGTGGCTACAAGCCGAACCGCCCCGTCTTCTAAACGTCCGCACAACGAGGTCTCGCCTGTACGGTCGCGCAGCAATTCGCAGGCCTTCACGATAGACGCTTGCACTGCGTCGTTACTAGAAATGGCATTGGCAATCGCGTGGAGTCGACTAGTTGGATAAACCCGTCGAGAGGGGGGCGTTTTCATCAAGTAACCGCCAGCCAACAGAGTGTTCACGAGATCCGAGCAACTGCTTTCTGGAACATTCAAAAACTTTGCCAATTCCGCATTGGTCAGCGGTCGGCGTTCGCGTGCAAACACTTCGAACACGGTCATCGTGCGTATTGCTGCTGGGACGGGCATGCCCATGAATTCTCCGAAATTTCGTATATACCATGATGATAGCAAAAAGAAATAAGGGTAAATACATCAGCATCCTGGCAACGAAATATCGAAATAATCTACGATATATCGTATATTAAAGTAATGAGTGATTGTCCAATGAAGATCGATGTGTCGCCCAGCGACATGTACAGCCTGTTATCCGACTCACACCGTGTTGCCTTCTGGTTCAAGCGATGCCCAGAGTGCTCTGCACTGTCTTTTCCTCCTGGACTTCCCTCGTGTGCCGCATGTGGTCTGAGCCTGGATGCTGTGCCGAATCAAGCGCATGAGGCACCCTGCATATTGCGTGAATTCGTGACGCTGCATGTGCCACTGGTGCCGGGTATTGCCACCCCGGTCGTGTTGGGCGACATCGAAATCGCACCAGGCGTGGTGCGCCAAGGCGTGCTGGCGGTTGATTCGGAAGCGCAGCTGACGCTAGGGCAACAGGTAGAGCCTGTTTTTTCGCCTGGGGATGGGGTGACTAGTGCACGCTGTGTTTTTCGACCTATGCAGGGTTACTCGACCAACGCGTGAGGAGAGATGTGATGCAAAACCACGTTCATGTGGTCGGTATCGGAATGCACCGATACCAATTCCCGAGCGAGACTCCTTATGTGCTGTTGGGGCTTAAAGCTGTGCGGGAAGCTTTGGGCGATGCAGGTGTTCCCTGGAGCGCCGTGCAGGCAGCTTACGTCGGCACCACCTCAATTGGTATGGCCGCCGGGCGAGTCATGTTGCAGCACCTGGGCTCAACAGGGCTGGAAGTGGTTCAGGTTGAAAATGCCTCAGCCTCAGGTTCGTTCGCATTCCGACAAGCGGTAGCGGCGATCTCTTCCGGCCAGTACGACGTGGTGTTGGCCATGGGGGTCGACAAGCACGGTGCCGGCCAGCGTGCTGCTAACAAGGATGGGGTCGAGCGCCTCAGTCCTCTTGAACATATCCCTGCTGTTCAGTTTGCACTGATGGCGCGTAAATATCTTCGCAAGCATCAGTTACCAGTGCAGGCAATGGCGGAAGTCGCGGTAAAGAACCATGCCAATGCCGCTAGGAACCCATATGCACAGTTCCGCAAGGAGCGGACGTTGGAACAGGTCTTAGCTGCGCCCATCATCGTGGGGGACTTCACCAGTTACCAGTGCTGCCCGCGGGGCGAAGGTGCGGCCGCGGTGCTGCTGATGTCTGACCGCGCCTTGCGAAATTATGCGCAGAACGCCACCCGTACCGTGCGTGTACTGGCGTCGGTAGCAGGTAGTGAATGCGCGCCAGGTGGGCGCTACGACCCCATCACCCAATTGGTCGCGGACTGTGCGCAGGCCGCGTACGAGCAAGCTGGCGTAGGCCCAGAAGACTTGGATTTGGTGGAGCTGCACGATGCCTTTTCGGTGGAAGAGTTGATGTACAGCGAAGCCATTGGCCTTTGCCGTGATGGCGAAGGCTACGACTATCTAAAGCGGGGAGACTCTGCGCTGGGTGGCCGATGTGCCGTTAACCCCTCGGGCGGCTTGCTGGGCATGGGGCATCCCCTTGGACCGACAGGTATTGGGCAGATTGCCGAAATTACGCGCCAGTTGCGCGGTGAAGCGCGAGGCCGCCAACATGTCGGAGCGCGTGTGGGTATGGCGCACATGATCGGATTGGGGACGGTTGGCGTGGCCCACATTCTTAGTCGATAGGGAAAACGGAGATCGAGATGGAGCAATGGGAAACGCTGCGATGGAGCGTGCAGAACGGGGTCGGAGTCATCGAGCTCTACCGCCCGGAGCGCCTCAACGCTCTTAATGCGCAGATGAAGCATGAATTGGCACGCCTGCTCGAGGAGCGTGCGAGAAAAGATGAAGACGTTCGTGTGTTGCTGATCACCGGCGCCGGAGAAAAAGCATTTTGCGTAGGTGCCGACATTAAGGAAAAGGCGTCCGAGGATGTGTCTCCCTCAACTTTCTTCCGGACGCAGCGGACGACACATGAGCTGTTTCGCAAGCTCGAAGAGTTTGAGAAACCGACTATTGCAGCGATCAATGGCTTAGCGTTGGGCGGTGGCCTAGAGATTGCTTTGTGTTGCGACATCCGCCTTGCGGCCACTTCCGCGCGGTTTGGTTTGCCAGAAGCCAAGCTGGGCGTGATCCCTGCGGCAGGTGGTACACAGCGCCTGCCGCGTCTGGTGGGCGAATCGCTAGCCAAGCAGATGATCTTTACGGCCGCGATGTGGGATGCCTCTCGCGCGCTGCAGGTCGGCTTAGTCAACGAAGTGGTGGACACCTTTGCTTTGCGCGAGCACGCCCTGATCATGGCACAGGGTATGGCCGAACTTCCGCCACTGGCGCTCCGTATGGCCAAACGCTGCATCAACCGCGGCATGCAGACCGACATTGATTCCGGCTTGGAGTACGAGCGGTATGCCGCATCCATTCTCATGGATACGCAGGATCGAAAAGAGGGCATGCGCGCGTTTGTGGAAAAGCGCGCCCCCGTTTTCACGGGTAACTAAACAATCTAGCAATCTAGCATTGGAGCGGATATGAACTTGAGAATGGAAGGCCGCGTGGCAGTGGTGACCGGCGGCGGACAGGGGGTAGGTAGAGGAATTTGCCATGCCCTTGCGGAGGAAGGTGCGTGGGTGGTCGTTAATGACTTGTTTGCCGATCGCGCACAGGTGGTGGTGGATGAAATCACCCAACAGGGAGGCAAGGCCATGAATGCTGCGGCAGACATCACTGATGGCGATCAGGTCGAGCGCATGTTTGCGCACGTGCATGCGGTATGGGGTCCTACAAGCATCCTAATCAATAACGCCGGCATCATCCCAGAGCGCCGCGAAAAAGGCGGGCGTACACCGCGTTTTCTGGAGATGCCGGTGATCGACTGGGCAAAGATTGTGAACTTGAACGTTTACGGCACCATGCATTGCTGCCGCGCAGCTCTGCCAGCGATGGTCAGCCAGCGCTGGGGCCGCATCGTGAACATCATCTCGGAGGCTGGCCGTATCGGAGAGGCCAATATGGCGGTGTACTCGGGGGCAAAAGGAGCCATCGCAGCTTTTGGAAAAGCACTGGCGCGCGAGCACGGCTCTGATGCAATCACAGTCAATTCGGTCGCTTTGGGCGCAGTGTCGCACGAAGGAATCAAGGACGGTCCGCTGCATGTGGATGCGACGCCCGAGAACAACGAGCTACTGCAGCGCCTGCTAAAGCTCTACCCCATAGGCAAGGGTGCGGGGCGTATCGCCCGTCCGGACGATGTTTCTGCGGCCGTGGCATTCCTCGCATCGGAGCGCGCACTATTTATCACCGGGCAAACCTTGGGGGTGTCCGGCGGCTTTGCCATGGTTTAACTCTCATCCTATTGGGCTCAATATGTACTTTGACACTGCTCAGCTCGACCAAAAGCGCTGCTACAAGCTGCTGGCATCAACAGTGGTACCACGCCCAATTGCGTGGCTCATCACCAAAAATGAGGCAGGCCAGGCCAATGCAGCACCGTTCTCGTTCTTCAACTTCTTTTCGGGGTTTCCTCCGGTCATTTGTGTAGGCATCGGAATGAAAGATGGCCGTCCCAAAGACTCGCTGGCGAATATTGAGCGCAGCAAGGAGTTTGTGATCAACCTTGTCAGCGAAGAGTTGGCCGAGGCCATGAACGTGACGGCCACCCCTTTTGACCCAGGCGTCAATGAGCTGGAAAAAGCCAACGTGGACGTGGTTCGAGCTCAGAAGATGGATATCCCGCGCGTTGCCGCAAGCCCTGTAACACTGGAATGCAAACTTCAGCAACTCATTGATGTGGATACCGCAGCAAAGATCGTTGTCGCTCACGTCGTGGGCATGCACATCCTTGACGAAGCCATTGTGGATGCCGAGCGCTGCTACATCGACACCTCCAAGTTGCAACTCATTGGCCGCATGGAAAGCCCAGGCTGGTACACACGTACACATGACCGTTTCAAGCTCAAGCAAATGAGCGTTGCGCAATGGGAGAAGGAGCAATCCGCTGCCGTATAAGGCGTGTGTGCTTACCCCTGTTTTCATTGAAATCACTTGCGGTGCAGAACACACCGCGCGCAGCTATAACCAGAAGGAGACAATCTAC
>NZ_CP101749.1:0-22995 GCF_024496285.1 Comamonas sp. C11
ATGGATATGACGATCCACGACTTTGACATGGCTCGCTACATTACCAACGCCGAAGTCGACCAAGTCTTTGTAACTGGGAACGTCTTGATCGATCCAGAGATTGGTAAAGCCGGTGACATTGATACAGCAATTATTAATTTATCCTTTAAGAACGGCATGATGGGGGTTATCGACAATAGTCGCCAAGCCGTTTACGGCTACGATCAACGGATCGAATTATTCGGTTCTAAGGGCATGGCCCATGCGGATAACGTTAACGATAGTACGACGACCTTTTCCGGAAAGGATGCTGTCAGCGGCGACAAGCCAATGTTCTTTTTCCTTCAGCGTTACATTGACGCGTACAAGGATGAAACTAGAATCCTTCTTGGACGCTGTTCGCGGCGTTCACGATGTTGAATGCACCTTTGAAGATGGCATTAAAGCAATTCGGTTAGCTCAAGCGGCCAAGAAGTCACTTGAAACTGGCCAACCAGCAAAAGTTGAAGACATTTAAATAAACCTAGGAGGTTATGATAATGAGTTCAAAACGTTAAAGAAGATATTAAATGGGGTATTGCACCAATCGGCTGGCGGAATGATGATATTCCTTCAATCGGGAAAGATAACAATTTACAGCAATTATTAAGCGACATTGTCGTTGCCGGATTCCAAGGTACCGAAGTTGGGGGCTTCTTCCCAGGTCCTGAAAAATTAAACTACGAATTAAAACTCCGGAACTTACAAATTGCCGGTCAGTGGTTCAGTAGTTTCATCATCCGTGACGGGATTGAAAAAGCAGTGAAGCTTTCGAAAAACACTGCCAATACCTACACGCTGTTGAACGCGCCAATTGCCGTTGTTTCGGAACAAAACTTACACGATTCAACAATCAGATACGGCCAATATCTTTACTGATAAGGCCCACTTCACTGATAAAGAATGGATGAAGTTTGCAAAGGTTTGAACCATTACGGCGAAATCGCTGCTAAGTATGGGAATCAAGGTTGCTTACCACACACCACATGGGTACCGGGATCCAAACGAAGGAAGAAACCGACCGTTTGATGGCCAACACTGATCCTAAATTAGTTGGCTTGTTATACGATACGGGTCACATCGCCGTTTCTGATGGTGACTACATGTCACTTCTCAACGACCACATCGACCGGATCGTTCACGTGCACTTTAAGGATGTTCGTCGCGATAAAGAAAAAGGAATGCGCGCAAAAGGGTCTGACCTTCCAAGGCTCATTCTTAAACGGGATGTTCACGGTTCCTGGCGATGGCGACTTGGACTTCAAGCCGGTCTTTGACAAGTTAGTTGCCAACAACTACAAGGGCTGGATCGTGGTTGAAGCGGAACAAGATCCAGACAAGGCCAACCCACTTGAAATGGCTCAAATCGCGCACAAGTACATCCAAGAACACTTAATCGAAGGTAAATAAATTAAGTCTCGTAATTGAATAACAAACCATTTTATAAAATAAAATTTAAGAGGAGATTGTTTATTATGGGCTGAAGCACACGTAACAAAAGTTGGGATCGTCGGAATTGGTTTTATCGGATCTGACCATTTACACCGTTTGACTAAGACGTCGCAAACGTTGACGTTACTGCCGTTTGTGATATCGTTCCCGGCAAAGCGCAAAAAGAATTGGACCGTCAAGGCTTACAAGCTAAGACCTACGACGATTACCACGACTTAGTTAATGATCCAAACGTTGAAGTGGTTGTCTGCACCGCCGACAACCGAAGCCCACTACGAAATCGTTATGGGCCGCACTAAAAGGCCGGCAAGTTCACCTTCTGTGAAAAGCCATTAGCCTTAGATGCAAAGCATGCATGGACATCATCAACTCCGAAAAGAAACTCGGTCGTCGGATGTTACAAGTTGGTTTCATGCGTCACTACGCACCAGAATACGTTCAAATGAAGAAAATGATCGACGATGGTGTTATTGGCAAGCCATTAATGATGGACCAACGCCACTACAACCAAACTCAACCAGAAGAATACGATACCGCGCATTCGATCATCGAAACTGCGATCCACGAAATCGACCTCGGACCACTGGTTAGTTAACGATACTTACGCTAACATCCGGGTCTTCAGTCCAAAGCAAAACCCGTCATGCTCAAAACGCTAAGATCAAAGATCCACAAATCGTCCATGATCGAAACTAAGACGGGGATCAACATCATCAACGAAGTCTTCGTTCGTTGTCAATATGGTTACGACATCAAGTGTGACGTTATTGGTGAAGAAGGGGTTCTTGAATTAACCAACAGTGCCACAAGTTGCGACTCGTTTGAACGCTCAATACAGTACCGCCATCTTAACGGACTGGAAAGCTCGTTTCGAAAGTGCTTACGATATTGAATTCCGCGACTTCATTGGTCACGTTTCCAAGAACGAATCACCAGTTGGTCCTTCTTCATGGGATGGTTACATTGCCGCCGTTACTGCCGATGCTGCTTTGAAGTCATTGGCTGAAGACGGTGCTAAGCAAGACTTAGACTTCCCAGAAAACGCCAGCCTTCTACCAGGATGACGCCAAGGTTGCTGAATAACTAACACACACTCCTGACTGGGGAGGTCATCACAATGCAAAAAAATAACACACCGATTCGTGCTGCGATCATTGGCCTGGTCGTTTAGGCTCACGTCATGCTCGTCATTTAGTTGAAAAAAATTCAAGGTGTTGACCTAGTTGCGGCCTGTGCCTTAGAGGATGATCAACTACAGTGGGCTCATGATGAATTAGGCGTTGAAACGACGTACTATAAAGATTACAAAGAAATGATCGATAAAGAAAAATATCGATTACGATCTTTATTGTTGCGCCAACCCCATTCCATCCAGAAATGACGATTTACGCCATGAATGCCGGTTTGAACGTCTTTTGTGAAAAACCATTAGGGCTTGATTTTGATGAAGTTGCTGAAATGGCAAAGGTCATCAAAGAACATCCCTAAGCAGATTTTTCCCAAAGCGGCTTTATGCGACGCTATGATGAATCGTACCGTTACGCCAAAAAGATCGTTGATGAAGGCGGGATCGGTGACATTATCTATATGCGTGGTTGACGGAATTGACCCGATTTCTGGTATGGAAAGCTTTACAAAGTTTGCAACCGAAGCTGATTCGGGCGGGATCTTTGTTGATATGAATATTCATGATGTTGACCTGATTCGGTGGTTCACCGGTCAAGAACCCGTTCAAGCTTACGGCCTGACGAGTAATCTGGCTGCTCCTGAACTGGGAGAAAATTGGTGAATCCGAAACGGGTGTTGCTCAGCTGAAGATGAACGGTGGCGTTATTGCGACGTTGATTGGTGGCCGCCACGCTGCACATGGGAATCAAGTTGAACTAGAAGTTATGGGATCAAATGGCTGAGTTACGTGTCGGGGAAACATCCCGACTTGAACCGGGTCACGGTCTTTAATGAAAACGGTGTTACTCGTCCGTCACTCCAAAGTTTTGGGGAACGGTTCGATAACGCGTTTACGGATGAAGTCCAAGACTTTGTTAATAATGTCGCTAAGGGGACTCAGCTAACGTTACTGTTGATGATGGTATCAAAGCGCTGGAAAATTGCTAAGGCTTGTCAGGAATTATGCTGATACGGGCCAATTGGTAGACATTAACTTATAAAATTAATATAGGTAATGGCCTGTTGAAGGAAGAAGGCTTTAACAATGGATATTAGTGGAAAAACAACCGACCAAAAAGGGTTCACACACCGGTTTTCTCTGGTTAGCGACGTTTATCGCGGCCATGGGATCACTGCTCTTCGGGTTATGATACGGGGATCGTTAACGGTTCACTTGAATTTATGGCGCAAAAGAGTCAGCTTGACTTAACGGCGTTCCAGCAAGGGATCGTTTCCTCTGGGTTAACCTTAGGGGCTGCGTTTGGTGCTATATTGGGGGACCATTTGCCGATAAGATTGGTCGGAAAAAGATTTTGACCATTCTCGGGATTATCTTTTCAATTGGTGCGATTGGCTGTGCCTTCGCAACCAACATTGGAATTTTAATTGCATTTAGATTTATTTTAGGGCTGGCTGTTGGTTCAGCTTCAGCCAACGTTCCGGTTTACATTGCCGAAATCGCCCCCAACGGAATTACGTGGGAAAATGGTGACGACCGCGCAAGTAATGATTGTTTTCCGGACAATTCGTTGCTTTCGGTGTTAACGCCGCTTTGACCCCGTTAGGTGCGTCAAACGCTGCTATCTGGCGTTGGATGTTAGGATTAGGGACCATTCCTGGGATTATTCTCTGGATTGGGATGTACTTAATTCCTGAATCACCACGTTGGTTAGTTTCACAAGGTAAAATGGATAAAGCGCTTGGCGTTTTACGTAAGATTCGAGCCGCTGCTAGTGTTGATTCCGAAATGAAGGAAATTCAAGACAAAGATAAGGCTGATAAAGAATTAAACGCTGAACAAGCACCTTTAAAGAATTGATCAGCAAACGCTGGGTCGTTCAAATCTTGATCACCGGGGCGATGTTGGGGATTATCCAACAATTCGCCGGGATCAACTCCATCATGTATTATGGTGGGAAGATCATCCAAGAATCTGGATTTAATCCGACCGTTGCTGCGATTTTAAACGCTGGTAACGGGTTCTTATCAATCGTCGGGGCCGTTCTTGGGATGTTCACGATCGACTGGTTAGGACGTCGGAAACTTGAATTTGCCGGATTAACAATTTGCGGGATCACGTTAGTTGCTGCTGGTGTTATTTCACTCGACGGCGCCAAATGCCGGCTGGGCTGGTATTACGATCGTTGTCTTGGTTTATCTTTACATTATTTTCTTCCAAGGTACTTTAGGACCAGTTACCTGGTTGATCAACTCTGAAATCTTCCCACAACGTTACCGTGGTATCGGGGACTGGGATCACGATCTTCGTTTTATGGACGGTAACTTTATCGTCGGACTCCTTTCACCGGTCTTACTTGAATGGAACATGTCGAATACTTTCCTACATCTTCGCAATTTGTTGTGTACTGGGTATTATCTTTGTTGCCATGCGCGTTCCTGAAACTAAGGGTGTTCCGCTTGAAGAAGTTGACACAGTACTTCAGAAATAAGTATGATAAATAATTCGATTCGCTGATTGCGAAAAGAAGGAATCTCTGGCAGATGGATAATCTGACAGAGATTTTTTTATGCGAAAGGAGAACGTACCATGCAATCATTACTCTTTTTCCTATTAGCCGCCCTTGCCGGCTTGTTTCAGCCCATCCAAAGTGGGATCAACTCCCAATTAAAGTATGATTTGAATTCAACGTATTTAAGTGGTGCTATCAGTAACTTTATCGGGGCCCTCTTAATGGTGGGGTTGGCGTTGACGTTGGAACGCAACGGCTTACAGTCCCCCAACGCTAAGTGGTAACCATCTGTGGAACTGGACGGGTGGGATCCTGAGCGCGTTGATCGTGTCCGCGATGATCATCGTGCCGAAGAAGATCAGCTATTCCACGTTTTTTGCGCTCTTCATTTTCGGTCAACTGTTCATGTCCCTCGTCATCGATTACTTTGGTTGGTTTGGCTCGGATCACGTACCGCTCAGCCCTAGTCGGATCATAGGGATGCTCTCTGTTACTGGCCGGAGTGGTCCTCGTTAAAAAAATAGTTATTCGAAACATTAAAAAAGCCGCTCCGTGGATCTTGCCGGAGCGGCTTTTTTTGCCGAGGCCTTTAAAAACAAATTTACGAAATTTGCTGGGAGTCATCCCGGTCTCAGTACTAAAAACTTTGGTTGAGGTGTGACGTATCATGAAAGCGCACTGCTCGGCAATGTCCGCGATACTGAGGTCGGGGGCGGTCGTTAGCATCCCCTTCACGTGCAAGATCCGGACCGATGTTTAAGTAGCCGTGAACGCTGTTATCGGTGTAGGCGCGGAAGTTTTGCGAGAGAAGCGACGGGGCTGACGCCGATCCGTTTACAGAGCGCGGCAATCGTGATTTTCTGGGCGTAATGTTTATCGAGATAATCCAGCGCCTGAGTAACCATCTGGGGCGTTTGCTTCAGACTGGACCGATCGGTGGGGGCCGGGTCCGCAATCAGGGTCAGCGCGATCAGCAGCTGGTAGAGTAATAACTGAAAAAGTGGTCTCTTTATCCGGCGAAAGCCGGGTTTTTAAACAGGTTAAAAATCTGATTGATCAGGTGTTTAAGCTCTTCAGTCGCTTGAAAACAATTCGTTTTCGCGTTAGTAACGTAATCGTATAAGGCTTGGACCTGATCGCCGTTGAAGTGAAAGAAGATGAATTTGCAGTCGCTAGTCGCGAAGTAGTGGTTCCGCTTTTTACAATCCATGATGACGACGGAATCCTTAGTAGCCGTAAAGTCCCGCCGGTCCATAACGGGTAGTAGTAAAGCTGCTTGGCCTTATTCGACGGGGTGTTAAAGTACAAGCCCTGTAGAGCAGCGCATTCCCTGTTCGTTGGTGGGAATGTATTCTGAAAAATCATCCATAGTAACAGCCTCCAAGTAATGCATATTAAATCACAACGATACGTATTTTTAGCGGTTTAACCAAAAAATCTCGTTCCCACTGTGATGACGCAAAATGGTTAAACTGATATATACATATCTAAGCTTAATATTACTACATATTGGCGAATAATCACTGATTTAAGCCGATTTATTTAAATGTTCGTTTTTACAATTTTTCAAGATGATTGTACATTGAAGCGTTTACATAATGGCGGTATTCTAATTGTGAAATCAAAAACAAATACGGTTCAGGAGGGTATTATTATGACTTTATCAATTGGTATTATCGGATTAGGCTTCATGGGCTCAGGACCACGTTAAACGGGTCGCAACTCGACTCAACGGCGCGCGCTTAGGCGGGGTTGCCGATCTAAAGAAGGATCTAGCGGAAAAGTACGCTAAGGAATACGGTGCCAAGGTCTTGATAACGGGATGGACCTGATCGATTCACCCGACATCGACGCCGTCATGGTTGTAACGCGGCCCCACGAAACTCATGAAAAATTCGTGATCCCGCCATTGAAGTTGGCAAATTCGTCTTCTGTGACAAAGCCATTGACCTTAACGGCTGCTGGCTGTCAAAAGATTATCGATGCCGAAGTTAAGGGTGGCAAGCGTTTAGTTCAAGTTGGTTTCATGCGTCGTTACGATCCTGGTTACATCGAAATGAAGAAAGCTATTGATAGTCATGAATACGGCGAACCATTATTGATCCACGCCACTCACCGGAACACGGCCGTTGATGAAAGCTACGATACCTCAATGTCAATCATTGAAACGGCGATTCACGAAGCCGACGTTTTGCACTGGTTATTAGGCGAAGATTACGATTCTGGGACGACCTTCCTGCCCAAGAAGAGCAGACCAAGTACACCCACTCCAAACTTCACGATCCACAGATCATTACCTTGGATACCAAGTCCGGTGTACACATTGACCTGGAAGTCTTCGTTAACGACCAGATTGGTTACGACATCAACTGTAGCGTTGTTTGTGAAGACGGGATCATCGATCTTGAATCACACACAAGTTACTTCCGTTAAGACAAATAAGCTGAAACGTCAAACTAAGATTCCCGTTGAATGTACGGAACGTTTCAAGGTTGCTTACGACCATGAATTACAAACTGGGGTAACGATGTTGCACAAATACAAAGTTACCGGTCCATCATCATGGGATGGCTTAGTTGCCATGGTCACCTGTGGACGCCTTGGCAAAGTCTCGTGATAACAACGCGGAACGGGTTGCCATCAAGTTACCAGATAACAAACCAGCACTTTACAACGATTAATAACGAAAAAATTGGTAAGAAGGGATTTTTAATGAAATTAGCATACGATCCATCAATGTTTCGGGATAATACCCCGTTTCACGAAATGATTGAGAAAGACGGCCCGGGTTGGGATATAAGTACCTCGAATTGTCACCACGACAAGACTTTATCTGTTCTACCAGTATCCAAAAGTTAATTCCGCGATGATCAAGGACGTTAAAAAGTGGTGCCGGGATGCTGGTGTTGAAATTTCATCAGTCTTACCGGTTCAGCAATGGTCCTCACCCGACGAACAAGAGCGCCAGGCCGCCGTTCGGAACATGAAACGGACGATCGAGATCACGTCGGAACTCGGCGTGGACACGTTAAATACTGAATTTTCCGGTGATAAATTTAACCCGGGTTGGCTTCTGAAGGTCAGTGGTTACAAGTCGATGGCAGAACTGATCCCTGAATTTGAAAAGAACCACATCAAGTTAGAGATCCAAGCGCATCCAAAACGACTTTTATTGAATCAAGGTAATGAAGCGGCCAAGCTGATCCGTTCACTGGATCTTGACTGGGTTTCCCAAGTTTGGTGCTCCGCACACGCCTTTTACTCCGATGGTGGCGTCGGTGAGCTGACTAAGGAAATCATGGATAGCAAGGACGTGTTGGACCCACATTTTGATTGCCGACACGTTGAACTACAAGAGTAACTTCGGCTTGCGTTACATTATTAACCCGCCTGAAGCACCGGTCACCATCCATCAACACCTGAATCCGGGTGACAGGCGAAGTCGACTTTGACGCCATGTATAAGGCTTTAAAGGCCATTCACTTTGACGGTATCGTCACCAACAACGTTTTTGCTTGGCCGGATAAGGTCGACTGGTCCAACGAACAAACTTTGCCGGGCATTAAAAAGGGCCTGGGAATTACATAATGAACGTTTGATTATCTAAAGGAGGTTATTACCAATGATTTCACATTGACCGTTTCTGTCTTAACCGTAAAGCTGCCCCGGGGATCGACCTGGCAACGACCCATTCCAGCCGTTGCGAAGTTGGGACTTTAAAAATATCGAAGTGCGTAACGACTTATACGGCGCACCGGACAACGCGTCGATCTTCGACCACATGGCTAACGCTGATGTTAAACAATTACTGGACGAAAACGATGTCCATCTCGAGACAATCAATGCGATCGGCAGACATGGACAATCGTCAAATGATCGACGAAAACTTAGCTAGCTTGACTGAAATGCTCGACATGGCTAAGAACCTTAATTTACGCAAGATCATCTTTTGTCCGGTTCGCTCGAACCGATGATCATCAAAGCGCTGAGCAGCGACAGGCAGACGCCGTGGCGAACGTTAAGGACTACTCGAAAGTTCTGAAACAGTATGGGGGTTGATGGGTTGATCGAACCCCTCGGCTTTACCGATAGTACCCTAAGAACGCCATGGGAAGGTCAGGCAGTCATTGATAAGGCCGGTGTCGATAACTTTAAGTTGGTTGCCGACACGTTCCACTACTACTTAGCAAACGTGACGGACCAACAATTCCACGACCAAGTTGATATCAATTACATTGGTTTGGTTCACTTGAGTGCCGTCACGGGCGACAAGCCACGTGAGGAATTGGATGATCAGGATCGTTACATGTTGACGGAAGCCGACGTGATGAAGTCGGCAGATTGGGCGAAGAAGTATGAAGCGGCCGGCTACCAAGGCTTGTACGCTTTTGAACCATTCTCGGATGATCTGAAACAGTGGGGACCGCGCGAAGGTTGAACAGGAACTGCTGAAGAGTATTCAACTTGTCCGAGAATAATTAATTAACGGCCTCTTGAAGGTAATTATAAAATGTTGAAGTGGTGCGCATGCGCTTGACCAGGTTAATTGGTCAAGCGCTGCGCACCACTTTTTTGATGTCACTTATAGGCTTACTAAGCCGGATCTAACGGATGTGAGAAGCAGAATAAGCTGATTGGTGATGTCCGGTACTATTGTTGATGGGGGGGCTTAAGAGTAGTGACCTAGCTGGGGAGTTCAACCGTCCAGCTAGGGGTAAGTGGGGCGGCTATCAAGCGGTTTCAGTGGTGTCTTTTGGCGTTCTCCAGGCTGACCCAAAGGCTGAGCTTAAAGCTGCATCTGCCATGGTTTAAGCCGCTTTTGGGTCAGCCGGGTAAAAGCGAAAGTCTTCCGTGGTCCGGGCTTAACCAATCGTAGGAAAGCGAGGTCGGTCAGTATCGGTGGACGTGCAGTTCATTTTTTAATTACTTGTTTAGAGACCGAGGCCCCGTTTAATCGTCGGTAAAGTTTGTTCGTTGGACCAATCGACCTTGTCGGGCCAAGTAAAGACGTTGTTGGTGGACGATGCCGTCAAAATGAATGTCTTTGAGCGCTTGGTACATGGCGTCAAAGTCGACTTCACCTTCACCCGGATTCAGGTGTTGATGGATGGTGACCGGTGCGGCCGGTGGGTTGATAATGTAACGTAAGCCGAAGTTGCTCTTATAGTTCAGAGTATCGGCAATTAGGATGTGACTTAAAACGTCTTGGCTATCAAGAATCTGTTTGCGGGACGTCACCGACCACCTCCATCGGAGTAGAAGGCGTGCGCGGAGCACCAGACCTGGGAGACCCAGTCGAGGTCGAGGGACACGAATTAGTTTAGCTGCTTCGTTACTGGATTCAATGAAGTCGTTCGGGTGTGCTTGGATCTCTAATTTGATGTGATTTCTTTCAAATTCGGGGGATCAGTTCTGCCATCGACTTGTACCCACTGGACCTTCAGAAGCAACCGGGTTGGCTTTATCGCCGGAAAATTCAGTGTTTAACGTGTCCACGCCGAGTTCCGACGTGATCTCGATCGTCCGTTTCATGTTCCGAACGGCGGCCTGACGCTCTTGCTCGTCGGGCGAAGACCATTGTTGTAACCGGTAAAACATGAGGATAGTTCGACTCCGGCGTCACTGAGCCAGCGTTTAACGTTTTTGATCATTCCCGAGTTGACTTTCGGGTATTGATAGAACCAGATAAAGTCTTGGCGGGGCGACCAGTTCGATGTAATGATAGCCGAGGCGGGCCGTCTTTTCAAATCATGTCGTGAAAGGACGTATTGTCCCGAAACATTGATGGATCGTATGCTAATATCAATTCGATTCCTCCACTCTCTAATTTAATTTGCCGTGGTCGAGAGCGTAAAATATCTTGTGTAAATGCATAAAAGATATTTTACGCTCTCTTTATTCATGGCGGTTATGTTACCTTAACAATCATGTTGGGTATTCTATATATTATGTGTCTTTGGTACTTTGGACAATAAACCGAAGAGAACATTAGAAAAAGAAAGCGAGTATGTTTCACTCTTGACTATCGTGATCAACTCTCTACAATAAGCGCAGACAATACAATACCTTTGTTCACGACTAACTTAGTGTATATGACTAAGATTAAGGGTGATTACCAAATTAAGCGTAGTACCATGTATTCTATTCTCGACAGACAACCTAAAAGAGCTAAAGTTTATTGGTTTGTTACAGTCAATGAAACCAATGCACCTTATGAAAGTAATTATACAGTTGATTTACTTGAGACGCATAATGTTGTTAACGTTTCAATTGTACTTAGGGTTTAAGAAATCTCAATCCGTTAGTGTCTATTACATCAAATTGTAAATCATCTAGAGAACAAGGTATTTTAGAACCACAAATACCCACGTATTCAACAGAGCGACAACGGAAAGTCGGCGACTTTAAGTTTGTATATATAAAGGAACAACCAGCAGATTTAATTGCCAATGATAAGTTAAGCTCGTTAGATAGAAGATTGATTGGCGGGCGCATCTATTTGCAGAAAATTACGGCCTCACCTATTTCATGGTATGGTTTGGAGTTTAGCAATGTCTTATAGAAGAAAGTTCTCCGTTATATTATCTACTCAAGATCAGGATCAATACTTAATCCAAAAGAAAATTTATCATCGAGGCAGATTAAGTAAGACTGAAAAATGAGTATGCAGTAGTTTAAGTGCAACAACTAAGTTAGAAAAATTTATATTTAGTTTTAGGTAGATTGTAAAAATAACCTTCAATGCATATTAATAATATTTCTAACGTTCATAATGAGTTTGAATCAATTTATTATAATAAGAATTATAAATAGTTTATCGACAGATTTTAGAGTTTCTATTAACCGCGACCCAATCAACGATGCTGCTAAGCCGGTTCAGGCTGGGTCAAACAGAGGCTACTAATTTTGTAGGTCAATGGTTGCCTCGAACTGATGAAACTGACCAACGACATATGACACTGAGGGGCTTATTACTATTAGCCATGAGTAGTTTGTTATAACTTCGGAATGACTAAGCGGCAGTACAAAGAATAGGATGATATTATATGGTAAATCATCAGCAAACTAAGAACCAGTTTGAGAGCTTAACAACCCTGGAAGCTTAAGTGCAGCGATAATTTCTGTGGTAAGTTCATTCATGGGGAATGCCTCCTGTGATGTTTTCTGTGATTACTAAATATCATAAGGGAAGGCATTCCCTATTTCTATACAATTCAGAAATCTTTTATGCATTTACACAAGATATTTTACGCTCTCTATAAACGATAAACGGCAGATTGTAAAATTAATCCGACGCTGTTCGGACAAAAAAGATCAGCTTCCCTTAAAATGGTGTTTACCACAAACACATCTTTTAGGAGCTGATCTTTTGTCTAGTATAACCTATTCTGAACGAATTAAAATCGAAACCTTTTGTGAACTAGGCCTGTCCAATATCCAAATGAGCGATCGCCTAAAACGATCACCTGCCACAATTTCTTATGAATTAGCTCGATGTGAACCTTACCAGGCCGAAGTGGCCCAAACAGATGCCGAATACAAGCGGTCACGATGTGGCCGAAAGACTAAATTGAATGACAAATTAAGGCAAATAATTTTAAACCATTTACGGCTAAGTTGGTCACCAGGAATGATTGCTCACGAATTTAAACTAGCGACTAAATCAATTTATAATTGGTTAAATCAAGGGAAAATTGAGTTTTCTTTAAATGATTTGCCTGAACATGGCGTGCGCCAACGGCGTAACCTTGACCAACGTTCTAAATATAATCAATCATTAGGACGGTCAATTGAACAGCGACCCATCGTGGTTAATCGACGTAATCGCATCGGTGATTTTGAATTAGATACAATTGTTGGCCCCCGTGGGCATAGTAAGGCAGTTTTATTAACCTTAATCGATCGCAAATCACGGTTCCTTTGGGCCTACCGATTAAAAAAACGGACAGCAGTAACTGTTAATGAAGCCCTAAATAAGTTTCTAGCAACTTTTAATGGCCCGGTGCATAGTTTTACGGTGGACCGTGGCACTGAGTTTAGTGGGCTAGTATCACTTGAAGCACAATACGGTATTAAGACCTATTACTGCCATGCTTATACGCCAGCTGAGCGCGGCAGTAATGAACGATTTAATCGGAACTTACGCTATTTTTATCCTAAGGGGACTTATTTTGAGCACATTAGTGCTCAAGGCTTGAAAACCACCTTACTCGAAATTAATCAGAGACCACTTAAAATACTTGACTGGCAAACACCTTATCAGGTCATGCTGACCAATTTGTCAAAAAATTCGGATTAAATTTGCAATCTACCATGTAAATAAAGATCAGTCTGTTAAAATCTTTGGGTTTTTGGCAGACCGGTCTTTTGTTGAAGTGAAGCAAATTTAAACATTAAGATTATTTTTGGCTCGTGACAATAATCATTTTGTATACCCAAGTAATTAATCGAGCGTTGCAAGTGGCAAAGTTTCTCACCATTAAAAAAGCTTAGATATATTTAGATACAAATTTTTTGACGTTTTGAATATGTGATAATTAAAGTGTTTAAATGGAACGAACCAGGTCACAACTTAACATTAAAGCGTCGTTTGCGCTTGGTGGGATCACGAAACCAACGGTCGACCTGCTTAAAGAAGGCTTAGTTAACAAGGTCATGGACGTTCAAGATTTCGATAAGGGTGCGGCCGACTCGATGCATACGAACCCGAACCAACAGGAGATCGATGCGTCCTGGTACGCCGATCCTGATAATAAAGGGGCGATGGTTGACCAATTAGACGTTGTGATCCTGTCCGCCTTGGAAATCGATACGAAGTTTAACGTCAATGTTATGACCGGTTCTGACGGTGTGATCCGGGGAGCCGTTGGTGGTCACCAGGACGCGGCGACGGCGAAATTAACGATCATTTCAGCGCCGCTGGTGCGTGGTCGGATCGCCACGGTGGTTCCCGATGTTGCCACGGTCGTGACCCCCGGTGATTCAGTTGACGTCTTGGTCACGGAAGTGGGGATCGCCATCAACCCGAAGCGCCAAGACCTGATTGACGCCATGAAGAAGGTTCCCGGTGTGCCAGTTTACACTATTGAAGAATTACAGCAACGTGCTGAAAAAATCGTTGGTGTGCCTAAACCGCTAGAATATACGGATCAAACCGTTGCCCTCGTGGAATACCGCGACGGGACGTTGATCGATGCGATCAAGGCCGTCAAGGATTAGTTAGTAATTGATCATTAGCTCAACCGGTCGCGACAAGACGCCGCGACCGGTTTGTGTTTAACGGTATAATAATTAAGAGAATTGATGAGGAGGGGACGCAGATGACAACGATATTTGAGACGGGGGCACCACAAACGATTGCCCAGGTGTTAGCAAACAAGGACGCGCGTGCGGCGCTACAAGCTCAATTGGTGGCAACCAAGGCGCCAGCGACCATTGTCGTAGCGAAGCTCAACATTCCCGGTCCAATCAAGGCCAACCAAAACGTTGAGTCGGGTCTTTACGGCGGGCATGGCAGCATGGCAAAACCGGCTGGCAACGGCGGACGTGTCGCAGACCATCTCGGCTGACTGGGATCAGCCGACCGGGCGGGAGCAGTTTGAAGTCGTTGCTGAGTCGGCGGCCGTCGTGAAACGGTTGGCAGTTCAGTTTGAGGACCAGTTCACACTTGGCCGCTTGTTCGACCTGGATGTGTTGACGGTCCAGGACGGTCAGGTCAAGCCGTTATCCCGGTCTGATTTTGACTTACCCGTGCGGACCTGCTTCATTTGTGGCCGACCAGCCAAGGAATGTGCGCGTTCACGGCGGCATAGTGTGGCCGAGCTACAAACGATGATCAGTCAACGCGTTCAAGAATTTTTTGCGAAGGAGGGGCCGACCGATGCTTAAGGGCGATCAACAGTTACCCGCGCTAGCATTACGGGCGCTGTTATACGAGGTTTCCGTGACACCGAAACCGGGACTGGTCGATCCGACCGATCCCGGGCCCCATCCGGACATGACCGTCTTCACCTTTATTGATAGTGCGGTGAGTTTGCAGCCCTACTTCGAGCAATGCCGTCAAGCCGGCCATGATTTTGAGGGTGCCGATCTGCGGCAATTATTTCAACAAATTCGGCCAGCGGGTGTGCAAGCGGAGGCGACGATGTTTGCGGCGACGCGGGGGGTCAACACCCACAAAGGGGCGATCTTTTCGCTTGGGATCCTGGTTGCTGCCAGCGCGGTCGTTTTGCGACAGGCTCAACCGACGATCGCGGCGGTTTTTCAAACGGTGAAGGCAATGGTCCGGGGACTGGTCCATCACGATTTAGGAGCCCTTAATCGGCAGACGGCCCAGGCTGCTGGTGAACGGCAGTACTTAAAGTACGGGCAGGGCGGGATTCGTGCCGAAGCCGGCTATCCCACGGTCGTTAACGTGGGGTTTACCCCTTTTTACGGGAGCGGCGGGGGACCATCAATCAGCGTTTGTTGGATACGCTACTGATGATTGCAAGTCATACGAGTGACTCAAACCTAGTCAAGCGGGCCAAACCGTTGAGATTTTACCGTGGATGCAAGCACAGGCACAGCGGTACTTTGACTTAGGTGGGAGTACGACTAGTGAAGGCTGGGCCTTCTTAACGGACTTGAACCAGACTTTTGTTGCACGCAACCTTAGCTTGGGCGGGTCGGCCGACCTCTTGATTCTGACAATTTACGAGGCCCTCTTAGAAGGGACGTTAACGGCGGAATAAGCGTTAATAATCAGTAAAAAAACAGGTTTGTCGAATTTTTTCGACAAACCTGTTTTTTTTGAGTTTTATGCGTGCCGGCCCAGTTTGTTATCGGTGATCAGGTCGATCGTCCGGTTCATCTGGTCACGGTAGTCGGCATTTTCGAGCAACATGGCCGCGATAATGTCTAGCGCGTAGGTGATGGCGAACTGGGAGTTCACGAAACGCGAGTTTATTAACGAATTTACTATTCTTCACTTGGATGGTTAAATCGCTCAAAGCCGCGAGGTGACTGTTTTCATCAGAAGTGATCGAAATCACTTTTGCGGATTTCTTTTTGGCGAGGGCCACCGAATTATTCACTTCGTCGGTTTCCCCCGTTAGTTAAATGGCGAGGATCACGTCATCGGGCTGCATAATGCCCCCCGCTGATGTATATGACGTGCGTATCGGTCATCGAAAACGCGGGCGATACCCATCCGCAGTAAGCGTTGGGTCATTTCTTGAGCGGTGTAACCGGAACTGCCCAGTCCGAACAAGTAGACCCGCCGAGCATGGGAGATCAAGTTGACGGCGGTCTGCAGTTCATCAGTATAGAGTCGTTCCCAGGTTCCGCTGAGGATCTTTTGGTAGTAGTTGTAGACTTGATCGGCAACCGTGTCCGTTTGACTGACGACGGGGGGCCTTGGGAGCGGGACTTTCCGCTAACTGGAGTTTAAAGTTGTAAAAGTTTGTGCAGCCCATTTTTTTGACGAAACGGGTGATCGTGGCGTTGCTCACGTCCACGGTCTTTGCCAAGCTCGAAATGGTCATTTTCTGCACTTCTTTTGGTGACTGAATGACCTTTAACGCGACTTTACGTTCCTGCCGCGAAAGGGTGGGGTACTGCTCTTCAACTGTGCTGACAATGCTCATAACGGCTTCATTCCAATCTATTTCCCAATATTAACGCTACAATACCATAGATTCCGTCGAATTCAAATAACCAGGTCGGTTAGAGCGTTACTTCGTGCTAAAAGATTTAATACTATCAATGACGAGGTCGGCAAACCACTGGCGATCGATGTGGAAGAGGACGTTGGCGTTGGGTTTACGGTTGGTAATGTGATAATAGTCGATCACCGTTTCACCAGCGGTCAGTTCGCCCTTAGTTTCGACCGCGACGTTGCAACGTTGACTCTCAAATTTTGTGGGATCGATCAACCAGGCGACCGTACACGGGGTCGTAGAGTGGTAACCCCTTAAAGTTCCAGTGCTGATGGTCAAAGGACATCCCGTAGAAGTCGAGCAGTCCGCCCATCACATCGGCGACCGGGGTTCTTGATCTTATGGATCTTTTTGATTTCTTCGGGTAATAATTGGGCTTCAAAGTCGACGTTTAATGGTGCTAACACGATGGGAATTCCCGATTCCATGACGATTTTAGCCGCTTCGGGATCCACTTGAATATTGAATTCGGTCGTGGGGCCCCAGTTGCCTAGACCCATGCCGCCCCCGAGGATTACGATCTGCTTGATACTCGACCGGAGCTCAAAGTGGACCGAAAGGAAGAGGGCGACGTTGGTGCAGGGGCCGGTGACCACGAGGGTTACTTTTTTCTGGTGAGTGGATAAGATTTTAGCCATCAGTTCAGTAGCGGGAATGCCCTGTGAGAAGAAGTCGGGATTCGGCAGGGTCGCGCCGTCAAGCCCGGTGATGCCGTGCATGCTGATCCCGGAAATCAGATCCCGGATCAGCGGCTTAGCGTTACCGGAAGCGACGGGGATGTCTTCACGTTTCATCAGGGTTAAAAGGGACATGGCATTGCGTAGTGTTTGGCTATGTTTTTTGATTACCGGCCGAAGTTGTAACCGCTAACAAATTAATGTTTTTTGAAGCGACTGCAATCATTAAGGCAATCGCGTCGTCGTGACCGGGGTCACAATCTAAAATAATATCTTCCAATGTTCTCAGCTCCAATTAATATCGTTAAAAAGTTGGTTAAGTTGGCCTTTCGACGGCCTTCGTGAAAGGTTGAATATAATCGTTTGATTTTCTTACTATTAATAATTATAGTACAAGTTAGTTATTAATATAAGGGCCTGACCATGCACCCGAGACAAGGTCAGCCGGTTTAATTTTGATAATAAAAAACACCAGCCACGTTACGACCGAAGTGTAACTTAAGTAACGTGGTCGGTGCTTTTTTATCAATTCATAATTATTATTGAATGATTATTTTTTATACCGTTGTTACCACTAATAATTTTAACAGAAAGCGGTGCGGGGTGCAATCAAAGTGTCACGATGACTTTACCATCAGGGTTACCGCCCTCAACGAGGTCCTGACCCTTTCGGATACCATCCAGAGTGAATGATTCCAAACGATCAATGGAAACGTGTAACTGATCATTTTGGATCATTAAGGCGATGGCGGCAAAAGCGTCACTGTCGCGGTATTCGCGTCGAGGGATGACCTGCTTATAAGCAACGTCCGGCTTGGCCTGACGATCCTGTGGCAGGGTGGTCAGTGAGACGTAGGTCCCGTGGGGCTTAACGATACTTAACCCGGCCGTCGCGGCACCACTGTTAGTGGCATCGATCAGGATGTCGGCCATGTCGGCGAATTTAGCGCTGACCCGTTCGGTATCGTAGGCTCCAAATTCGGACGCACCCAAGCCCAAGACGGTTTCCCGGGAGCTTTCCGTATCGGTCCCAATGACGTATAACCCAAGGGCCTTCGCCATTTGAACCAACATGGAACCGACCCCACCGGAAGAGCCTAGAATAACGATCGTTTGCCCCTGCTTAACGTGGGCAATGTGCACCAGCGTATTGTAGGACGTGATCCCGGACAATGGTAAGCCGGCCGCTTCATACGGGTTGTACTTCTTGGGCCGAAGTCCTAAATGGTCCGTTGAAACCTTAAAGTATTCCGCGTAAGTCCCGATACCGGGGCGGGCGAGCACGTCATCGCCGAGGTCGTAATCGTGGACGTTGGTGCCCAGCTTGACGATCCGACCGACCGCGTCGGTTTCCGAGAATGGTCGGGAACAACATGGTGACGCTGTTCCGGAAAGTTCCGTTACGCACGGCAATGTCGAATGCGTTAATGGCAAACGCCGACGTTTTGACGAGGACTTCGTTGGGCCGCAGTTTTGGCACCGGGAGTTCCAGCTCTTCCATAACGTTAGAGTTACCGTATTGATTAAAACCAAATGCTTTCAAGTCCATCCCTCCAAACGTTGATTAAGCTTGTTGCGCCTTCAAATCGAGCAAGGCGTTGTAAGCTAATTCGTGATCTTCTTCATCAGTTAACCCAGAAACGATCAAGCTACCAATGATCCCGGTGTTGGTGATCCCGATTGGGAAACCACCACCAACGATGGCGAAGTCTTTCGGGCTTAACCCGCTACCCTTGTAGAAACTGTCAGGATCGTCCGCGTAAACGGCCTTTTCAAAGAGGGAACTGTGATCGAACGCGTCGACGACGTTGGCCTTCTTTTGGATCCATAAATTATTTTCGTGCGTGGTTTGGGTGCCGGCGTGGAAGAAGACTTCCCGCTTGTTGATCGTGATTAAAATGCAGACCCGTTCAAAGTCGGCTTTTCCGATCTTGCGGAGACTGTCAACCAACGGATCAACGTCCGCTAAATTGAAGTGGCTGAGCAAAGCTTGGTTTTCCTGGTTTGGCGATTTCGTCTGTAGTGAGCATTTAAAAAAACCTCTTTCTAAAATATAATGCCTATTCCAATGGGTATGACGTATCAACCTTTTGTGGTAAGCCGGTTTCAAGGGACTTCTTAGCAGCAACGGCGGCCCGTTGTGCCATGATAACGTCGCGGCCTTCTGCAACCAATGGTTCGTCTTTCAAGATTGAACGAACGAAGGCTTTCATTTCAGCAGTGTAGGCTTCACGGTAACGTTCCTTGAAGATTGGAAGTGGCTTTTGTAATTCTTCGTTCTTGTTGTTGTAAAGTTCAACGGTACTGTTGCTTACGTTTTCAGCTTTCAGCATCCCTTCGGAGCCAAAGACTTCAACCCGTTGGTCCATAGCCGTAAACGGCCCGACGACTGTTATCAATTAACCCGTAAGTCCCGTTTTCGAATTGAAGAACGAGGGCTAAGGTATCGATATCATCGATGTCCTTCAAGGTTGGGTCGATTAAAGTACCACCCTTAGCATACACCTCTGAGATGTTGCTGTTCATCATGTAACGCGCCATATCGAAATCGTGCATGGTGAAGTCGAATAATAATCCACCGATCCGTTGAATTAAATCGTGTGGCAGTAAGTCAGGGTCGCGGGAAGTGACTTTAACGATTTGAGGAGTCCCAATCTTACCATTGCGAACGCCTTCGTAGACGTTCCGGAATTGAGGGTCCATCCGACGGTTAAATCCGATTTGGAGTTTAACGCCGGCCTTTTTAACTTCGCGTAAAACGTTTAAGCTGGCTTCTTCGACTTGGTTCATACTCAATGGTTTTTTCACAGAAGATGTTCTTCCCGGCTTTAGCAGCAGCCGTAACGATCTCTTCGTGGGTGTTTGTTGACGTAAAAATGAAAACGGTGTCAACTTTCGGGTTGTTGAGGATGTCATGGTAGTCGCGGGTCTGATTCGTGATTCCGATATCATTTAAATGTTCGGAAACGTTTTCAATGAAGACGTCGGCAACTTGTTCGATCACAATTTCTGGGATCGTCATTAAGTTCTTCAGATGCATTTGACCGGCGCGGCCTAAACCAATAATACCTGCATGTACTTTTTCCATAATATGAAACCACCTTAGTAAATATTTTTAAATAGTTAATACCCAAATTAAATTATTCATCTTCCGGTTTAACCCCGGAAGCGTCGCCGTACTTGAATTCCATTTGAATGAGTTCAAGTGATTTGCCCCGTGTTTCAGGCGCGCACTTATAGGCGAAGATAAAGGAAAGAATGTTGAAACCAACGAAGATCAAGAAGGTCCAGGTCATCCCGACAGCACTGAGCAGAACCGGGAAGAAGTAACCAACTAAGAAGTTCGCAAACCAGAGGAAGAACGTTGAAACGCCCATCCCAAGGCCCCGCAAGTTTTGCGGGAAGATCTCTGACAAGAGTAACCAAACTAACGGTGAAATAAATCCTTGGAAGAACCCGAGGAACATCATCGTGCAAAGCACAACGTAGATCGGTAGTAACGGGCTCTTGCTAAGAAAGGCTGAAATCAACACGATGAGTAGTAATGAAATCGTCCGTCCCAATGATCCCGGACATCAACATGCTCCGCCGGTTAACGCGGTTCATGATCGACATCCCAATGAAAGTGGCGATCACGGAAACAATCCCGTTCCCGATGTTGGCGATCAGGGCCGCATTATGGGCGAAACCAGCCTGGGTCAAAATCGTGGTGCCGTAATACATCATGATGTTGATCCCGATAAATTGTTGCATGACGCCGAGGCCGATCCCGATAAAGACAAGGCGCCGAATCCATGGCGTGGTCAAGTCTTTAAAGGTTGCCTGCTTGATTTCACTTTCCTGGTTCAACGTGTCTTGAATCTGGCTGATCTCATCCTTACAGTCCTTTTCCCGAGGCCGGATCCGCTTTAACGCGTCGAGCGCGTCGTCAAGTTTATTGACCATTACTAACCAGCGCGGGGATTCAGGAACGATCATCATCCCGAAGAATAACAGGACGGCGGGAATCATCCCAAAGCCGATCATGTAGCGCCAGATATGGGAGATGTGACCGAACCAGTTCCCGAGAATGGCGTTAACGATGAAGGCGAGCAGTTGGCCAGTAACGATCATTAATTCGTTTTGCGTGACCAAGCGACCCCGAATTGAAGGCGTGGAAATCTCGGGACAAGTACGTTGGGACGATAACCGATGCGCCCCCGACAGCTAAGCCCAAGAGTGCACGGAAGATGATCATCAACAGGGCGTTGGGTGCGACCGCACAAGCTAAGGTACAAAAGAAGAATAGGACTGATAGGTACTTTAATAGTCGCCGCCGCCCAATTCGGTCGGATAACCGACCCGCTAAGACGGCCCCGAACGCGGCCCCGAGGGTGATCCCACTGGTAACCAACCCTTCATTACTTGATGAAAGGTTTAATTCCTGCGGGGTCGCCATGTAACCGATGGCCCCATTGATCACACCGGTATCGACCCCAAACAATAAGCCGCCAAGCGTTGAGATCAACGCGATGTGTTTTAAATTGTGCCCGGCATTTTGATTAACTTCATCATTAGTAGAAGAATCCAGCGGGACTTTGTCATCTCTGACCACTTTTTCTTCGGACATAATCGTTCCTCCTAAATAACAAACCGTTCTATTAATTTTGTTTATACCCTTATAAATGGAATACAAGTGAGTAGCTAGTGGCGCCATAACAACATTTAAACAATCGTTACTGTGTGAACAAAGCACCATTTGAATTCACCTGCTATTATTTCACTATGGATTGTGAATGTCAACACTTTTAAAGAAAGCGCTTTATTTGTGAAAATAATCTTTAAAATTGTGTTGACAAAGTCTGGTATATCAGTTATTCTGTAAGCGAACAAGGAAATGAACATATCGCAGATGAAGGCTGAAATTCCTCCGAAACGTGATAATTTCACAAGCGATTGCTCAGTTAAGAAATGCTTATGGAAAGGGGTATCAACATGGAAAAAAGTACAAATATCACAAGTCAAAATATCACAATCGGTATTATTGGTATGGGTCGTAATTGGGAACGTGCATTACAAAAATTTAATGCGAATTCCGAATGTCACCATTAAATATATCTGTGATTTGATTGCGACTGATGACTGGGGTATGAAATACAAGGCCGCCGAAAACGTCGTTACTGATTATCACGAAGTTTTAGCGGATCCGGATGTTTCAAGCCGTATTGATCTGTGTGCCAACCGACTTACACCCACAATTCACGATCGACGCCGCTGAAGCTGGTAAAGATATCTTCTGTGAAAAGCCCGTTGGGTTTAACGATGAAGAAATTTTGAAAGCGCTTAGCGTTGTCAAGAAGACTGGGGTTAAATTCGAAGTCGGCTTTAACCGGCGTTTCGATAAGAACTTCCGGCGAATCGTTGATCACCGCGAAAACGGCGATATCGGTGATGAACAGGTTCTGAAGATCACTTCACGGGATCCCGAACCACCATCGATGGATTACGTTTAAACGATCCGGTGGGATCTTC